>NZ_BOPD01000050.1:0-36898 GCF_016863575.1 Micromonospora sediminimaris
TCGGGTGCCGGCCAGCGGGCTTTGCGGCGTTCGAGGACCGGCCCAAGAAGTCGGCACCGCCCCCTGCGCATCCGACCGGCCTGCGGATGTGGCAGCGTGATCGGATGGACTCCCCGCCGGTCGACGTCGATCTCGCCCTGGTGGGCGGGGGTGGGGCGGCGTCGCTGGTGCTGGCCGCGTTGGCTCGGCACCGCGTACGCGACGTGCGGATCGCGGTCGTCGATCCGGTGCACCGACGTGGGCAGGACCGCACCTGGGCGTTCTGGGGCCGGCCCGGCAACGACCTGGACGAGTTGCTCAGCGCCAGCTGGTCACGCGTCGAGGTGGTCACGCCCGACACGCGGCACGCCCTGGATCTGAGTCCGCTGCGGTACGCGATGCTGCGCTCCGGCCCGATCTACGAGCGGGCCGCAGCGGCGGAGCGACGCCTGGGCGTGACCCGGATCGTCGCCGCTGCCGGAAGCGTCGACGACGATGGTGAACGGGTGCTGGTGCGTACCGTCGAGGGTCGACCGCTGCTGCGGGCCGGCTGGCTGCTGGACTCCCGGCCGCGGCCACCGCACCGGCCCGGCCGCACCAACTGGTTGCAGCACTTCCGGGGCTGGTGGTTGAGAGCCGACCGACCGGTCTTCGACCCGGCGCGGGCGGTCCTGATGGACTTTCGCACCCCGCAGCCTGCCCGGGGGGTCTCGTTCGGCTACGTGCTGCCCGTCGACAGTCGGTACGCCCTGGTCGAGTACACCGAGTTCTCACCCCACCTGCTGACCGGAGCGGCGTACGACGCGGCGCTGGCCGGATACCGCGACCTGCTCGGTCTCGACCCGGCCCGGCTCACGGTCGCCGAGGTCGAGAACGGCGTCATCCCGATGACCGACGGCCCGTTCGTGGCCCGGCCCACGCCGCGAGTGGTGCGGCTCGGCACGGCTGGCGGTGCCACCCGGCCCTCGACCGGCTTCACCTTCTCGGCGATGCACCGTCAGGCCGAACAGGTGGCCCGGGCCGTCGCCGCCGGGCGGCCACCGGTGCCGGCGTCCGCGTACCCCGACCGGCACCGGTGGATGGACGCGGTCGCGCTGCGGGCACTCAACGGTGGCCTGGTCGACGGTCCGGAATTCTTCGGCCGCCTCTTCGAGCGCAACCCGGCCAGCCGGGTGCTGCGCTTCCTCGACGGTGACACCACCGTGGCCGAGGACCTGGCGGTGATGCGCTCCACCCGACTGCGACCGATGGTCACCGCCACCGTCGCCGATGCCGCCGGTCGGCTACGCGACCGGCTCGCGCCGTCGCGCCACCCGGCGTGGACCGTGCCGCCGCCCGTCGTCGACAGCGAGTCGCCGAACGTCGACGCCCCAGGTCACTGAGCCACAGCGGAGTCGACCTCGGACCGGTGGTGGTCGGCGGCGAGCGCCCGCAGCTGCGGGCCGTCCAGCCGAAGCACGTCGATCTCGTCGACGGTGCGGGCGTGCAGCCGTCGGTAGAAGCGCAGCGCCGGATCGTTGGTACGCAGCACCCACCACTCCAGGCGGGCGCAACCGCGTGCCACGGCCAACCTCGCCAGGTGGGCCAGCAACGCCCGACCGACGCCATCGCCGCGATGCTCCGGCCGGACGTACAGGTCCTCGAGGTGGATGCCGGGCCGGCCGGCCACGGTGCTGTAGGTGGGGTAGTAGAGCGCGAAACCGACCGGGTCACCGGCGACGTCGGCCACCACCGCCTCGGCCACCGGCCGGTCGCCGAACAGCGCGTTCGCCACGTCCGCCGGCTGTGCCGCCACCTCGCCGGGATACTGCTCGGCCTCGGTCAGCTCGACGATGAAACGGTGCAGCATCTCCGCGTCTCCCGGCTCCGCCGGGCGGATCAGCAGCCGACTTTCGGTCACGACATCACTCACTCCGCCGACCCTAACGGCCCGTCGAGCGACCCGGGGGCCGGCGGACGGTAGGGTCTGCCGCCATGGTGGACGAGACGGCCGGCCGGGTGGTGCGGATCTGGACCGACGGGGCGTGCAGCGGCAACCCCGGCCCGGGCGGCTGGGGCGCGGTGCTGCGCTACGGCTCCCACGAGCGTGAGCTGCGCGGCGGGGAAGCGGACCCGACCACCAACAACCGGATGGAGCTGACCGCCGCCATCGAGGCGCTGGAGAGCCTGACCCGCCCGGTCACCGTCGAACTGCACACCGACAGCACGTACGTGCGCAACGGCATCACCAGCTGGCTGGCGTCGTGGAAACGCAACGGTTGGCTGACCGCCGCCAAGCAGCCGGTGAAGAACGCCGACCTGTGGCAGCGGCTGGAAGCGGCCTGCGCCCGGCACCAGATCACCTGGCTGTGGGTGAAGGGCCACAACGGGCACCCGGAGAACGAGCGGGCCGACGCGCTGGCCAACCAGGGCATGAACGAGGCGCGGAAGGCCGCCGCGCCAGTTCGCCGCTGACCGATCGCGCCGCGCCGGGCCGGGCCGTCGTCTCGTACCGGTCAGCGGCGCCGGCCGCGCCGCGACGCTCTCGGCGAGGCGAGCGGCAGGTGTGACCAGTGGGCCGGGCGGCTGATCCGTCCCGGCAACCGGGTCCGCAGGTCGCCCCGGGCGGCGTCGACCTGTGACCGGTGCAGGAAGAGAGCACCCGACAGGTCGGCCCCGCGCACGTCGGCCCCGCGCAGATCCGCGCCGGTCAGGTCGGCTCGGGCCAGGTCCACGCCACGCAGGTCGGCGCCGACCAGCGCGGCGCCCCGCAGGTTCGCCCCGCGCAGGGTGGTGCGGCGCAGGTCGCGGCCGACCAGCGTGGCGCCGCGCAGGTCGGCGCCGGCTCCGCCCCGGGCGCGGGCCAGCTCGGCGGTACGCGAGAGCAGCGAGTTGACCGTCGCCCGATGCGTGTCGACGTCGGTGGCGAGCAACGTCTCCGGGTCGCCACCGGTCAACCGCTCGGTCTCCGCGAGCGCAGCTGCCAGCCCCGCCCGCAGGTCGGCTGGGGGACTCAACCGCAGCGCCTCGGTGAGCAACCACAGCAGCTCGTGCAGCGGGCGCATCACCGCGAACACGTCGAACATCTGCCGTGCGCGTCGCGGCTCCTCGCGCCAGTCCCGACCGCCGAAGGTGACCTGGGCGACCCGCTGACCCGCGCCGAAGCAGTCGAAGACGGTGCAGCCGGGGAAACCCCGTTCGCGAAGCTCGGCGTGGATGGTGCAGCCGAAATCCGCTCCCAGGTTGCGGCACGGCTGGCCGGCGGGCTTGTCGAGCGCGAAGTCGCTCGACGCGGCGAAGGCGGGGGCGACGCAGCACAGGCCGAAGCAGCGGGCACAGTCGGCCCGCAGCTCGTCCCCGGCCGGCCCACCCTCCTCGGACATCCGGTCCATCCCTCCCGGCGGCGGTTGGATAACGTCTAACAGCTCTATTGCCTGGGGTGTATCTCTCTGACATATTCCTGCGTGGACGCTGCCAGCGACGGTCGCCAATCCGGATGCCGCGCTGCGGTGACGCCGTCATGCCGGAGGAACCCTCGTGAAGCGTAGACGTCGCCATCTGCTTGTTGGCCTGGCGGTCGGTGCCCTGGTGGCGTCGACGGGTCTGGTCGGAATCCACTTCGCCGGCGCCGAGGTGCCGGCACCCGTCGCGGTCGGCGGGGAGATGCCAAACGCGCTCGGCACCCACCTGGAGCGGCTGCGCCGCGCCGTTCCGGGCGACAGCGGAATGTCCCCCGACGGGCCGGGCGGCGCCGCCCAGCAGGCGTTCCTGGAGCGGGCCTACCCCGCGGACGCGATCACCATCGCCCAGTTGGACCGGTCCAAGTCGGCCTTCAAGGCCGCCGACAAGCGGTTCAAGGGCAGCCGGCAGTGGACAAACATCGGCCCGAGCGAGGCGCTCTACCCGTTCACCGAGTACCGCAACGCCTTCAACTACGTGCCCAACGAGTATGTCGCCGGCGGTCGGGTCACCTCGATCGACATCAGCCCCGACTGCTCCAAGCTGCTCTGCCGGGCGTACGTCACCCCGGCCGGCGGCGGCGTCTGGGGCACCCTGAACATCCTCGCCGGCGAACCGAAGTGGTTCTACCTGGGCGGCCCGCTGGGCATCAACGCCGCCGGCGCGGTGACGATCGACCGCAACGACCGCACCGGCCTGACCATCTACGTCGGCACCGGCGAGGCCAACACCTGCGGCTCCGGCTGTGTCGCCGGCGTCGGCCTGTACCGGTCCACCAACGGTGGCCTGACCTGGTCCGGCCCGCTCGGCAAGGACGTCCTCGGCGGCAAGGGCATCGGTGAGATCACCATCAAGCCCGGCGACCCCAAGACGCTCTACGTGGCCACCACCACGGCGCTGCGCGGCATGTCCAGCTCCTGCTGCACCGGGGTCACCCGGCCGGTGCCGGACGCCGAGAAGTGGGGCCTGTACAAGTCCACGAACGGCGGCAAGAGCTGGAAGTTCATCCACAACGGCTCGGCCGACGCCACCGCCTGCACCGGCAGCGCCGCCGAGTACAACAACACCGCCACCTGCTCGCCGCGCGGCGTACGCCAGGTCAAGCTCGACCCGCGCGACGCAAACATCGTCTACGCCAGCTCGTACGCCCGGGGGGTGTGGCGTTCGTCCGACGCCGGGGCGACCTGGACGCAGATCAAGCCGTCGCTCAACCCCGCGATGTTCCAGACCCGCCCGGCGATCGACGTGACCGCCCTGCCCGGCGGCAAGACCCGGATGTACGTCTACGAGGGCAACACCGGCACCCCGTACTCGCGGCTGTTCCGCAGCGACGACGTGGCCGCCGGATCGCCGACGTTCACCGACCTGACCAGCTCCAACCCGGCCGATCCGGGCTTCGCCACCTACAACCAGTGCACCGGCCAGTGCTGGTACGACGTGTTCGTGCACACCCCGGCGGGGCACCCCGACATCGTCTACACCGGCGGCTCCTACGTGTACGGCGAGACGGTGGCCAACAAGCGGGCCGTGATCCTCTCCACCGACGCCGGGGTCAGCGGCACCGACATGACCTACGACGGCACCGACGAGTTGCACCCCAACGGCCTGCACCCCGACCAGCACGACCTGGTCACCAACCCGCGCAACCCGTACCAGTTCTTCGAGGCCAGCGACGGCGGCGTGATGCGCTCCAGCGGTGAGTTCGTCGACCGTTCGTCCTGGTGCGACAACCCGGACCGCAACCTGACCAAGCCGGGCCAGCGGGACCGCTGCCGGCAGATGCTGTCGAAGATCCCGTCGAAGCTGGACGGCGTCAACAAGGGCATGAACACCTTGCAGTTCATCAGCCTCTCGGCCAGCCCCCACGACGTGAACCTGTTGCAGGGCGGTACCCAGGACAACGGCACCTGGGAGAACAAGGGCCAGCGGCAGCGCTGGGTCAACACGATGATCGGTGACGGCGGGGCCTCCGGCTGGGACGTCGCCCGCCCCGAGTTCCGGTTCCACACCTACTACGACGTCTCGCCCGAGGTGAGCTTCGCCAACGGTGACATCGCGAGCTGGATCTGGACCGCCGACCCGATCTACGGTCAGCCGGGCAGCCTGTTCTACGCCCCGGTGATCAGCGACCCGAAGGTCAGCGGCACCATGTTCGCCGGCACCGGACTGTCGGCGTACCGCACCAAGACCTTCGGCCTGGGCAACCGCAGCCTGGCCGAGGCCGACCGGATCTGCAACTCCTGGACCGGCACCTACGAGGAGGACTGCGGTGACTGGGAGCCGCTGGGCACCACCAACCTGACCGGTACCGGCTGGGGCGACCGGGCCGGCGGCGCGGTGTCGGTCATCCAGCGGGTCGACTCCGACAGCTCCACCGCCTGGGCGGCCACCAGCACCGGCCGGGTCTTCGTCAGCCGCAACGTCGACGCGGAACCGGCCGCCGCGGTGACCTGGACCCGGGTGGACACCGCCGCCACGCCGAACCGCTTCGTCACCAGCATCCACATCGACCCGGCCGACCCGGCCCGGGCGTGGATCTCCTACAGCGGGTACGGCTCCAACACGCCGACCACCCCCGGCCACGCCTTCGAGGTGACGGTCACGGCCGACGGGGCGACCTGGAGCGACAGGTCGTACGACTTCGGGGACCAGCCGATCACCGACCTGGTCCGCGACGACGTCACCGGCGACCTGTACGCCTCCACCGACTTCGGGGTGCTGCTGCTGCCCAAGGGCAAGAAGTCCTGGACCAAGGCGGCTCGCGGTATGCCCAACGTCGAGGTGGCCGGCCTGACCATCGTGCCCGGCGAGCGGATCCTTTACGCTGCCTCGCACGGTCTCGGCGCCTGGAAAATGACCTTGAAGTAAGGAACACGATCATCGGCACACCATTGGTGAGGGGTCGCGCTCGCGGCCCCTCACCGCTGCCCGAACGGGCCGCCCGGCTGTGGCGTACGCTCGGCGCGGTCTTCGTCCTCTTGGTTTTCGTTCCGCCCCTGCTGCTGTTGGTATCCGGCTCCCTCACCGAGCCCGGCCTGCCTCCGTCGCCGACGCCGCAGCTGGTGCCCGAACCGCTCTCCACCACCGGCTACGAGCGCGCCCTCGACCTCGGCGGCCTGCTGCGTGCCTCGCTCAACTCGCTGCTCGTCGCCGTGGTGGCGGTGCCGTTGAGCGTGCTCGTCGCCGCACTGGCCGGCTTCGCGCTGGCCAGAATCGCGCCACGCGTCACCGCTGTCGTGGTGGCCGCCTCACTCGTCGCGCTGATGGTGCCGGCGACCGCCCTGCTGGTGCCCCGCTTCGCGATCTTTCGGCTGCTCGGGCTGACCGACACCCTCGTACCGTTGATCGCGCCGGCGCTGCTGGGCACCTCGCCCCTCTACGTGCTGGTCTACTACCTGGCCTTCCGGGCCCTGCCGGCCGACCTGTACGACGCCTGCCTGGTGGAGGACCTGTCACCGCTGCGGACCTGGTGGCGGGTCGCGCTGCCGCTGGTGCGCCCGGTGACCGCCGGGCTGACCGCGCTGACCTTCGTGCTGACCTGGTCGAACTTTCTCGACCCGCTGATCTACATCTACGACCGTGAGCTGTTCACCCTGCCGCTGGCGCTGCGGTCGCTGTCCCTGCTGGACCCGACCAACTTTCCCGTCTTCCTGGCGGGGGCGGTGATCGCCATGGTGCCCGCGCTTGTGGTCTTCGCGCTGGCGCAGCGGCGTTTCCTGCACCACGACGACCGATCCGAGGGATGACAATCGTGCGAATCAGATCCCTGTCCGCCCTCGCGTTGAGCACCATGCTCGCCCTCACCGGCTGCGGCTCCGGCGGCGGGTTGTCCTCAGGTGATCCGGTCAAGCTGCTGGTGTTCGGCGCCCCGGAGGAACTCGGCGCGTACCGCACCCTGATCGAGGCGTACCAGCAGGCTCGGTCCGGCGAGCGGATCCAGCTGATCGAGGCCAGCGACCGCAAGGACCTGCTGGCCCGACTCGCCACCT
This sequence comes from Micromonospora sediminimaris, assembly GCF_016863575.1. Classification (NCBI taxonomy): domain Bacteria; kingdom Bacillati; phylum Actinomycetota; class Actinomycetes; order Micromonosporales; family Micromonosporaceae; genus Micromonospora; species Micromonospora sediminimaris. The sequence continues at coordinate 7,407 of NZ_BOPD01000050.1, forward strand.
CGGTGGCCGGCGGCGCACCACCGGACCTGTTCCTGATGAACTACCGCTTCTACGGCCAGTTCGCGGCCAAGGGGGTGGTGGAGCCGCTGGACGAGCGGATCGCCGGCTCCTCGGTGCTCGACCCGGCCGACTACTACCCGGTGGCGATGGAGGCGTTCCGGTGGGACGACGCCCAACTGTGCCTGCCGCAGAACGTCTCCAGCCTCGCCGTCTACTACAACCGCACCCTGTTCACCGAGTACGGGGTGCCCGAGCCGACGGCCGGCTGGACCTGGAACGACCTGGTCACCACCGCCACCCTGATGACCCGCGACGACCGGGGGCTGGTGATCAAGGGCACCGAGGCCGAGGGAGCGGCTCGGCTGCCCGCCGTGCACGGGCTCGGCGTGGAGCCGTCGATCATCCGGCTGGCCCCGCTGGTCTGGTCCAAGGGCGGTGAGATCGTCGACAACCCCGAGCGGCCGACCCGGCTCACGCTGGACAGCCCGGCCGCCCGCGATGCGCTGCGGAACCTGATCGACCTGCGGCAGGCGTACGGGGTGGTGCCCAGCGACGCCGAGGTGGAGGCGGAGGACGACGAGTCACGCTTCCTCAACGGCCGGCTCGCCATGCTGATGACCTCCCGCCGAGCCACCACCAACTTCCGCACCATCACCGGCTTCGAGTGGGATGTCGCACCGTTGCCGGTCTACCGGCAGCCGGTGGGGGTGCTGCACTCCGACGCGTACTGCATGACCCGGGGGTCACGGAACAAGGACGCCGCGTGGCGGTTCATGGAGTACGCGATGTCTGAGGAGGGACAGCGGATCATCGCCGCGACCGGGCGTACCGTGCCGTCGCACATGGAGGTGTCCCGCTCACCGGCGTTCCTGGACCCGGACCAACCGCCCCGCAACTCGCAGGTCTTCCTCGACGCCATCCCCACCGTCCGGGCCCTGCCGACCGTCTCCACCTGGCCAGAGATCGAGGACCTCAGCTACGGCATCCTGGAGAACGCCATGCATCGGGGCGACAAGCTCGACGACGTGATCCGGGAGCTGGACGCCAAGAGCCGGCCGATGTTCGCCCGGGGAGAGAACGGGTGAGCGACGGGCTCGTCCTCGACGGCGTCAGTGCCGCCTACCGCGACACCACCGTGCTGCACGAGGTGGACCTCAGCGTCGCCCGGGGTGAACTGCTGGTGGTGCTCGGCCCCTCCGGCGCCGGCAAGTCGACGGTGCTGCGGGTGGTCGCCGGGTTGGAACCGGTCACCGCCGGTCGGGTCCGCATCGCCGGCCGCGACGTCACCGAGGAGCGACCCGGCCGCCGCAACGTGTCGATGGTCTTTCAGTCGTACGCCCTGTTCCCGCACCTGACCGTGGTCGAGAACATCGCCTTCGGGCTGGAGGTACGCGACATTCCGCGCCGGCTGGCGCGCGAACGGGCCCGGGCGGCGGCCGAGACGGTGGGCTGCGCCGGGCTGCTCGACCGCCGGCCCGGGCAGCTCTCCGGCGGGGAACGTCAACGGGTCGCCCTGGCCCGGGCGCTGGTCCGCGAACCGGACGTGTTCCTGCTCGACGAGCCGCTGTCCAACCTGGATCTGGCGTTGCGCGCCGAGATGCGGACCGAACTGCGGGCCCTGCACGACCGGATCGGGGCGACAATGGTGCACGTCACCCACGACCAGACCGAGGCGCTGGTGCTCGCCGACCGGATCGCGGTGCTGCGCGACGGGCGGGTCGAGCAGGTGGGCACCCCGGACGAGATCTGGCGCACCCCGGCGAGCAGCTTCGTGGCCCGGTTCGTCGGCTCACCGGCGATGAACCTGCTGCCGGCGGACGGCCCGCTGCGACCACGAGGCGACGCGCCGACGCTCACGGACGAGGCACTGCTGGAGATCGGGTTCCGACCCGAAGCCGTGGCGCTCGACTCGACCGAGGGGACCCCCGCCACCGTCGACCGGGTCGAGGTGATCGGTGCGGACGCCTTCGCGTACCTCCGCCTCGCCGCCGGACAACAGGTGGTCGCCCGGGTGCCGGCGGCCCGCCGGCCCGATCGGGGCGCGACGGTACGCCTCGACGTACGGTGGGCGGACACGCACCTGTTCCACGCCGCCACCGGTCGCCGGTACCAGCCGTGAGCGCCAGCGGTGCGGCGCCGGGCCGGCGGGCGGCCCGGCCGGTGCGCAGCCCGGACACCAGGGCGCGGCGGCAGCTGGCGTTGATGCTGACGCCGTACCTGATCGGGCTGGTCGGTTTGGTGCTGGTGCCGGCCCTGGTCACGCTCGGCATGTCGGTCACCGACTACGACCTGCTGCGTCCGCCGACCTGGGCCGGGCTGGACAACTTCGCCGCCCTGCTGGACGACCCGATCTTCCGGGTGGCGCTGCTCAACTCGGTGGTCTTCGCGCTGGTGGCCGTGCCGCTGCGGGTGCTGCTGGCGCTGGGACTGGCGCTGCTGCTGCACCGCCGGGCGGCCGGCGTCGGCACCGCCCGCACCGCCACGCTGCTGCCCACCGCCGTACCGGAGATCGCGTACGGGCTGCTCTGGCTCTGGCTGTTCAACCCGCTGTACGGGCCGATCAACCAACTGCTGCGGGTAGGCGGGGAGAACGGGCTGACCGTGCTGGGTCGTACCCCGCCGCAGTGGTTGACCGACCCGACAAGCGCCCGCGCCGGGATCATCCTGATGAGCCTGTTCACCATGGGGGAGACCTTCGTCGTGCTGCTGGCCGCCCGGCGGGCGCTGCCCCGCGACGTGTACGAGATGGCCGCCATCGAGGACGCCACCGGCTGGGACGTCTTCCGCCGGATCACCCTGCCGCTGATGGCTCCGGTGCTCGCCCTGCTGGCGGTCCGCGACGCGGTGGCCAGCCTGCACTTCACCTTCGTGCCGGCGTTCGTGGTGACCGACGGCGGCCCCCCGCCGTACGCCACCACCTACCTGTCGCTCTTCGTCTACCAGACCGGATTCGAGTACCTGCGGTACGGCTACGCGGCGGCGGCGACTCTGGTGATGATGCTGCTGACCGTCGCGGCGGTGCTCGTGCAGTGGCGGCTCATCCGCCGCTACCGTCGCTTCTACCAGGTGTGACGGTGGTGCGGGCCCCCCGCTCTCCGGCGGCGGTACGAGCCCAGCGCAGCAGAGCGGTGAAGGCCAGCGCGGCGGTCACCGCGCCACCGGCGAGCCGCACCCGGTGCCCGGCGACGAACTCCTCCGCCACCTGGCGCAGGTACTGCGGTGAGTGGGCGCCCACCGGATCGACGAACATGATCTCGTTGCGGGGCCAGAAGAAGACGACCGAGAAGAGGAACTCACACGCGACGAAGACCATGGTCGCGGCGGCGACCCACCACCGCAGCCGGCGATCTCGCCAGGTGAGCACCGTGGTGGCGACGCCGAGCAGCACCACCGAGGCGCCCAGCGGCGGGAAGTAGTCGCTGGGGCCGCTGACCGTCAGGAAGTCGCGGGCGCGCTCCAGCGATGCCGGGGCGTCGTGGAAGATGTTCGGGTAGAGCATCACGGTCTCGGCCGCCACGCCGCCGAACGACATCATCGCCGCCCAGGTCAGCGCGACCAGCCCGATCCAGATGAATCTGTTGCGGGACACCTGTCCTCCTATCGTTCCGGCGCCCGTCCAGGCGCGGTCCGTTGCGCCACGAACGCTAGGTCGGTGAGGGTGCGTCAGCTGCCGTCCGGCGACGCGAATGAGGGTCGCCTTTCGACGTACCGCAGCGACTGTCCGGCACGTCCGTGGGCGATGGTCGGCAGCGCCAGGTGTAGCTGGGGCGACGGCGGGTAGCTGCCCTCGATGGAGGTGGTCGAGGAGTCGCCGTACCGGTTCCGGATCGAGCGGCGTGACCCGATGCGGGTGCCCGGAGTGGTCTTCGCGTCCCGGTCCCTGCTGCCCGACCCGGCGGCGGACCGGTCGCTGGAACAGGTCGCCAACGTGGCCACCCTGCCCGGCATCGTCGACGCCTCGTACGCGATGCCGGACCTGCACTGGGGCTACGGCTTCCCGATCGGCGGGGTCGCCGCCACCGACGTCGAGGCGGGTGGGGTGGTCTCGCCGGGCGGTGTCGGATTCGACATCTCGTGCGGGGTCCGGCTGCTCGCCGCCGACCTGGGCCGCGACGAACTACGCCCGCACCTGGACGCGGTGATGGACGGGCTCGGCGCGGCCACCCCCCGGGGCATGGGCAGCGGGGCGGTGTGGCAGCTGACCAGCCGCGACGAACTGGACGCGGTGCTGCGCGGCGGCTCCCGGTACGCGGTGCGGCGTGGCTTTGGCGTGGAGCGGGACCTGGACCGGTGCGAGGACCACGGCGCGGTGGACGAGGCCGACCCGACCCAGGTCAGCGAGCGGGCGATCGAGCGCGGCGCGCGCCAGGTGGGCAGTCTCGGCTCCGGCAACCACTTTCTGGAGGTACAGGCCGTCGAGCAGGTGTACGACGAGCCGGTGGCCGAGGCGTTCGGGCTGCGTACCGGCCAGGTCTGCGTGATGATCCACTGCGGTTCGCGGGGCCTGGGCCACCAGATCTGCACCGATCACGTGCGGATCATGGAGCGGGTGATGGACCGGCACGGCATCCGGGTACCGGACCGGCAGCTCGCCTGTGCGCCGGTCGCCTCCGCCGAAGGACGTGCCTACCTGGGCGCGATGGCCGCGGCGGCCAACTACGCTCGGGCCAACCGGCAGTTGCTCGCCCACGCGGCGGAGCAGATCTTCAGGCGGCAGACCGGTCGGCGACTCGACCTGGTCTACGACGTCTCGCACAACCTCGCCAAGATCGAGGAACATGTCGTGGCGGGGGTCGTGGGACGGCTGTGCGTCCACCGCAAGGGGGCCACCCGTGCCTTGCCGCCGGGGCACCCCGAGTTGCCCGAGGACCTGCGCGCGGTCGGTCAGCCGGTGCTCATCCCCGGCTCGATGGGCACCGGCTCGTACGTGTTGACCGGGGTGGCCGGCTCACCCGCCTGGGCCTCCACCTGCCACGGGGCGGGCCGGGTACGCAGTCGCAAGCAGGCCGTCTCCGCCGGGCACGGCACCGACCCGCGCGGCCAGTTGGAGGCGCAGGACATCGCGGTACGCGGAGCGTCGCGTCGCGGCCTGGCCGAGGAGATGCCGTCGGCGTACAAGGACATCACGGCTGTGGTCGAGGCCGCCGAGGGCGCCGGCCTGTGCCGCAAGGTGGCCCGATTGGTCCCGCTCGGCGTGGTGAAGGGCTGAGCGGCACCTGCCCGACGGTTCGTGGCCGGTGTCGGCCAGCGGGTGACGTCACACGTCCAGCGTCACCGCACAGGACCAGCCGGTTCCGGCCGGACCGAAGCGCAGCTCGTGCAGCGAGACCGCCTTGGGCACCGCGCCGGTGAGCTCCAGGTCGGTGGTGGCGCAGGTGTGCCAGCGCACCAGCAGCCCGTCGACTCCGTCGTCGATCACCTCGGTCGCCAGCGGCAGCTCGTCGGTCGTCTCCATCCGGAAGATGACCTCATCGAGGACGGTCACCAGCAGATCCATGTCGGCAGCGGGCGGCGCGTGGAACACCCGCTCGGCACGGGGGCGGGCCCCGCCGGGGTCGGTGAACGACCCGACCAGCGCGGCGACCGCCTCGGCCACACAACCGGCCCGGTCCGGTGCCCACGCCTCGATCCGCACGTCGGCGGTGTGCGGTACGCACCGGTGTCCCCGAGCTGGCTCCATTGCTCGATGATGCCTAGTGCGCGCCGAGCCGGGCGATCGGTTCGACCAGTTCGCGTTCCTCGTAGGACAGGTGAGACAGCAGCGTGTCGCTGAGCAGGTCCACCGCGGCGCGCAGGTCGGCCATCCCGTCCGGGGTGGCCACGAAGGCGACAAGCGCCCGGTCGACGCCCTCCAGCACGTCGTGGATGGCGTGGTGTTCCTCCTCGAGCCGGTCGATGACCGGTGCGAGTCGTGGGTCGGCCCGCCGCAGGTGCGGAAAGAGCGACCGGTCCTCGATCGTGTGGTGGGTGGTGACCACCCGGCAGTACGACTCGCAGTAGGTGCCCAACGTCCACTTGTTCTGCCGCATGGTCATCGTGTTGATGTGCGAGCGGGCCGTACCCACGTCGATCAGGCCGGCCGCGACCTGCTCGATCAGGTCGTGGATCTGGGCCAGCTCGGCGCGTAGACCGTCGTGCACGTCGATCAGGTGCTGCGCGCCCGCCTGGTCGTGCGCCGTGTAGGTGCGCTGCGGGTCCGGGGCGGGTCCGGCCGGTCGGGCGGCCTCGTCCCACACCCGCACGTCGCTGCGGCGTACGCCGTCATCGGGTGTCGGCACCACGGCGAACGGTGCCGCACCGACCGGGGCCGGGCGGCCGGTCGGCCCGGCCGACGTGGTGTGGCGGCGCGTGCCGCCGGTGGCCCCGGCCGGGTCGGCCCCGGTGCGGGTCCGGTCGGCCGGGGCACCGGTCGGGAGGTCGGCGCGTTCGGCGGCGACCAGTTCCCGGGTGGCCGGTGCCACCTCGGCGGCGAACCGCCGCAGATCGTCCGGATCATCGCTGGCCAGGATGAACGTGCTGATCCCCTCGGTGAGGGCCAGGTCGGCGAGTTCCTCGGCCCACTGCTCGGCCGGACCGTCCAGCGGGCCACGTCCGGTGGCCGCGAACCGTCCGTTGACGTTGAGCAGTCGCCGCACGTCGGCGGGGGAGCGTCCGGCGTCCGCGGCGGCCTCGTCGATGATGGTGTTGCCCCGGGCCAGATCGCCGGGTTGCAGGTAGGCCAGCGACGGTAGCCAGCCGTCCGCCCGCCGCCCGGTCAACGCCAGCATGCGCGGCTTGTAGGCGCCGAGCCAGATACCGACGTCGTGGGCCGGGGCTGGCCCGCGTTTGGCGCCGACCGCCCGGTGGAACTCGCCGGGGACCCGGACGCCGCCCGGGGCGTCGACGTCCCAGATCTGGCGGATGATCTCGATCGCCTCCTCCAGGGCGCGTACCCCCTGACCGGGGGAGAGGCGTCGGCCCCCCATCGCCTCGATGGCGTCCCAGAATGCGCCAGCGCCGAGGCCGAGTTCCATCCGGCCGCCGCTGAGCAGGTCGAGGCTGGCCACGCCCCGGGCGAGCACGGCCGGCGGGCGCAACGGCAAATTGGTGACGTTGGCGGACAGGCGTACCCGTTCGGTGCGAGCCGCGACGAAGCTGAGCAGTGTCCAGGTGTCCAGGAACGCCGGCTGGTACGGGTGGTCCTGAAACGTCACCAGGTCGAGCCCGACCTGCTCGGAGAGCATGGCCAGGCCGACCGGCCGGGTCGGGTCGGCGTTGCCGGGCGTGAGAAACGACCCGAAGGTCAGTGGGTGCCCGTAGTCGCTCATCTCGGCCGTCCTTCCGGTCCTGCGGCGCGGACCCGCGCCGAGACAAATGTTATGTCGCACAGAACATCATTGCTCAAGAAAATATGTGATCTACGCTATCGTGGGCCGATGAGCGGCGCCCAGGCCAGTGATCCGATCAACGACGACCTCGGTTGGATGCTCGGTGTCGTATTTCGCGCCTACCTCCGCGCCGCCGACCATGCCGTCGGTGACCTGCCCGGCGGGCCCCGCGGATACCAGGTGCTCACCTCGGCGGACCGGGAACCGGCCCGCAACCAGGGCGCCATCGCCGAGGAGCTGGGCATCGACCGCACGGTGCTGACGTACCTGATCGACGACCTGGAACAGGCCGGGCTGGTGGTCCGCCGACCCGACCCGGCGGACCGGCGCAGCCGCCTCGTCACCCTCACCGAGACCGGGCGGACGGCCGCTCGGCACCGTCGCGAAGCCCTCGCCGCAGTCGAGGCGCGCTTGTTGCGGGAGTTGTCGCCGGAGCAGGCTGGCAGCCTGCGTGACCTGCTGCAACGGGTGGCCTGCGCGGCGCAGGCGGACGACCCGCTGACCGACCTGTGTCAGGTGGCCGAGGCGGCGGCGGAGCGGCCGCCAGCCGGTCGCGCGGGCCGGCGGCGTTCGACCCGGAGCTGAAGCCGCACGTCACCGGGCGCGTCGGCCGGCAACGGCACGGACGCCCCCGGGCGGGCACCCGGCGGCGGGTTGCTCGGCGTACCGTCCCGGAATGCGGCTCACGAAGTACACGCACTCCTGCGTCCGACTCGAACACGACGGCGTCGTGCTCGTCATCGACCCGGGCACCTGGAGCGAGCCGCGGGCTCTGGTCGGCGCGGACGCCGTACTTGTCAGCCACGAGCACACCGACCACATCGACGTGCTCCGGCTCGCCGGCCTCGGTGTGCCGGTCTTCGCGCCGGAGGGGGCCGTGCTGCCGGACCTGGCGCCGCTGACGGTTACCCGGGTGCGCCCGGGTCAGCGCTTCACCGCCGCCGGCCTCGACGTCACCGCAGTCGGCGGACGGCACGCCACCATCCACGGCGGGCAACCCGACTGCCCGAACCTCGGCTACCTCGTGGCCGACGCGGTCTACCACCCGGGCGACTCGCTGGCCCCACCGGACCGGCCGGTGCGGACCCTGCTGGTGCCGGCGCAGGCGTCCTGGCTGAAACTGACCGAGGCGATCGACTTCGCGGTCGGGGTCGGTGCGGCCGAGGTCCTGCCGATCCACGACGCCCAACTCAACGAGCGTGGCCTCGCCAGCGTCAACGGCTGGTTCGGCGAGACCGTGCCCGGCTACCGCTACCTCGCACCGGGCGAGACCCGCTGACCCCATGCGGACCCGGGACGGCCGCCCCGTGCCGGCCGCCCCGGTGCCCAGCGTGACCGGCAGCTACGCCTCGAACCGAGGCGCGTCCGGGCTCAACATGCTGGTGCGTGCCGAGACGCCCCAGCCGTGCCGCAACCCGGCGGCGAGCGCGTCGAGCACCGCGGGCACGTCGCGGTCCGCCTGGTGGTGCATCGCCTCCACCACCACCAGGACGGTGCGGGTGTCGTCGCGCACCACCGACCAGCCGCTCTGCCGGTTGGTCCACCGGCGCGCATGTGCCCGGCCGAGCGGATCGGCGAAGATCACCTCACCGGGCTCGGGGTGTTCCTCGACCCCACCGAAGGTCAGATAGCGCTCGTCGCCCCGGGCCGGGCGTACCTCGATGCCGCCACCACACCTGTCGACGTCGAGGATCCCCACCGGCACGGCGTACGCAGCCGAGACGGCGTTACCGAGGTCCACCAGCGGGCTCACCCTCGGCAGGTCGCCGGCCGTGCGCAGCCGCCGCAGCAGCGATTCCGCCGCGCACCGGTACTTCGTGGGAGCCAGGCCCATCCGCGTGAACGCCCGTCGCCATGCCTGGATCTCCGCGAACGTCGCCTCGGTGCTCCCGTCGAGCCGGCGCCGGGCCGCCCCGAGCAACTCGGCCAGCGGCAGCTCGGCGCGGGGCTTCCCGGCGACGCCCTCGACGTACAGCACGCCGGCGACGAGCGAGGGGTGCTGCGCCCACACCTGTGGTGAGTGCTGGAAGAACATGTTCGGCTCCTCGTCCACTCACGCCTCGGCGCGGGCCAGCAGCAGCCCGAGCCCCAGGAACGACCCGGCGAAGCACCGGCGCAACCAGTCGGCCACCCGAGGGCGGTCGAGCACCCGCCGGCGTACGGCGGCGGCGCCGAGCCCGTAGCCGACGAAGACCACAAGCGTCGTCGCGGTGAAGACCGCGCCCAGGCCGAGCATCCGGCCGAGCGCACCCGGGCTGCCGGGCTCAACGAACTGCGGCAGGAACGCGACGAAGAAGATCGTCAACTTCGGGTTGAGCAGGTTCATCGCCACCGCCGAGCCGATGATCCGGCCGGCCGGCGGGGCGGGGCCGTGGTCGTCGACGGTGAACGCGCCCCGCTCGCGTACCGTCGCCACCGCCAGCCAGAGCAGGTAGCCCACGCCCACGTACTTGATCAGGTCGAAGGCCAGCGCGCTGGAGTGCAGCAGCGCGGCGAGCCCGGTCACCGCCGCCAGCAGGTGCGGCAACGTGGCCAACGTGCCACTCACGGCGGCGAGCAGCGCGGCCCGGTGCCCACCGGTCAGCCCGGCGGAGAGGGTGAACAGCACCCCGGCGCCCGGGGTCACGACGACCACCAGCGTGGTCAGCAGGAATGCGATGGTCACGAGAACTGCTCCCTGGTCGGTGACGGGTTCACCACCACCCTGCCGGCACAATGGTCCGGTGGGCAGTGCCAAAGACATGTCCGTCGACAGGTCCATAACGGTCGGAGCGGATCGGGGCCGGACGCCTCGCCCGGCGGCGGAGCCGACCCTCAACGCCGGGGCGGACTTCCTGCACCTGGACGTCGGGCAGGCGCCACCCGGAGGCCGGGCAACCTGGCTCACGGACCGGCTGCGCCGGGCGATCGCCGACGGCGTGATCCCCATCGGATCCCGGCTGCCGGCCAGCCGCACCCTCGCCGCCGACCTGGGCGTGTCGCGGGGCGTGGTGGTCGAGGCGTACCAGCGCCTGATGGAGGACGGGCACGTCGCCGGCCGGGGCCGCGCCGGCACGCGGGTCGTGGCCAGCGCCCTCACCGCGACCAACGCCGTCGCCGAGCCGGCCGAGCCGCCGGAGGACGCGTCGCCGGCCCGGGTGGTCGATCCGGCCGCACTGTTCCGCGCCGCGCCCGGCACCGACGTCTTCGACACGGTACGCACCATCCCGGCCCACATCGACCTCACGCCCGGCGTACCCGATCTCGCGGCGTTTCCCCGCGCGGACTGGCTGCGGGCCGAGAAGGTGGTGCTCGGCCGGTTGGTCGCCGCCGACCTCGGCTACGGCGACCCGTGCGGGACGCCGGCCCTGCGCCGGGCCGTCGCCGGATGGCTGGCCCGCAACCGGGGCATCACCGTCGACCCGGCCGAGGTCATCGTCACCACAGGTGTCTCCCAGGCGCTCGGCCTGCTGGCCCAGGCGCTGCGCGACGACGGCGTGACCACGGTCGGCGTGGAGGACCCGGGCTCGCTCGGCGTCCGTCAGCACCTCGACAACTGGCGGCTGACCACCGTGCCGATCCCGGTGGACACCGCCGGGGTGCGGGTGGACGAGCTGACGGCCAGCGGAGTGCCGGCGGTGATGCTCACCCCGGCGCACCAGTTCCCGACCGGTGCGGTGCTCGACGGCGAACGGCGTCGCCAACTCGCCGGCTGGACCCGAGCGGGCGGGCTGGTCATCGAGGACGACTACGACGCCGAGCACCGCTACGATCGCCCGCCGGTGCCCGCGCTGCGGGCCACCCTGCCCGAGCGGGTGTGCTACGCCGGCAGCGTGTCGAAGCTGCTCGCCCCGGCACTGCGGATCGGCTGGCTGCTGGTGCCCCGCCGCTACCGGGACGCGGTGGTGGCGGCCAAACGCAACGCCGACCTGGGAAACGCCGTGCTGCCCCAACTCGTGCTCGCCGAGCTGATCACCAGCGGGGCGTTCGAACGGCAACTGCGGTTGCTGCGTCGGCGGCACGTACGCCGGCGGGACGCGATGACCGCCGCGCTGGCCCGGCACCTGCCGGAGGCCACGGTCCACGGCGCGGCGGCCGGGCTGCACCTGACGGTCACCCTGGACAGCGGCGTGGTCGACACGGAACTCGCCGCGGCGGCGCTGGCGCGTGGGGTGAAGGTGCAGCCGTTGTCCTGGCACTGCCTGCGGCCCTACCGGCCCGGCCTGGTGCTGGGCTACGCGGCCAACACCGCCTCAGCCATCGACGCGGGCATCGCCACCGTCGCGGCGGTGCAGCACGGCGGGTAGCCGCCACGATCACCCCGGGCGGGGCTCGGCCGGGTGCTCACCGCCCAGTCGGGCGTCGGCCGCCTGCTGGCCGTCGTCGTCCCCGGCCACCTCGCAGATCGCCGCCGCGTCCGCCCAGTGCCCACGGGCCTCCTCGTGGTCGCCGAGCGCGGCCGCCGCGTCGCCCAGGTGCAACAGCGTCCGGCCCAACCCGGCGTCCGGTCGGCCACCCTCGCGCAGCCGCCAACTCTCGGCCAGCAACTCGTACGCCTGACGGGCCTGTCCCGGCGCCACGCCGAGCAACGCCACGCCCGCGTTGAGCAGCGCCACCGCCCGGTTGGTCGGGTCACCGAGCGACTCGTACTCGCGCAGCGCGGCCCGCCACGCCTGCGCCGCGTCGAGGTGCTCACCCATCGCCGAGTGGACCAGCACCAGATTGGTCAACGCCGCCGCGTAGCCGCGTGCGTCGCCGAGCGACCGGAACGAGTTTGCCGCCCGTACCAGCAGGTCGTGCGCGGTCTCCAGCTCGTGCCGCGCCAGCCGCGCCGCCCCCAGCCCGAGGTCGCTGAGCGCCCGACCGGCGCGGTCGGCGCTGGCCCGGTGTCGCCGCGACAGCTCCAAATGCTCCACCGCCTCGTCGGTGCGGCCGAGGTCGAGCAGGGCCAGCCCGAGATTCATCCGCGCCTGGGCGGTGCCCCGGCGGCCCTGCCCGGCCACCGCCAGACTGAGCGCGGCGACCGCACCGTACGGGTCGTGCCGGCGACGACGCAGCACACCCAGCTCGTTGTGGGCCCAACCGGCGATCTCCGGCCGGTCCTGGGCGGTGGGGTTGGCCAGCACGGTCCCGCAGACGTCCTCCCACTCGTCGAGCCGTTCGGTGTGCGCGAGCCAGCCGCACAGCGCCACGGCCAGCCGGAACCACCAGTCCCGCACCCGACGCGGCAGGGTCTCCACCGCGCCGGCCGGCACCTTCACCACCGCCAGCAGCAACTCCTGATGCAGGTCGAACCAGCCGTACGGATCGTCGTCGGGCAGCCGCTGGCCGCGGTCGAGCGCACCGGTCGCCAGGGCGGCCACCTGCTGCTCGGCCCGGCGGGCCAGATGCCGGGTCAGCCGCGCCTGCACGGTGACCCGCCGGTGCACCGGCTCGGCCTCCCGCAGATGCATCCGGGCGTACCCGGCGAGCAGCGGACGGATCTCGTACCGGTCGCCGGGCGCGCCGACGACGAAGGCACCGTCAGCCAGCTCGTCCAACAGGGCGGCGACCCGGTGTGGTCGGCGTCCGGCGAGCGCGGCGATGGTCGCCCGGTCCAGCGGTACCCGGCTCAGCGACAGCAACCGCCACAGCCGGCGAGCCTCGCCGCTGAGCGCGTGGTAAGCGGTGTCGCGAGCGGTGACCAACCCCGTCACCGGTGACACACCCACCCGCTGGTGCGGCGGTGTGTCGACGGCGCGGTGCAGCGCGTGCAGCACGTCGGCGGGCCGCCAGCCGTGCTGTGCGCTGCGTCGTCCCAGCTCGGTCACCGTGCGCGGCTGTCGTCCGCACAGCTCGACGATGGTCCGTACCGCCGGGTCGGAACGCGGGTCCGGGCGGTGCGGACGGGCCACCGCGGTGGCCGCTCCGGCGTCGGCGAACATCTCCACCGCATCGTCGACGTCCGGCTCGGCCAGCCAGTACGCCACCACCCCGTCGACGGCGGCGAGCCGGCCGGTGCCGGCCAGCAGCAGCCGGCAGGCCCGAGCGGTCGGCGGTAGCAGCGGCCGGACCTGCGCCGGTGAGTCCACGTTGTCGAGCACCAGCAGCACCTTGCGGCCGTCCAACTGGCCGCGCAGCTCGTCGGCGGCGTCGGCCAGGTCGTCCGGCCGACCGGACCGGGGCGCCCGGGTGCCGACGATGCGGGCCAGCGCGGCCAGCACCTCCCGGGGCGAGCGGGCCCGACCACCTCGGCGCAGGTCGAGGTAGTACTGCCCGTCGGGGAAGTCCGCACGGCTCAGGTTCGCCGCCTGGATCGCGCACCAGGACGTACCGACGGCGCGCCGGCCCACCACCGCCACCGCGTGTTCCGGGGCGAGCTTGGCCACCACCGCCTCCGCCTGGCCCTGCCGACCGGTGTACCCGGCCGGCCAGGGCAGCGTCGGTGCGCTGCTGCCCGCCTGCACCTCGGCCTCGTCGCCGGCCAGCAACTGCTCGCGTTGCCGCCGCCGCCACTCCACCACGAAGGAGGCGGCCACCCCGAGCGCCGCCAGGCCCAGGCTCGCCGAGCCGAGAACGGTCAGCGACAACTCGGAGAGCAGGTTGCCGGTGACGTTGCCGAGCACGGCGCTTACCCCGGCGCCCACCACCCCGCCGGCGGCCAACAGCACGCTCAACAGCCGGGACCGCCGGCCCGCCCGCCGGGGCGGGGCCCCGGTCACCGCACACCCCCGGCGACCAACCCGGCCACCACCTGCCGGCGGGCCAGCACGAACACCAGCACCGGCAGGATCGAGGCGAGTACACAACCGGCGGCGAGCGTGCCGCTGCCGGCCACGAAGCCGCGGGTCTGCCCGGCGAGGAACAGCCCGAGCGGGGCGGCGTCCGGCCCGCTGAACAGCAGACCCACCACCAGGTCGTTCCACACCTGCACGAACTCCAGGACCGCCACCGCCACCAGCGCGGTGCGGTTGTGCCGGGCCAACCGGCGCAACGTGCCCCACCAGTGCCGCCCGCCGATCCGGGCGCCACGGACCTGCTCGGCGGGCAGGTCGGCGAAGGAGTTGCGCAGTACCAGCACCGCGAACGGAACACCCAGGGCGATGTGCACCAGGGCCACGCCCCGGGCCGTGCCGGAGGACAGCACCAGCCCGAGCACCTCGTTGAGCGGGCCGGCGATCACCTGCACCGGGACCACCACCGCGGCCATCAGCACCAGCCCGGTGAGCTGGGCGGCCGGCCCGGTCAGCCAGGCCAGCGGATAGGCGGCGAGCAGCGCGACACCCAGCACCGCGGCGGTGACGACGACGGCGAGCACCAGCGTGAAGCCGAGGCTGCGCCACAGCTCCGCGCCGCCGAGCACGGCCCGGTAGGAGTCCAGACCCGGCGGGCCGGACCACCAGCCGCCGGTGGCCGCTCGTACCGGATTCTGCAACGACGTGGCGGCCAACACCCCGAGCGGCAGCAGCCAGGCGATCGCCGCGCCCGCGGCGAGCAGCCGGACCAGCCGGCGCGGTGGCCGCGCGGTCACCGCGCCGCCCGCCGGCTGCTGCGGCGGCGGCCACGCCTGCCGGACGAACAGGGCCACCACCAGCATGCCGGCGGTCACCGCGACCAGCCAGACGACGCCCAGGGCGGCGCCCTCGCCGGTGGTCGTCGCACCGGACGTCTGCCAGATCCGCAGCGACAGCACCGCGGCCTCGTCGCGTACCGAGCCCGGGGTCATCACCAGGATCAGGTCGAAGGTGCGGCTGGTGCCGACCGCGACCAGGGCGAAGACCACCGCGACGGTACGCAGTAGCAGCGGTCGCCACTGCGCATCCCAGAGCACGTCGCGGCGGGTGCCGCCGAAGGCCCGGACCGCGTCGACGAGCCCGGTCGGCACCGCGTCGAGAGCGGCCCGGAACACCAGCATCGCCAGCCCGACCCAGGCCCACACGAACGCCGACATCACCGCCACGGTGACCAGGTCCGGCCCGAGCAGTTGGGGCAGCTGCTCCGGGTCGCGTCCGGTCACCCGGGCCAGCAGCAGGGTGGCCAGCCCGCGCCCCGGGTCGGGGTCGTAGAGCAACCGGAAGGTCACGCCGGTGACCACCAGCGGCAGCGCGGTCGGCACCACCAGGATGAGCCGGACCAGCCAGCCCTCCTGGGAACGGCGGGAGGCCGCGGCGAGCAGATAGCCCAGGACGGTGACCACCGTCGGTACCAGCAGCGCCCACAGCAGGGTGCGCCCGATCACCGCGGCGGTGCCGGGGGCGGCGAGGGCGGCCCGGTAGTGTTCGCCGCCCACCCAGCGGCCGTCGGTGGTGACGCTGGCGTGCACGGTACGCAGCACCGGCCAGGCCAGCAGGCCGCCGAGCAGCAGCACCGCCGGTGCCAGCAGCGCCCAGCCGACGCCGGCCGCCGGATAGGCCCGGCCGCGTCGGGGCGGCCCGACATCGTCGAGCACCGCCAGCTCGCCAAGCAGCGGCCCCCGGCTCACCTGCCGCCCCCCGCCGCCGCCCGGGCCGCCTCCGCCAGCTGTCCGGTGGCCCGGCCGACCGCCTCCCGGGCCGGCACCCCGTCGGTCACGTTCATGAAGAAGTCCTGCATGATCCGCCAGATCCCCACCCCGTCGGTGCCGGTGAAGGTGCCGGGCAGCTGGTCGGAGAGGTCGAACTGCACGCTGTCGGCGGCACGCAGCTCGCTGGCGAGGCGTCGGCGCAACGGGTCGCGGTAGCTGGCCACCGGCACGGCGAGGTTGGGGGAGAGGTAACCCCCGGCGTCGAGCCAGGGCAGGAAGGCCACCGCGTCGCTGAGCCAGCGCACCAGTTCCGCCCCGCCGTCGGAGCCGGCGAACGCCACCGCCGCGTCGCCACCGACGATCAGCGGCTGGTCGGCCACCCGGGCGCCGGGGAAACGGAACGTGGCAAGCGGCTCGGT
Organism: Micromonospora sediminimaris; assembly: GCF_016863575.1. NCBI lineage: Bacteria > Bacillati > Actinomycetota > Actinomycetes > Micromonosporales > Micromonosporaceae > Micromonospora > Micromonospora sediminimaris. Next base: position 23,654 of record NZ_BOPD01000050.1, read on the forward strand.
GCCCCGGCGGAACCGGCCGACCACCGCGTCGACGAAGTCAGCCTCGAACACCATGGTCGCCTCGCGGTGGTGCACCACCTGAATGATCGACTCCTCGAACTGGGTGAGCAGGGCCCGCCGCCCGCCGCCCGGGAACGCCCCAGCCACACTCCACAGCTCGGCGAGCCGCTCCAACGCGTACCGCACCGGCCGGCCCCGCCAGTCGGCCTCACCACGGGCCAGCGCCGCGTACAGGTCCACGTCGGCGACGTCGCCGAGCACGTTCTCGAACCAGTCGGTGAGCACCCAGCCGTCGGCGGCACCGATCGCCAACGGGGCCGGGCCCGCACCCGCCCGGTGCCGTTCGCCGAGCCGGCGGGTCAACCGCACCAGCGCGTCCCAGGACCTGGGCGGCTCGGCCAGCATCGACGGGAAGTGCCAGAACAACGACTTGTGGGCCGCCTTGACCCAGACGCCGTAGCGACGCCCGTCGACGCTGAGCAGGTCGCGCATCCCCGCCGGGGCGGTGTAGCTGACCGCCGGGGTCACCTCGCTGAGCCAGCCCCGCCGGGCGTACTCGACGACCAGACCGGGTCGGGGCAGGATCGCCACGTCGGGACTGGTGCCGGCGGCGCGGCGCGCGGTCAGAAACGCGTCGATGTCGTTGCCCACGCTGACCACCTGCACGGTCGTCGGGTAGCCGGCGACCACCTCCCGGAACCGGCCCAACTCGCCGCCGGCCCAGACGACCGCCACCTGCACCGACCGTCGACCCTGCCCACAGCCACCGGCCATCGCGCCGGTGGCCGCCGCGGCGGCGCCCAGCAGCGTACGGCGACGCAACCCGGCCCCGGTCATGCCCGCGCCGCCGGCTGCACCGGGCCGGGTGGGACGTCGTCGACGAGTGGCACCCGCTCGGTCACGCCGGTCAGCACCTCCTCCTCGGCCGAGCAGAGCAGCACCGTCACGCCCGGGGCGTCCGGTGGGGCCGTGCGCTGGAGCAGGTCCGGTAGGAAGACCCCGTCGACCGGGGCCGGCAGGTCGACCACCAGCACCTCGGGCAGACAGGCCATGGCCCGGGCGAGTGCGACCCGGAATCGTTGCGCCTCGGACAGCAGGTGCGGGCGCAGACCCAGCGTGGGGGCGAGTTCGAGCCGGTCGACCAGGGCGGCCGCCCAGCCCTCGGCGACGTCGCGTACCCACCGGCGTCGGCGCTGACCGTAGGAGATGTTGCGGCCGACGGTGAGGTGGGGCAGCAGGGCGCCGCCGGCCGGCACGTATCCGATGCGACGGCGCAGCGGCGGCAGGTCGGTGACGTCGCGGCCGCCGACCAGGATCCGGCCGGTGACCGGCGCGGCCAGCCCGGCCACCACCCGCGCCACGGCCGTGGCCGGCCGGGGCCGGGCGATCAGGGCGACCGTCGCGCCGACGGCCACGTCGATGTCGAGCGGCGACATGTCCGGCACGGCAACGAGGTCGTGCATGCGTAACGTGACCATCACCTCCGGCGACCCTCGCTGTCATCCCAGCCTGTCACAGGCGCACCACGCTCGGTGTCCCCGACCGCCGTCCATCGTGGCCTGGGCGCTGCCGGTTACCGTGCCACCCATGGGAGCGACCCCCTTCGCCGCCGGCCGTGACGCCGACGTGTACGCCCTCGACGGCGGCCGGGTGCTGCGCCGCTACCGCGACGGCACCGACGTCGCCGTCGAGGCCCGATTCATGTCCCACCTGCACGCCGCCGGATTCCCGGTGCCCCGGGTGGACCGCGCCGACGGTGCGGACCTGGTCATGCAGCGGGTGACCGGACCGACGATGCTCCAGGCGCTGGTCGACGGCACGACCGAGGTCGACGCCGCCGCCCGGATCCTCGCCGGCCTGCACCGCCGGCTGCACACCGTGCCACCACTGCCGGGCGCGTCCGCAGACGAGCGGATCCTGCACCTGGACCTGCACCCGGAAAACGTGATCCTCGCGCCGAGCGGTCCGGTGCTCGTCGACTGGCGCAACGTGCGCCACGGCCCACCCGGTCTGGACGTCGCCATGACCGCGCTGATCCTCGCCCAGGTCGCCGTCGACCCCGATCAGCCGATGGCCGACGCCGCCGCTGCCGCCCTGCGGACCTACCTGCTGGTGATCCGCGAGCATGCCGTACCGCTCGTCGCCGAGGCCCTGGCGATCCGGCGCGCCAACCCCACCCAGACCGCCACCGAACTCGCGCTGCTCGACACCGCGGCGGCCCTGCTCACCTCCTGACTCGCGGCTCTTGCGCTTGTGGTCGCCGGGATGCCCTTCTTGTCGGCTGTGCGGCGGCAGAAAGTGCAAGATCTGTGACGGGGGTGGTTGGGAGGGTAGGGTCCGGTCGTTGGCGTGGGGTGGGAGGTGGGATGGGTCGGGAGCATGTCGACGTGCTCATCGTCGGCGCCGGTCTCTCCGGCATCGGAGCCGCCTGCCACCTGCGGCGTCGCCACCCGGGCCGGACCTACGCCCTGGTCGAGGCGCGCGACGCGATCGGGGGCACCTGGGACCTGTTCCGCTATCCCGGGGTTCGTTCGGACTCGGACATGTTCACCCTCGGCTACTCGTTTGCGCCGTGGACCGCCCCGAAGAGCCTCGCCGACGGCGACACCATCCGCGACTACCTGCGGCGTACGGCCGACGAGCACGACGTCACCCGACACATCCGGTTCCGGCACCGCGTCCAGCGGGCCGACTGGGACAGCCAACGGGCCCGCTGGACGGTGCAGGTACGCCGCGAGGACACCGCGGAGACCGTCGTACTGACCTGCTCGTTCCTGTACGCCTGCACCGGCTACTACCGGTACGAGGCGGGCCACACGCCGCACTTCACCGGCCAGGAGCGGTTCACCGGCCGGATCGTGCATCCGCAGCAGTGGCCCGCAGCCCTCGACCTCACCGGCCAGCGGGTGGTGGTCATCGGCAGCGGCGCCACCGCCGTGACGCTGGTGCCGGCGCTGGCCCGGCAGGCGGCCCGGGTGACGATGCTGCAACGCTCACCGACGTACCTGCTGGCGCTCTCCTCCCGCGACCGGCTCGCCGACGCCGTGCGGCGGCTGTTGCCGGCGCGCCTGGCGCACCAGACCGTGCGCTGGAAGAACATTTTGCTCGCCACGGCCAACTACCAGCTCAGCCGGCGCGCCCCCGGGCTGGTGCGCGGGCTGCTGCGGCGGGGTGCGGCCCGTCGACTGCCCGCCGGCTTCGATGTCGAACGCCACTTCACCCCCCGCTACGACCCGTGGGACCAGCGGCTGTGCGTGGTTCCCGACGGTGACCTGTTCCGCGTGCTCTCCGACGGGCGGGCCGAGCTGGTCACCGACACCGTGGACTCCTTCACCGCCCGGGGAATCCGGCTCGCCTCGGGTCGGGAACTGCCCGCCGACGTGGTGGTCACCGCCACCGGGCTGGACCTGCTCGCCCTCGGCGGGATCGCCCTGCGGGTGGACGGGGTGGAGGTGGATCTGCCGGAGACCGTCGCGTACCAGGGGATGATGCTCTCCGGGGTGCCGAACTTCGCCATGACCATCGGCTACACCAACGCCTCCTGGACGCTCAAGGCCGATCTGGTGGCCGGCTACGTGTGCCGGCTGCTGCGTCACCTGGACCGCACCGGAACCCAGATCGTCACCCCGCTCGCCTCGCCACCAGGCCCGCGTACGCCGTTGATCGGCCTCACCTCCGGTTACGTGCGCCGCGGCGTCGGCAGGCTGCCCCGCCAGGGCACCCGGGCACCGTGGCGGCTGCACCAGAACTACCTGCGTGACCTGCTGCCCATGCGGTACGGGCGGCTGACCGACCCCAACGTCCGGTTCGACCGGGCCGGCGCGCCGCGAAGAAGCCCCGTCGATGCGTAGGTTCGCCCCAGGGGTGCGCCGGCTGCCGTCCGCGCTGGGCGCCGGCGGCGAAGCGGTGCCGATCCGTCGTCGCGGCGGTAGGTTCGCCTCCGGAGGCGAAGGCGGCAGCCTCCGCCGCGCGGCGAGGGCGAGACCGCGGGCCGGTGCCGAGTAGGAGGACAGCGTGAGCCAGCAGGTACGGGGAGTCATCTCCCGCAGCAAGGGCGCGCCCGTCGAGGTCACCGAGATCGTTGTGCCCGACCCCGGGCCGGGCGAGGCGGTGGTCCGGGTGCAGTCGTGCGGCGTCTGCCACACCGACCTGCACTACCGCGAGGGCGGCATCAACGACGACTACCCGTTCCTGCTCGGCCACGAGGCCGCCGGCATCGTCGAGCAGGTCGGCGAGGGCGTGGACGCGGTCGCACCCGGTGACTTCGTGGTGCTCAACTGGCGGGCCGTCTGCGGGGTGTGCCGGGCCTGCCGGCGCGGGCGCCCGTGGTACTGCTTCGCCACCCACAACGCCGCCCGGAAGATGACCCTCACCGACGGCACCGAACTGGCCCCGGCGCTGGGCATCGGCGCCTTCGCCGAGAAGACCCTGGTCCACGCCGGCCAGTGCACGAAGGTGGACCCGGCGGCCCGGCCGGCCGCCGTCGGGCTGCTCGGCTGCGGGGTGATGGCGGGCCTCGGCGCGGCCATGAACACCGGTGGGGTGACCCGGGGTGACTCGGTGGCGGTGATCGGCTGCGGTGGCGTCGGCGACGCGGCGGTGGCCGGCGCGGCCCTGGCCGGCGCGACGACGATCATTGCGGTGGACACCGACTCCCGCAAGCTCGACTGGGCCCGTCGGTTCGGCGCCACCCACACCGTCAACGCCTCCGAGGCCGACCCGGTGGCGGAGATCCAGGCCGCCACCGGCGGCTTCGGCGCCGACGTGGTGATCGACGCGGTCGGTCGGCCGGAAACCTGGAAGCAGGCGTTCTACGCCCGTGACCTGGCCGGCACCGTCGTGCTGGTCGGCGTGCCCACACCCGAGATGCGCGTCGAACTGCCTCTGCTGGACGTCTTCGGTCGCGGTGGCGCCCTCAAGTCCAGCTGGTACGGCGACTGCCTGCCCAGCCGTGACTTCCCGATGCTCACCGAGCTGTACCTGCAGGGCCGCCTTGACCTGGACGCCTTCGTCACCGAGGAGATCGGTCTGGACGGGGTGGAGGAGGCGTTCGACCGGATGCACCGGGGCGACGTGCTCCGCTCGGTGGTGGTCTTCTGATGGCCGCCCGGATCGACCACACGGTCACCTCCGGCACCTTCTCCCTCGACGGTCAGACCTTCGACGTGGACAACAACGTCTGGGTGGTCGGCGACGATACCGAGTGCGTCGTGATCGACGCCCCACACGACGTCGACGCCATCCTCGAGGTGGTGGCCGGGCGGCGGGTCAGCGCGATCGTCGCCACGCACGCCCACGACGACCACGTCCGAGTCGCCCCGCAACTGTCCCGGGCCACCGGCGCCCCGGTGCTGCTGCACCCCGCCGACCGGGTGCTGTGGGACATGGTGCATCCCGACGAACCACCGGGCGGCACCCTCGGCGACGACCAGGCCATCACGGCGGGCGGCACCACGCTCACCGTGCTGCACACCCCCGGGCACAGCCCCGGCGCGTGCTGCCTGTACGCCCCCGAGCTGGGCGCCGTCTTCACCGGCGACACCCTGTTCGCCGGCGGGCCGGGCGCCACCGGCCGCTCGTACAGCGACTTCGGCACCATCGTCGACTCGATCCGCGACCGGCTGCTCACCCTCCCGCCGGAGACGATGGTGCACACCGGGCACGGCGACAGCACCAGCATCGGGGCCGAGGCGCCGCAGTTGCCACAGTGGCTCGCCAGGGGGCACTGAGGGCGCTGTCGCCTCCGGCCCGGCCCGGCCCGCGAGAACCGGGATGCGGCCAGGAGCCGGTCCCGGCGAGACTGCCGGCATGTCCGTCGATCCAACACTTACCGCCGCGCAACGCGCGGCACTGCGCCACGTGCGCAAGGTGGCATTGCGTGACCGTCCCGCCGCGCTGGCGGTGATCGGGCGGGCGCTGGCATCCGTCGGCGTACGCCACGAACCGGAGCGGCTCGTCGCGGAGATCGGCCGGCAGGGACGGATCACCCTCAACTTCCACCCCGACCGGCTGCGCGCCGACGGCCGCACGGTCGCCGAGGCCCTCGCCACCGAGGGGGTCTACCGCAACCAGTTCGAGACGCGGATCTCCAACGGCGGCCTCACCGCGTACCCCGGTGGGGACCGTGACCGCTGGGAGGAGCGCCTGTTCGGCGGCGCCTACCAGCGACCGGGCGTCGGCCCGGCGGAGCGGCCGAAGTACGGCGGCCTCAATCTGCTCGACCACCCCGACGGCGCCTGCCCCCGGTTCGGTTCCTGTCACCTGCGGCTGCGTCCCGAGGTACTGGCCCGGACCACCTTCTGCTTCGGCGACAGCCACCTCGGACCGCGTGACGTCGGCACCGTCGACGTGGTCGAGCCGGTGCTGGCCGCCCTGATCGCCGCCACCACCGATACCGGCGTGTGCCTGGGCCGGCCCGGTACGGACCTGGTGACCCTGACCGGTGAACTGCTGCGTCGTCGTGAGGCGGTGGCCGCGGCACCCCGGGCCGCCGGCCGGGCCCTCGACGACTACGTCGAGGCGCAGGTGCACGGCGAGGTCCGACTGGACCGCGACGTCCTGGAACTGGTCGTCGATCCCTCGTTCCGGGGCACCGACACCGCGGCGAGGCTGATCGCCGCCGCCCACCGGTACGGCTTCCCGATCCGCTGGCACGCCGGCTTCGCGTTGCCTGTGGACCGGGTGGACGCCGAGTTTCGTGGGCCGGCGATCCCGCCGTTGGCGGCCCGGGTGCACGCCGAGTTCGGCGGGGCGGGTGAGCCGCTGCACGCCGCGCTGATCGGGCGGGCCGCGGCGTCGGTGGTGACCGACCCGGGCCGGTGGGCCGACCACGGGCCGACCACGGACAGCTTGCAGCAGCTCAAGCAGCTCTGGCACGTCCTGGTTCGGTTCGGCGAACCGTACGAGGTGTGACGCTCGCTGTCCGTTTCATCCCCACCGAGCCTGTCTGCGCCGTGACCTGGGTCGCAGCCGACCACCATCGGCACATTTCCGGAATGGCGGACTTGTCAACCGGGTTGTGTCCCCCATAGCGCCGGCTGGCAAACCTCGACCAGCTCGGCCCGTCCCCCGAGAGCGGCTCACCCCGAGCGGCTCGTACCCGATCGAAAGGGCAACCATCGTGAAGCCGGACTTCACTCGATGGCTCCCGGCCATCGCGACGATCCCGAACCGGAAGACCACGCTCAGCGTGGTGGGCGTGACCGCCCTCGCCGGACTCGCCTTCGGCCCCACGGCCGTGGCCGCACCGATCACCGCCGGTCCGCATGCCGGCGCGGTTGCGGCGATCGACCGGGCGACCGGTCGCACCAGCACCGGCGTCACCGTCGAATCCGGGCTGACCACCGCCGGCCGCACCGACAAGCCGGACGCTGGGAAGCCGACCCGGGACGAGCTGATCCCGCACGGTGTGCAGGGCGCCCAGTCGCGCGTCCCTCTCGACGACGCCCAGCGCGACAACGCCAAGACCATCATCGAGGTGGCCAAGCGCACCGGTGTCGGTGAGCGCGGTGCCGTGATCGGCATCGCCACCGCGTTGCAGGAGTCGAAGCTCTACAACCTGGGACACCTCGGCGCGTGGAACGACCACGACTCGCAGGGCCTGTTCCAGCAGCGTCCGTCCACCGGATGGGGCAGCGTGGAGCAGATCCGGGATCCTGAATACTCCTCGACCGTCTTCTTCGAGGCCCTGAAGAACGTCGGCGGCTGGCGGGAGCTGCCGCTGACCGCCGCCGCGCAGACGGTGCAGGTGTCGGCCTACCCGTTCCACTACGCGCAGTGGGAGGAGCAGGCGGCGGACATCGTCTCCCAGCTCTGGTGACACCGCAGTCAGTGACCGCCCGGCCGGCCCCGCTCGGGGGGCCGGCCGCGGCGGTGGTTGCCGATGATGTCGACGGTGGCCGCCACCAGGGCCAGCGCGATGATCGCGGCCGAGGTGAGCAGGGACCGTTCGAACGCCCGGGACCAGGCGTCCGCGCCGTCGGCCAGCGCGGAGAAGAAGACCGCGCCGACCACCGCGATGCCGGCGGCCGAGCCGATCCGCTGCCCGGTCTGCAACATCCCGGCACCACTGCCGGCCTGCGGAACCGGCACCTGCGTCAGGGTCAGCGTCTGGTTGGGAGCGATCACCAGGCCGCTGCCGATGCCGGCGACCAGCAACGGCAGCGCGGTCACCCAGGGCACCGGCGCGCGCGGCGCCAGCTCGATGGCCAGCGCGGCGAGACCGAGGCCGGTCACCACGCCGACCAGCCCGATGGCGACCAGCGGCCGGCCGTACCTGTTGACCAGCCGCCCGCCGACGGCGGACGCGACGGCTGACCCGAGCGCGAACGGGGTGATCGCCGCACCGGCGACCAGGGCGCTGTAGCCACGCCCGTTCTGCAGGTAGAGGGTGAAGATGAAGAAGATCGCGGTGAACCCGCCGAAGTAGAGCAGCGCGATCGTCGAGCCGAGGGCGTACGACCGGTGACCGAACAGCCGGACGTCGAACAGCGGCGGACCGTGCCGGGCGTACCGGCGCTCCCAGCCGACGAAGGCGGCGAGGGTGATCAGGCCGGCGGGCATCAGCAGCCACTTCGTCGCGCCGTGCCACTGCTCGCGCTGCACCAGCGGCAGCAGCACGAGCGTCACGCCGATGCCGAGCAGCAGCACGCCGACCGGGTCGAACCGGCGTTGCGCACCGCGCGGGGTGATCCGGCCGGGCAACAACCGCCAGCCGAGCAGCACCGCGACGATCCCCACCGGCACGTTGACGAAGAAGACCCACCGCCAGCCGTGTTCCGGGCCACCGGCGGCGATCAGCAGGCCGCCGAGCAACGGACCGATCGCGGTGGAGATACCGATGGTGGCACCGAGCCAGCCGAAGGGTCGGCCGCGCTCAGGCCCCGCGAACAGCTGCTGGATCAGGCCGGTCACCTGCGGGTTCACCACCCCGGCGGCGGCGCCTTGGAGGAGCCGGGCGGCGATCAGCCAGCCGGGGGACTGGGCCAGCCCGGCCAGCGCGCTGGTCAGCGTGAACAGCGCGATGCCGAAGACGAACGCGTTGCGTCGCCCGCGGACGTCACCGAAGCGCCCCGCCGGCACCAGAACCAGCCCGAAGCTCAGCGCGTACCCGGACAGCACCCATTGCAGGTCGCTCGGATCCGCCCGCAGGGCACGCTCCAGGGACGGCAGGGCCACGTTGACGATGCTGATGTCGAGCAGCGTCATGAACGCCGCGACCAGCCCCACGCCGAGGGCCTGCCAGCGCCGCCGCTCGTACGACGTGGTCCCGGACCCCGCCGAACCGTTGGGCTCCGCCGAGGTCAACCGGCCATCCGCCGGGCAAGGTGGCGGTCGTGGGGTGCGCGACCGACCGTCATGCCAGCTGCTGCGCGCAGAAGCGGGGGCCGAAGTCGAGCCCGGCCATCGGCGAATCCTCCCGATGCAGCAGGTTCTTCTCGGTCAGCAGGTGCAGCGGGGTCTGTAGTTGCTCCTCGGTCAGCCCGCACTCCTGAGCGATCATGTCCGGGTACGGTACCTGGCCGCGCGCCTCCAGGGCCGCCACCGCGTCGTACACCCGCGCCTCGACGTCCGACAGCCGCACCTCTTGCATGGTGTCCTCCTCGCGCCTCCGTCCGCCTGCGGCAGGCGGTCTGCGGCCGGCGGTTACCCGGCGCGCCGGAGAAGATGCCCGCGTCAGCGCCGGTCCCGGCCGACCGTTACCGCCGCGCGCGCCCTGGTTGATCTACCCTGCACCAGTGAGCGTCTGGGAACTCGTGGTGATCGGTGGCGGCCCTGCCGGGCTCTCCGCCGCCGCCGTCGCTGCCCGTCGAGGAGTCCGCACGCTTGTCGTCGAGCGCGCCGCGCATCCGCGCTACAAGACCTGCGGCGGTGGGTTGATCGGCACCTCGCTCGCCGCGGTGGCCGGGCGGATCGAGGTACCCGCCCACGACACGGTGGACCGGGTCACGTTCACCCTCGACGGGCGAAGCGGCTTCACCCGCCGGCATGGCGCCGGGCCGCTGGTGAGCATGGTGCGCCGGGAGGAGTTCGACGACCGGCTGCGGGCCGCCGCGGTGGCCGCCGGGGCCGAGGTCCGCGAGCGGGCGACCGTCCGGTCGGTGGAGCAGGACCCCGATGTCGTACGCCTGCGACTGGCCGACGGCGAGCTGCTCCTGGCCCGTACGGTCATCGGCGCCGACGGCTCGTCCGGGGTCAGCGGACGGCACGTCGGGGTACGTCACCGCCAGGTGGATCTGGGGCTGGAGCTGGAGCTGCCGGTGCCGCCGGCCGAGCAGGCCCGGTGGCGGAGTCGGGTGCTGCTCGACTGGGGGCCGCTGCCCGGTTCGTACGCCTGGGTGTTCCCGAAGGGAGATCGGCTCACCGTCGGTGTGATCGCCGGCCGGGGGGAGGGGGAGCGGACCCGGGAGTACCTGCGGAGGTTCGTCGATCGTCTCGGGTTGGCCCACGTCTCGCCGATCCATGACTCGGGTCACCTGACCCGCTGCCGGACCGACGACTCGCCGCTGCGGCGCGGGCGGGTGCTGGTGGTCGGCGACGCCGCCGGCCTGTTGGAGCCCTGGACCAGGGAGGGGATCAGCTACGCGCTGCGCTCCGGCGAGCTTGCCGGTGCGGCGGTGGCCGGCGCTGATCTCGCCGGCTACGAGCGGTCGGTGACCGAGCGCCTCGTCCCGGCCATGCGGGCCGGGCAGCGGCTGCTCGACGTCTTCTCCCAGCGACCGGCGCTCTGCCACAGGTTGCTCGCCACGCCGCCGGGCTGGCGTGCGTTCACCCGGTTCTGCCTGGGCCGGGCCGAGTTCGACGAGTTGCTCGGCCGGGTACCGGTCCGGGCCGCGCTGGCGTTGGCGGATCGCCTGCCCGCACCGAGGCGCCGCGTCGCCGCACGACTGTCCGACTGACGACTGGATGGCTGGCCCTGCCGGCGCGGTGGCGGCCCTCGCCGCGGTCCGCGACCGCATGCGGGACCAGCCATCCAGGATCCTAGGATGCCTTACCGGTGGTGACGCACCGCACCGCGACCCGTACTCGTCGAGAGCCCGTGTCGTCGCGGCGACCAGACGGTTTCCACCGAGTTCGCCCGGGTAGGGGCTTGCGGGAGCGCAACCCCACGATCCCGGGCGAGGAGACCTCCGTGAGCGAGACGCAGCACACCCCGCAGGACCCGACCGAGCAGTACGGCCAGCAGTCAGGTCAGCCGAACCAGCAGCAGAGCCCACCGGGTCGTACCGGCGACATGACGCCCGAGCCGGATCACGGAGAGGACTCCTATCGGGGCACCGGCAAGCTTGACGGCAAGAAGGCGGTGATCACCGGCGGCGACTCGGGCATCGGCCGGGCGGTCGCCATCGCGTACGCCCGGGAGGGCGCCGACGTGCTGATCTCCTATCTCAGCGAGGAGGAGGACGCGGACGCCCGGGAGACGGTGCGCCTCATCGAGGCCGCCGGTCGCAAGGGTGTGGCGGTCCGGGGTGACATCGCCGACGAGCGCAACTGTGAGACGTTGATCGAGCGGGCGGTGCGTGACCTGGGTGGCATCGACATCCTGGTGAACAACGCGGCGTACCAGATGGCGCAGGACAAGGGCATCGCCGGCATCAGCACCGAGCAGTTCGACCGGGTGTTCAAGACCAATCTGTACGCGATGTTCTGGCTGTGCAAGGCGGCGTTGCCGCATCTGGGCGAGGGGTCCACGATCATCAACACGTCCTCGATCCAGGCGTTCGACCCGTCACCGCAGTTGCTCGACTACGCCACCACCAAGGCGGGGATCGCGAACTTCACAAAGGCTCTCGCCGCCGATCTGGTCGATCGGGGCATCCGGGTCAACGCGGTGGCGCCGGGTCCGATCTGGACGCCGCTGATCCCGGCGACCATGCCGGAAGGGAAGGTCGAGCAGTTCGGCACCGACACCCCGGTCGGTCGGCCTGGTCAGCCGGCGGAGCTGGCGCCTGCGTACGTCTTCTTCGCCTCGCAGGAGTCGAGCTTCATCACCGGCGAGGTCCTGGGCGTCACCGGTGGCCGCTTCACCAAGTGAGGTCCCCGTCGACGCGGTGCTCCCGCCGGCTCGGTGTGGGTCGGCGGGGCCGGGTCAGCGGGGCCAGGCGGCCAGGTGCCGCCGGACCTGGGCGATGTCGGCGGGGTCGAGGCCGTAGCGGGTGAATCGGGCGTCGGGGATCCGGTCGAGGTACCGGCCGGCCGCCCGTACGTCGTCGTCATCGAGGGCGGGATCGAGCTGGCGGGCGAGTTCCAGCAGCTCCGCGACGGACCGGTGCTCCAGGGCGGAGGCCACGTCGATGTAGTCGCGTACCTCGCGACGGTTGACCAGGGCGGCGGTCTTGTTGGCGATGAGGTCCCGCACGTCCATGACCGGACCGAGGTCCATCACCACCGGGCTGCGGTGTCGGTCGAGCCGGGCCAGGCTGAGGCGGATGCGCCGCTCGTCCCGGCCGACGACGAAGTCCCGCAGATCCCGGTCGAAGCCGTCGAACAGGTCACCGAGGTCGCTGTCCGGATCGGCGTCGACCACCTCGAACCCGGCGCGTTCCAGCGCAACCCGGACGTCGGCCGCTGCCGCGGCGGCGGCGCCCTCCACGTCGGCGAAGAGGTCGACGTCCTCGGTGGGGCGGGTGACCAGTCCGTGCGCGGCCCAGGCCACTCCGCCACCGAGAACGAAGCGGTGCGGCCCGGCGACGGTCAACGCGACCCGGGCGACCTCCCGGTAGAGCTCGTGTGGGTGTGCGTCGGGGGTCGCGTCGGTCACGCCGACCGAAGCCCCTGGTGTCGGCTCTCCCACGCGAGGCGTACGCCCCGGGGCAGGTTGAGCAGCTGCCACACCCGGCGCAGCGTCCGCCCGTTGACCAGACGGCGCAGGTCGTCGACGCTCGTGGTCTCGCGCAGCACGTTCTCGTAGAGCCAGAGCAACTGGTCGGGGTCGGCCAGGTCGAACGCGCGGTCGGCGCACCACATCAGCCGTACCGGCAGTTCCACCACCCCTCGGGTGGGCCCACGCAGCTCGGCGAGCGTCCTGGCCACCACGGCGGGACGGCCGGGCCGGGCCAGGTGCGCCACGCCGGTCATGGTGGGGGAGACCGCCTGCATGCTGTCAGGGTAACCCCAGATCGGGTCGGGGCGGTCCGATGACCTGTCCCTGGTGTGGCAGTCGGTGACCCTGTTTGGGGCATTTTGTCGTCGCGGGCGGGCCCCGTCCGAATGTGCCGGGTGTGTCCGGTTCCGCCGGTTCCTGTC
>NZ_BOPD01000051.1:0-34926 GCF_016863575.1 Micromonospora sediminimaris
AACTGACATATTGGGTCAGACTTGTCGGCGTCCGTTGCCGGGGTGAGCCGGGTGGGGCGTTTTCGGGCGGGGGGAAGGGGAAAGCGGCGGCGGTCAGGAGGTCACGACCGAGGGGAGAGGCCGTGCGGCAGCAGGACCGGTCCGTCGCCATCCGGGAACGTCTGTCGCCGGTCGCCGGGGCGCCGCTGTGGTGCGACGCGCTTGACTTCGGACTTCGGGGTGATGGGGTCACCAACGACCAGCCTGCGCTGTCCGCCCTGGTCGACCGTCTGGGTGAGGGGTACGCCGCCGACAGTAGGGCGCGGGTCATCTACTGCCCGCCGGGTATCTACTCGATCAGGGACGCGGGCACGATCTGGCGTAGCGGCGTGTCACTGATCGGTGCGGGGCCTGGCGCCACCCGGTTCGTGCTGAGCAACGAAGGTAACCGGGCAGACCCGACGCCGCTGGCCTTCTGGACCACTGTGCAGCACGGCGCCGACCGGGACCGGCACATCGCCGACTGCACCTTCGCCGACTTCGAGATCGACGGCTCGGGCGTGGCGATGGCGGAGTACAGCTATCTGGCCAAAGGGCTCGGCCTGCAGTACGTCGTGCGGGGCGTTTTCCGCAATCTTTACATTCACCACACCGGTGCCACCGGGCTCGGCTGCGACTTCCTCCAGGACAGCCTGATCGACGGCGTGGTGGTGGTCGGCTGTGGTCGGCTGGACAACGGTGAGGAGATGGGTGGCGCGGGCATCGGCATCGGCATCGGCGGCTGGGGTGCGGTGGAACGTTGCACCATCAGCAACTGCACCACCCTCGGCAACGGCACCAACGGGATCTTTCTGGAACTGCAGAAGCCGTACTGGACGCCGCCGCGCGGGTATCGCATCATCGGCTGTCACAGCCAGGCCAACCGATTCGGCATCTCGGACTGGGGTGCCGACGGCCTGATCGTTTCCGCCTGCACGCTCACCGGAAACCTGGAAGCCGGCTTCGACGTCTCCGCCAATGGCACGGCGGGCATCGCCGGCCGGGGCGGCATTCTCAGTGACTGCGTGATCGACCGCAATGTCCGCGACGGGATCAGCATGGGCAACACTCCCGGGCCGTACACGATCCGGGGCAACCGGATCAGCGGCAACGGTTGGTACGGGTACCACCAGCACAGCCTGGGCAACGGCTATGAAGGCCCGGCGTCGGACGTGGTGATCGACAGCAACGAGTTCTGGGACAACGGTCTGGACGGGATCCGGGTGGACCGGCCGATGGTCGACGCGGCGGTGACGAACAACCGGATCCGGAGCAACGGGCGGCAGTGCGCCCCGGCGGCCACCGGCGCCGGGGAGTCGGTGCGGTACGGCCGGCGTGCGGTGTCGGACCGGGCGGCGGGGTGGGCGCCCGACGGGCATCGCGGAAAGCTGCTCCGGGTGGGGTCCCGACTGGCACTGGTGGTCGGCAACACCGAGATGGAACTGGACCTGGCGGACCTGCGGCCGGATGCGGCGATCGCCTGGAACGAGGACGTGCCACCACCGGGCGCACGCTACGAGTTGCCGGCGGCGGCGCCGGTACGGGCCGGGTTCACGGTGAACGCCCACTTCGAGTCGGCCATGGTGCGGGGCAACCGGATCTGGGACAACCGCGACGACCCGACGCAGAGTTACGGCATGTGGATCAGTGATCAGGGAGCATGCGTCTCCTGCCGGGTCGAGGACAACGACCTCGCCGGCAACGCCGAGGGAGCGATGCGGCTGGACAGCCAACCGGTCGGCGGCCGATGGGACCGCAACCACATCGACGTGGACTGAAGGCGACTCAGCCGGCCTCGTCGGCCGGGGAGTTCGAGCTGGCCTCCGCGTGCCGGTCGCGCAGCCGGGCCCGGATCTCCTCCGGGGTGTACGCGCGCCGCCGCCGTTCCGCTCGGGCGATCACCACACCGGAGGCCGCGACACCGGCCAGACCGGCCAACCCGAGGACCTTCCACCACCGCATCCGTCGCCGCATCCGCTTAGGGTAGTCCCCTATGAGCATCAGCCTGGACGAGGCGGTGGAGCTGACCCGTACCGGCGATCTGTGGGTCTTCCGTGGCCGCAGCGTGCCTGACCGGGCCATCCAGTTGACCACCAACAGCCCGGTCAACCATGTGGGCATGGCAGTGGTGCTGGACGACATGCCACCGCTGATGTGGCATGCCGAGCTGGGTCGGTCGCTGCCGGATTTGTGGACCGGCACCCACCAACGTGGTGTGCAGCTGCACGACCTGCGGGAAGCGGTCTGTGTCTGGGCCAACCGGTACGGCCAGCGGGGTTGGCTGCGCCAGCTCGAACCGCCGGCCGACGCGGAGATGGAGCGGTCGGTGCTGCGGACCATCGCCCGGCTGGACGGCACACCGTTTCCGTCCACCGCCCAGCTGGCCTGGCGGTGGATGCGCGGGCGGGTACCGTCGCCGCGGTTGCCGCTGCCGGCCTCCCGGCGACGCGTTCCGGCAGCGCGGGACCTGGACCTGGAAACCGCGTACTGCGCGGAGGTTGTGGCGGTCACCTACGAGGCGATGGGTCTGCTGCCGGTCGGACGCCGACCGAACTGGTACGACCCGGGTCGGTTCTGGAGCGGGGACGACCTGGGGCTGCACGCAGGTGCCCGGCTGGGCAGCGAGATCGAGGTGCGGATCCCACCCCGTTGAGGTTTCGTCGGGGCACCCCCCGGCAATTGCTTGCGGCGTGACTGCTTCCACCGATCTCGACCTGCTGACCGACTTCTTCGACAGGTACGGCGTGGCGTTGACCGCCGGTGACCTGCCGGCGATCGCCGGCTGCTACGCCCTGCCCGGGCTGGTGGTGGCCGACACCTACAGCTTCTCGTTCAACTCCCCGGCCGCCGTCGCGCTGTCCTTCGTGGGTGCCGCGCCGGACTACGCCGAGCGCGAGTTGGTCGCGGCGCACGCCGACATCGAGCAGGTGCAGCAGATTTCCGCCCTGCTCGTGGAGGTCGCGGTGCGCTGGGAGTTCCTGGACAGCCAGGGCCGGCAGGTGCCCGGCGAACGGTACCGCTACCTGCTGCGCAGCACCGAGGAGGGGCCGGCCATCTGCACTGTCGTGCGGACGGGCTGAGCCAGCGGTACGGCTCCGGCCGCCGACCGGCCAGGTGCGACGCGTCGATGTGTCGGGTGCGTCGGCGGGTCGGGCGGCTTTGGCGCCTGCCCGTTTCGCGCCGCGGCCCGGCGTGACTAGGCTGGCCCGTCGGCGACGACGAGTGGGGACCTCAATGTCAGTGCGGCCGTCCGGTGATGCCAACGACGATGCCACCGGTGACCAGGGTGGTGATACCACAGGTGACCGGAACGGTGACGCCGCCAGTGGGGTGGTCGGTGGGCACGATCTGTCCAGGATGGTCGCCTCCGTACCCTGGGTGGTGGCGCTGGTCGGCGTCGCGGTGCTGGCGGTGCTGCTGGTGGTCGCACTGTTGTCGTTCCGCGGCCCCGAACGTCCGTCGGCATGGGCGCCGGGCCCGCCGATGAGCCTGCCGACGACTGCCACGGCGAGCGCGGAGGCAGCGCCTACGGCTCGTTCGACGACCTCGACCGGCCCCACCGCGACAGCTTCGGTCACACCGACCGGCTCACCCACGCGATCCGGGTCGCCGGCACCGCTGACCGATCCGTCGCGTACCGGATCGCCCGCGCGGCCGGCGGCCAGCCGGTCACCGAGCACGTCCGCCCCGGCGGCGCCGACCGACGGCGGCGGGGCGGTCACCGCCAGCTACCGGGTGCTCGACAGCGGCGACGCGGATCACTTCGAGGCCCAGTTGGTGGTCAGCAACGGCACCAGCGGGTCGGACGACTGGCAGGTGGAGTTGCGTTTCAGCGGCGGTGTCACCGGGATCCGGGCTTCCAGCGGCCCGGGGGTCTCGGTGACCATCAGGGGCCCTGGCTGGTACCTGCTCAGCGGAACCGGTCAGCTCGCCGCCGGGGCCCAGCAGTCGGTGCAACTGCGGTTCACGCGTACTGGGGGCGGGGAGTATCCGAGCCAGTGCACGATCAACGGAACCGGCTGCGGGATCGGTTAGGACAGTTGGTGATTCGTCGGGCACTTTCCGGCGCGGCTGAAGATCGTTACGCTTGCCGGGCTGCCCGCTGAGGAGAGACATGTCCGGTACGCGCCGCGCTCCCCGTCAGTTTCCGCCGCACGGCTCAACCGCCGTGGCTTCCTCGCCGTGGATCCTGGTGTCGATCGGCGTCGTCATCATGGTGGTGCTGCTCGTCATCGCGGTCGGCGCGTACCGGGGGCCCGGGCCGGACTTCCAGCCGGTGCCGCCCGGACAGCCACCGGTTGCCGCCGCGCCGATACCCGAGCGCGCCTCCTCGGCAGGTCGAGAGGCGTCGGCGCCACCGTCGGTGGCGGTGCCGGGGCTCTCCCCACGCCGGACCGACCCGCCGAGCCCGACCCCCAGCGCGGCACGTACGACGCCGCCCCCGGCCGCGCCGCCATCGGTCGCACCGTCCCGTACGCCGGCACCGCCGCCCGCGCCGATCGAGGCCCGCTACCGGGTTCTGCACACGTTCCACGGAGGCTTCATCGCCGAGGTGTCGATTCGCAACGCCTCCCCCCGTGACCTGGACTGGGTGGCGCGGGTGGAGTACCCGGGCGGGCGGGTGGTGACCGCCTGGCTGGAAGGCGTTCCACAGGGGACGTTCAGCGGTGCGGACGGAACGTTGACCTACCGCAGCGGGCCGGACCTCGCCGGGGGATCGTCCGTGTACCTGCGCTTCCACATCGAGTCGGCCGATCCCCGGCCCGCGAGTTGCCGCGTCTCCGGACGCATCTGCCGCAGCCGTTAGCGTCCAGCGGGGACGGACCGCACCTGTTTTGCGCAAGTGTCTGCCTTGTTGCAGGTCTGTTTGCAAGGTATTGCAGAATCTTTCGGCAAGGGCTAGCGTGCGGGCCAATCAGCGACCAGAGGAAGGCCGTCGATGAAGCCCCCGCCGACACCCCGCACATTCCTGCTCGCCCTTGTCTTCCTGCTCACCGTCACCCTGGCCGGCACGCCTGTCGCGGCGACCCCCGCCGCCGCGGCCGGCCGGCCCGCCGGCACCGGGGCACCGAGCGCCACCGGTGCCGTCACCTGGCACGCCGAACCCTCCGCCGCCGCCCTGCTCGCCGCCGGCCGTAGCCAGGCTGAGGCCGAGCAGTTCTACTTCGTGCTGCCGGACCGGTTCGCCAACGGAGACCCGCGCAACGACCGGGGCGGCCTGGTCGGGGACCGGCTGCGTACCGGGTACGACCCCACGGACAAGGGGTTCTACCAGGGCGGCGACCTCAAAGGACTTAGCGAGCGCCTGGACTACATCGAGGGGCTGGGCACCACCGCCATCTGGCTCGCGCCGGTCTTCAAGAACCGGCCGGTGCAGGGCGAGGGCGACGACGTGTCGGCCGGCTACCACGGCTACTGGATCACCGACTTCACCCAGGCCGACCCCCACTTCGGCAGCCCCGCCGACCTGAAGAAGCTGGTCCAGCTCGCCCACCGGCGCGGCATCAAGGTCTACCTCGACGTCATCGTCAACCACACCGCCGACGTCATCGCCTACGAAGAGGACACGTACACCTACGTCGACAAGGCGACCGCGCCCTACCGCGACGCGCAGGGCCGGCCGTTCGAGGATCGCAACTACGCCGACGGCAGCCGGGACTTCCCGAAGGTCGATCGGGAGTCCTTCCCGTACACCCCGACCTCCGAGACCCGGGCCGACGCGAAGGTCAAGGTCCCGGCGTGGCTGAACGACCCCACCATGTACCACAACCGTGGTGACTCGACCTTCGCCGGAGAGAACAGCGAGTACGGCGACTTCTTCGGTCTCGACGACCTGTGGACCGAGCGGCCCGAGGTGGTCCGCGGCATGACGAAGATCTACGCCGACTGGGTGCGGTCCACCGGAGTCGACGGCTTCCGGCTGGACACGGTCAAGCACGTCAACATGGACTTCTGGCCGCAGTTCAGTCAGGGGGTGCAGGAGGCGGCGGCCCGGGCCGGCAAGAAGGACTTCTTCATGTTCGGCGAGGTGTACAGCGCGGACCCGGAGATCGCCTCCAGCTACGTGCGGCAGGGCGGGCTGCCCGCCACGTTGGACTTCGGCTTTCAGGAGGCGGCGCGCGGCTACACCGCGAACGACGGATCGGCCAGGGCGTTGGCCGACCTGTACGCCCGCGACGACCTCTACGCCGCCCGGGACACCCACGCCGGCCGGCTGACCACCTTCCTCGGCAACCACGACATGGGCCGGATCGGCTCGTTCATCGCCAACGGTCCCACCGACCCGGCCACCCACCTGCGTAGGGACCAGCTCGCCCATGAGCTGATGTTCCTCACCCGTGGCCAGCCGGTGATCTACTCCGGCGACGAGCAGGGCTTCACCGGCGCCGGCGGCGACAAGGACGCCCGGCAGCCGATGTTCGCCTCGCGTACCGCGGACTACCTCGACGACGACCTGCTCGGCACCGACCGCACCCACGCGGTCGACCAGTTCGACAGGACGCACCCGCTCTACCGCACCATCGCCGACCTGGGCCGGTTGCGTCAGGCCCACCCTGCCCTGCGCGACGGTGTGCAGGTCACCCGGTACGCCGCCGACGGGCCCGGCGTCTTCGCGTTCTCCCGGTTCGATCCGGACGACCGCACCGAGTACGTGGTGGCGGTCAACAACGCCACGACCGCGCAGACTGTCACCGTGGACACCTGGTCGGCCGGCGCCACCTTCACCGGCATTCACGGCGCCACCGCCCGACCGGTGGCCGCGGGCGACGGCAAGCTGACCCTGACCGTGCCGCCCCTGTCCGCGGTGGTGCACCGGGCCGGCAAGCCGGTCGCGCTGCCCGACGCCAGGCCGGGCATCACCATCACCGCCCCGGAGGGGTCGCCGGCCACCCGGGCCGAGGTGACCGCCCAGGTCACCGGCGACCCGCTGGCCCGCGTCACGATGGCGGCCCGGGTGGCCGGCGGAAAGTGGACGTTGCTCGGCTCCGCTCATCGCGCGCCCTACACCGTGCACCACGACCTGACCGGTCTGGCCGCCGGTACGAAGATCGAGTACAAGGCGGTGGTCCGCGACGGTCGGGGCCGCACCGCTTCCGCCCGCGCCACCGCCGCCGTCGGTACCCCGGAAGAGTCCGGCTCGTCGCGGGACTGGCTGGTGGTCCATCACCAGCGCCCCGACGGCGACTACGACGACTGGGGGCTGTACGCCTGGGGTGACATCGACCCGGAGTACGCCACCGAGTGGCCGCAGGGACAGCCGTTCGCCGGCACCGACGCGTACGGACGGTTCGCCTGGGTGAAACTCAAGCCGGGGGCCAAGTCGGTCGGTTTCCTGGTGGTCGACGCCGATGGCAACAAGGACGTCGACAACGACCGGACCGTCGACGTGACGCAGACCGGCGAGGTCTGGGTCAAGCAGGGCGACCCGGCGACGTACCTGACCCGGGAGGAGGCCGCGGGCGAACCCGCCCCGCCAGTCGAGGAGGGTACGGCGGTCATCCACTACCACCGGCCCGACGGCGACTACGACGGCTGGGGCCTGCACCTGTGGGACGGCGCGGCCACCCCCACCGACTGGGCGAAGCCGATGCCGCCGACCCGCGTCGACTCCTTCGGCGCCGAGTTCCGGGTGCCGCTGGCCGAGGGCGCGACCGGGCTCAGCTACATCATCCATCGCGGTGACGAGAAGGATCTGCCGCAGGACCAGCGGCTCGACTTCGCCGACGCCGGCCGGGAGGTCTGGTTGCTCGCCGCCACACCGGGCCGGCTGCTGCCGGCGACGGCCACCGGCACCGGCAGGGATACCGACATCACCAAGCAGCGGGCGCACTGGATCGACAGGTCCACCGTCGCCTGGCGCACCGGCCCCACCGACGGTCGGGCGTACGCCCTGGTGACCGCGCCGGCCGGCGGGGTGCGCGTGGTCGACGGCGAGCTGGTCGGGACGTACACCTCGCTGCCGCTGACCGCGCAGCGCAACGGGCTCACCGAGGCGCAGCGCGCGGCCTTCCCGCACCTGTGGGACCACCGGGCCTTCACGCTGGACCGGAAGGATCTGGCCAAGGTGCCGGCGGCGCTGCGCGGGCAGCTGCTGGTGACCGAGCGGGCCGCCGACGGCACCCTGCTCGGTGCCACAGGCGTGCAGATCCCGGGTGTGCTCGACGACGTGTACGCCCCGGCCACCAAGGCGAGCCTCGGTGCCACCTTCACCGGCGGTGTGCCGACCTTGTCGGTCTGGGCACCCACCGCCCGGACGGTGTCGCTGGAGCTGTACGACTCGCCGACGGCCACCGCGCGACAGGTGGCGATGCGTCGCGACGACCGCACCGGCGTCTGGTCGGTACGCGGGCAGCGGTCCTGGAGCGGCAAGTACTACCGCTACCGGGTGCAGGCGTGGCAGCCGGCGACGCAGCAGCTGGTGACCGCGTCGGTCACCGACCCGTACTCGGTGGCGCTGGCGGCGGACTCCACGCACAGCCAGCTCGTCGACCTGACCGACCCGAAGCTCGCTCCGGCGGGTTGGGCGCGGCTGCGCAAGCCGGCCGCGGCGCCCCCGGCCAAGGTGCAGATCTCCGAGCTGTCGGTGCGGGACTTCTCCATCGCCGACGACACCGTCCCGTCGCAGCGGCGGGGCACCTTCCTCGCCTTCACCGACCCGGCCACCGCCGGGATGCGGCACCTGGCGGCGATAAGCGACGCCGGGGTGACCCACCTGCACCTGCTGCCGGCGTTCGACTTCGCCACCATCCCCGAGCGCCGGGCCGACCAGCGGCAACCGGACTGTGACCTGGCGGCGCTGCCGCCGGACTCGGAGCGGCAGCAGGAGTGCGTGGCCGGGGTGAAGGAGACCGACGGCTACAACTGGGGGTACGACCCGCTGCACTACACCGTCCCGGAGGGCGGGTACGCGGTCGACCCGGAGGGCGCCCGGCGCACCACCGAGTTCCGGCAGATGGTGGCCGGGGTCAACGACGCGGGGCTGCGGGTGGTCATGGACGTGGTCTACAACCACACCTCGGCCGCCGGCACCGACCCGAAGTCGGTGCTGGACCAGATCGTGCCGGGCTACTACCACCGGCTGCTCGACGACGGCACGGTGGCCACCTCCACCTGCTGCGCCAACACCGCACCGGAACACGCCATGATGGGCAAGCTGGTGGTGGACTCACTTGTCACCTGGGCGAAGGCGTACAAGGTGGACGGGTTCCGGTTCGACCTGATGGGCCACCACCCGAAGGCGAACATCCTGGCCGTGCGCGCCGCACTCGACAAGCTGACCGTGGCCCGGGACGGAGTGGACGGGAAGGACATCCTGCTCTATGGCGAGGGCTGGAACTTCGGCGAGGTGGCCGACGACGCCCGTTTCGTGCAGGCGACGCAGGCCAACATGGCCGGTACCGGGATCGGGACGTTCAACGACCGGCTACGCGACGCGGTACGCGGCGGCGGCCCGTTCGACGAGAACCCGCGCCAGCAGGGCTTCGCCTCCGGCCTGTTCACCGACCCCAATGGCGACCCAGTCAACGGCTCGGCTGACGAACAGCGGGCCCGGCTGCTGCGCCAGCACGACCTGGTCAAGGTGGGGCTGACCGGCAACCTGCGCGGCTACCGCTTCACCGACTCGGCGGGCCGGCAGGTCACCGGCGCCGACGTGGACTACAACGGCTCACCGGCCGGCTACACCGCAGCGCCGGGGGAGGCGGTCACCTACGTCGACGCGCACGACAACGAGATTCTGTACGACGCGCTGGCGTACAAACTGCCGCAGGACACCTCGGCGACGGACCGGGCCCGGATGCAGGTGCTGGCCCTGAGCACTGTGGTGATGGGCCAGGGGGCCGGGTTCGTCACCACCGGCACCGAGCGGCTGCGGTCGAAGTCGCTGGACCGCAACTCGTACAACTCGGGGGACTGGTTCAACCAGATCCGGTGGGACTGCGCCCAGGGCAACGGCTTCGGCATCGGCCTGCCGCCGGCCGAGGACAACCGGGACAAGTGGCCGTACGCGAAGCCGCTGCTGGCCGATCCGAAGCTGGTGCCGGACTGCGCGGCGGTCGAGTTGACCGACGCCCGCTACGCCGAACTGCTGCGGATCCGGGCTTCGTCGCCGGTCTTCGGGTTGCCCACCGCGAAGCAGGTGCAGCAGCGGGTCGTCTTCCCGCTGTCCGGCGCGGACGAGACCCCGGGTGTGCTCACCATGACCCTCGACGCCCGTGGGCTCGGCGGGAAGTGGCGGTCGGTGACGGTGGTCTTCAACGCCACTCCGGAGAGCGCCGCGCAGCGGGTGACCGGGCTGCGTGGGGCGGACGTGACGCTGCACCCGGTGCTGCGTTCCTCGGCCGACCCGGTGTTGCGTGAAGCGGCCTTCGACCGCTCCAGCGGCACCTTCACCGTGCCGGGACGCAGCGTGGCGGTCTTCGTCCAGCGGTAGTGCCGCTCCGGCACACGACGCCGGAGTACGCTCCGGCCCCGCCGGTCCGATCCGTCTGGATCGTTCCGGCGGGGCCGAAGTCCCTCACCTTGGTCCGGCAGGAGAGCCGGTACCGCGTGGATCAGCCGAAGCAGTTCGGGATCGGGGTGAAGGTGCCGGCGCAGTTGGTCGGCTTGTTGGCCGTGATGGCCGACTTGTCGTCCACGTTCACCTCACCGAGGAAGCTGAAGACGCCGCCAGCGGTGAGAGTGGCGAAGTTGTGCGCCACCTTCGTCTTTTCCAGGTCGATCACACCGGCGACGGTGAAGATGCCGCCGCCGACGCCCAGCGGGCCGACTGCCCGGTTGCCGCTGATCTCGCTGTGCCGGAAGGTCGCCTCACCGGTGCCGTTGAACACGCCACCGCCGAAGAAACCGGCCTTGTTCTCGACGATCTTGGTTTCCTCGACGTTGGCGATCGCGCCGAAGCCGAGGGCCATGCCGCCGCCGACACCGACCGTGGTGTTCTTGGCGACCTCGACGTGGGCCAGTTCGAGGGTGCTGTCGTCACCGGCCGCGGTGACGCCACCGCCGGCCAGGACCGCGGTGTTCCCGATGACCTTGGAGTACCGGACGGTCGTGTTGCCCTCGATGTCGAGCACGCCACCGCCGAAGCCGAGCACCTCGTTGCCGACGACCTCGGTCTTCTCGATCCAGGCGGTGCCGCCGTCGATGTCGGTCCGGAAGATGAACGCCGCGCCGTTGGCGATGCCGCCACCACCGATGATCGCGTCGTTGTTCTTCACGGTCGACTCGGCCACCCGCAGCACGCCGGCGTTGAAGATGCCGCCGCCGTAGAGGAAGGCGGTGTTGTCGGCGACCGTGGTGTGGTAAAGGCTGGCCTTGCCGAAGTTGGCCAGGCCACCTCCGACGCCGCCGGCCTGGTTGGCGACGATGTGCGTCTCCTCGAAGGAGGCGGTGCCGCCGGGCTGCACGAGCACGCCGCCGCCGTCGTTGGACTCCGGGTCGACCAGCACCGACGGCGCGCTCGCGGCCTTGGCCTTGAGCGCGATGCCCTTCGGCTTGGCGTGGAGCAACGGCAGGTATTCCTTCTTCGCCTCGGCGGCCTTGGTCGCCTCCACCGAGTTCGAGAACCGCGACCAGACGGCTTCCGGCGTGTCGCCGTTGACCGGCAGTGCGCTGGTCTGGCCGTTCTTGATGGTCAGGCCCTTGACGGTCAGGTTTCCGCCGCGACCCACGTTGAGGATCCGGAACTCCTCGGCCGTGGCGTCCCGGACGATCTTGGTGTCGTTGCCCTTGAGCACCACGTTCTCCGTGATCACCGGAAGGCCGTTGGGGCCGGTACCGTCGCCCGCGTCCGAACGCGTCAGGGAGTAGGTGCACCCCTTGGCCAGGTTCAGCACGCCGCCGTGGTTCTCGTTGGCGAAGACGAGCGCCTGGATCAGCTTGTCGCTGTCGCAGGGCACATCCTTGCCGTGATCCCTCTTCTCGTCGTCCCGCTTCTGGTCGTGCCGGGCACGCTCGTCGGCGGCGTTGTCGGCCCGGTCCTCCTTCTTGCCCTTGTGCCCCTCGGGGGCGACCGCGTTCTGGTCGCCGTCCCTGCTGACCTGCTGGGCGGTGGACCAGCGCAGACCATCGGTACCAACCGCGCCGGCGCCGGTGGCGACCCCGACGGCGGCGATGCTGACCACGCCGGTGAGCCCGGCGACGCCACTGGCGAGCCAGAGCTTACGACGCCGCTTGGGCGTCGCCTCCGACTCGCTGGCGTTGTTCTTAGCTACGTAGTTGGACATCGGAGCTCTCTGCCCTCTCGTCGTACCAGACAGGGTCGTCACGCACAGGCGAGCGTCCCCTGCTACAAATCGGTTGTAGCTCCCAGAACCACCGTATGAGAAGGTTCCTCGCCTCAGGGCCTTATCCGAAATAACCCCACATTAGGTACGTCGTGGGTCGGTGACGCCCAGGCTCGTGCTGATCGGCACGCCGGGGTGGCTTCCGCCCGGACCTGCTCTGACCTGTCCGGACGGCCCTGGAGAAGCAGCAAGCGGGACGAAGGTGGGGCTCCTCCGCAGCGCCGAGCGCCACGGAGGAGCCCCTCTATGTGGTGGTGCTGTCCTGTTGCTCGTCGCTCGCCTCGGCGATGGATCAGCCGAAGCAGCGGTCGGGGATGACCGGGCTGCCGATGCAGTTGGTCGGTCGGTTGCCGGTGACAGCCGACTTCCGGTCGATCTCCACCTGGTCGTTGTCGGTGTAGATGCCGCCGGGTGCGTTGGTGGCCACGTTGTCGGCGACCTTGGTCCGGATCAGCGTGGTCACCCCGTCCTGGTTGGCGAGGCCGCCCGCGAAACCAGCCGTACCCGAGGCCTGGTTGGCCCACAGTTCGGAGTCGCGCAGGGTTACCGAGGCTTCGTCGTTGAACAGGCCGCCGGCAGCTCCGTTGGCGGCCACATTCTCCTTGACGACGCTGTGGGCGATGACCGCCGTGGAGTCCTCGGCGATCCCGAGGCCACCGGCGTCGTCGTTCGCGAAGTTCCGGGCGACCAGCGTGTGTTCCAGGCTCAGCCGGCTGTCGCCGAGAGCGACCAGGCCGCCGCCGTCGAGGCTGCTGGTGTTGTCGGTGAGTTCGCTCTGGACGGCGGTGGTGTCGCCGCCGTTTACGAAGACGCCGCCGCCGAGTACTCCGGTCCGGTTGTGGCTGATCGTGCTCTTCCAGACCCAGACCGTGCCACCCGTGCCGGCGAAGCCGTTGGGCGTGGAACCGTTGGCGACGCCGCCGCCCCCGGCACCCGAGTTGTTGTACACGATCTTCGACTCTTCGACCCGCAGCGTGCCCGTGCTGAACAGGCCGCCGCCGAAGCTACCGGCACTGTTCTGTTCCACGGTGCTGTGGCGGATCGTGGTGGTGCCGTAGTTGGCGATGCCACCGCCGTTGCGGGTCGCCTGGTTCTGCACGATCCGGCTGTGCTCCAGGTCTGCGGTGCCGCCTTGCTGCACCAGGATTCCACCCCCGTCGACGCCGTCGGCGGCGATACTCGGCGGAGCGACTTCCGCCCCGGCGGCCTTGGCCGCCGGTGACGGCTTCGCCGCGGGTGCCGCCTTGGCCCCCGCTGCTGCCTTGGCCCCGACTGCCTTGGCGCCGTCGGTCGTGGGCTTCGCCCCGGCCGGCTTGGCCTTGGCTCCGGCTGCCTTGGTTCCGGCGGCCGGGGTGGTGCCGGTGGGCTTCGCGGTGCCGAGTTCCAGTCCCTTGACCGGTGCCGCGATCGTCATGCCCGGAGCGGTCTGGCCGCCCTTGACCGTCACACCCTTCAGGGTCAGGTGACCACCTCGGCCGACGTTGAGGATGCGGAACCGCTCGGCGTTCGCGGCCCGCACGATCTTGCTGTCGTCGCCCTTCAAGGTGATCGGTTTGGTGATCACCGGAAGCCCGTTGCCGTCATCGCTGCGGGTCAGCTCGTAGGTGCAGTACCGGGCCAGGGCAAGTACGCCACCGTGGTTCTGGTTGGCGTGCACGATGGCCTGGATCAGCTTGTCCGTGTCGCAGGGCACCTCGTGAGCCCTGTCCTTGTCGGCACCGCCACCGTCCTTGCGCCCGGCACCCTTGCGGCCGACGTG
Source organism: Micromonospora sediminimaris (assembly GCF_016863575.1). Taxonomy (NCBI): domain Bacteria; kingdom Bacillati; phylum Actinomycetota; class Actinomycetes; order Micromonosporales; family Micromonosporaceae; genus Micromonospora; species Micromonospora sediminimaris. The sequence continues at coordinate 14,062 of NZ_BOPD01000051.1, forward strand.
GTCGCCGGCCGAGTCGTCCCTGGTGCCGCCGTTCTCGGTTGCGTCGGCCTTTCCCGCGTCGCTGACGTTCTGCCGGGCGTTGGACTGCGCGTCCGTCCGGCCCGGCGTGCCGGATCGGTCGTCGCGGGCGGCCACCCCACCCAGCGCGGCCAGACCGACCACGCCGGTCAGACCGGCGACGCCCGCGGTGAGCCATAGTTTTCGTCGTCGAAGTCCCGGCGGTGCCGGGGGTGGTGGTGCCGGGGGCGGCCCACCGTAGGAAGTGGTCACGTCATCAGACATCAGAGCCTTCCGCCCTTTCCTGCTACCAGACTGGTTCGCACCGAGCGAATGGGTGCGAGTAGCTACAAATGGGTTGCAGCTTCTGATGACCACCGTATGAGAATGTTCTTCGCGAGAGGGATGAATCCGAAATAACCCCGCATTGGTACCTGATCAGGCATCGCCGCGTCATCGCGCAAGATCTGGCCGAAAGCGGTTGACCAGGACGAACGCTTCATCCGCCGGACAGACGAGGGCGGGCCCCGCGCTGAAGCGACACTCTGGTCGCTCCGGCGGGGCCCGCCCTCCTGGGTCCGGTTCCACAGCTCGGCGAGCCTCGGGAACGCGGCCTACGCGTGCCGCTAGTGCGGGCGCTCCGGTCAGCCGGGCAGTCGCGGGCCGGCCTCGCGCTGCTCGGCCAGCCAGGTCTCCACCTCGTCGGCCCGGCGTGGCAGGCCCGCCGACAGGTTCACCGCGCCGGCCGTGGTGACCAGCACGTCGTCCTCGATCCGGATGCCGATACCGCGCAGTTCCTCCGGGACCAGCTCGTCCTCCGGCTGGAAGTACAGCCCGGGCTCGACGGTGAGCACGTACCCCTCGCCCAGGGTGCCGTCGCGGTACATCTCCTTGCGGGCGTTGGTGCAGTCGTGCACGTCGATGCCGAGCATGTGCCCGAAACCGTGCAGGGTCCACCGGCGGTAGACGGTGGAGTTGTCGTCCATCGCCTCGTCCACGCTCACCGGCAGCAGCCCCAGCTCGGCCAGCCCCTCGGCGAGCACCCGCATGCAGGTGCGGTGCACGTCCTTGAACGCCACCCCCGGCTTGATGAACTCGATGCCGGCCTGCTGCGCGGCGTACACGATGTCGTAGACCTGGCGCTGCAACGGGGTGAACCGCCCGTTGACCGGCAGCACCCGCGTCACGTCGGCCGTGTAGAGGTGGCGTCCCTCCACACCCATGTCCATCAGCAGCAGCTCACCCGGACGGGTGACGCCGTGGTTGTGTACCCAGTGCAGGATCGTGGCGTGCTCACCGGCGCCGACGATCGAGCCGTAGCCGATGTCGTTGCCGTCGTGCCGGGCCCGCAGCGCGAAGACCCCCTCCAACAGCCGCTCGGAGACGCCCCGGTCAGCCGGCAGTACCCGGGCCACGTCCTCGAAGCCGCGTACGGTGGCGTCGATGGCCTCCTGGAGCTGGGTGATCTCCCACTCGTCCTTGACCAGCTTCAGCTCCGCGACGGCGATCGCCAGCTCACGGTCGCGGGCCGGCTGCCCCTCCTCGCGCGGGCCGTCCCAGGGCCGCACCGCGGTGTCCACCCGCGCGTCGAAACCGCGCAGCACCCGGGTACGCGCGGGCGCCAGCCCGGCCAGCGCCGCCTCCAGCTCGGTCAGGTCGGCGGTGGGCAGGCCCAGCTCGGTCGACTTCTCGGTCAGGGTGTGTCGCCGACCCACCCACAGCTCGCCATGACGGCTGCGGAAGAACTCGTCGTTCTCCCGTGAGGAGCGGGGCCGCATGTAGAGCGTGGCGTCGTGGCCGGAGCCGGTCGGTCGCAGCACCAGCACGCTGTCCGGGTCGTGGTCTCCGGTCAGGTACGCGAAGTCGCTGCCCGGTCGGAACCGGTACTCGGTGTCGTTGGCGCGTATCTTCTCGCCGCCGGTGGGAATCACCAACGTCTCGCCCGGGAAGGCCGCCGAGAGGGCGGCCCGGCGCTTGGCGTAGTTCGGCACCTCCGGCCGCGGACCGACCGGCAGGGTGGTGTCCCGCCAGCCCTGCCGCATGAACGACAGGAACGCGGGCGGGAAATCCGGGTCGTGCGACTCGGTGCCGTCGGTCGGTTTACCGTCGGTGCGTTCCTCGGTCATTGCCCCGCTCCCTTCGCCTCATTGCTGGTCCCGACGGTACCGCGAACCCGGTCGTGGCCGACCCGCCGGTGGGGCGTCGCGGTGAGCCCGACAGTGCCGCGACGGCCGATCAGCACGCGTGGAAAGATGACGGACATGTGCGGACTCCTGGCTTTCTTCAGTGCGCGCGGCGATGCCGCCGCCCACCGCGACAACATCGCCGGAGCGTTGGAATGCCTGCACCACCGCGGCCCGGACGAGACCGGGGTCGAGGTGGTAGGCGACGCCTCCGGCCGGTACGCGGACGGGGTGTTCGCCCACAAGCGGTTGGCGATCATCGACGTCGCGCTCAGCCACGAGCCGCTGCCCTACGCCGACGGGCGCTACCTGCTGACCTTCAACGGCGAGATCTACAACTACATCGAGCTGCGCGAGGAGCTGATCCGCGACTTCGGTGCCCGGTTCGCCACCAACGGTGACGGCGAGGTCATCGTCGCCGGCTACCACTACTGGGGCGAGCAGGTGCTCACTCGGCTGCGGGGCATGTTCGCCTTCGTCATCTGGGACCGGCAGGAACGTCGCGCGTTCGGTGCCCGCGACTACTACGGCATCAAGCCGCTGCACTACCTGGAGACCGCCGACGGGCTCTACCTCGCCTCGGAGAAGAAGGCCCTGCTGCCCTTCGCCCAGTCGGCGTACGCCGGGGACGCCGGGGTGGATCCGGCCAACCTCAGCCACTACCTGACCCTGCAGTACGTCCCCGAGCCCGGCACCCTGCACCGGGGGATCAACCGGATCGGCTCCGGGGAGTACCTCACCTGGACCCCGGGCGGCCGGATCGACGTACGGCGCTGGTACCGGCCGGTGTTCCGGCCCGCGCCGGTCTCCGACGAGCAGAAGCTCTACCAGGAGATCCGCGAGACGCTGCGCGAGAGCGTACGTATGCACATGCGCTCCGACGTGCCGGTCGGTTCGTTCCTGTCCAGCGGCATCGACTCCACCGCGGTGGTCGCCCTGGCGCGGGAGTTCAACCCGAACATCCTCACCTTCACCGTCGGCTACGACGTGCCGGGCTACTCCGAGATCGACGTCGCCCAGGACTCGGCCCGGCACCTCGACGTGACCACCATCCCGACCAAGATCGGGCCACAGGACATGATCGAGGCGCTACCGAAGATCGTCTGGCACCTGGACGACCCGGTCGCCGACCCGGCGCTGGTGCCGCTCTACTTCGTCGCCAAGAAGGCCGCCGAGCACGTCACCGTGGTGCTCTCCGGCGAGGGCGCCGACGAGTTCTTCGGCGGTTACACGATCTACCGGGAGCCGCTCTCACTGAGCAGCGTCAACGGGCTGCCCGACGGGGTGCAGAAGGGCCTGCGGGCGGTGTCCAGGGCGATTCCGCAGGGGGTCAAGGGCAAGAGCTTCCTGGAGCGCGGCACCACGCCGATCGAGGAGCGCTACTACGGCAACGCCCGGATGTTCACCGAGGAGGAGAAGCAGCAACTGCTGCGCCGCTACGACCCCGCGGTGCGCTACACCGACGTGACCGCGCCGATCTACGCCGAGTGCACCGAGCTGGACGACGTCACCAAGATGCAGTACGTCGATCTCTACACCTGGCTGCGCGGCGACATCCTGGTCAAGGCGGACCGGATCTCCATGGCGCACTCGCTGGAGGTGCGGGTGCCCTTCCTCGACCGTGCGGTGTTCGAGGTGGCGGCGAAGATCCCGGTGGAGCTGAAGTTGCCGCCGCGTTCCGACGCCACCAAGTACGCCATGCGCCAGGCGTTGCAGGGTGTGGTGCCGCCGGCCATCGTCAACCGCAAGAAGCTGGGCTTCCCCACCCCGACCCGGGTGTGGCTGCGCGGCGAGATGTACGAGTGGGCCCGGCACGTGCTGACCACCTCCGGCGCCGGCGACCTGCTCGACCTGTCGTACGCGCTGCGCCTGCTGGATGAGCACAAGCGGGAGGAGTTCGACCACTCGCGCAAGGTGTGGACGGTGCTGATCTTCTGCATCTGGCACGCGATCTTCGTCGCGAAGACCCTCGACCCGGGCATCCAACGCAACCAGTCGGCGCTGTTGACCAAGCCCGTCGTCGGCTCCATGGTGCGCTGACCGACAAGCGGACAAGCGGAAGGGGGCCCCGGTCGGGGCCCCCTTCGTGGTGCTGGTAGGTCAGCTGCTGGAGCAGGTCGCCGTCGGCGTCGCGCCGCTGCCGCTGGCGAGGAAGCCGAAGCTCGTAGTGCCGTTGGCCGCGACGGAGCCGTTGTACGACACGTTGCGGGCCGTCACCGACGATCCGGACGTGGTCTGGGTCGCGTTCCACACCTGGCTGATCTGCTGGCCGCCGGGCCAGCTCCAGTTGGCGGTCCAGCCGCTCAACGCCGAGCTGCCGGTGTTGCGGATCTCGACCTCACCCTGGAACCCACCGGACCAGCTGCTGGTCACCTTGACGGTGGCGGTGCAGCCACCCGGACCCGGCGGCGGGGTGGTCGGGTTCGGCGGGGGCGTGGTCGGGTTCGGCGGCGGGGTGGTGGGGTTCGGCGGCGGGGTGGTCGGGTTCGGCGGCGGCGTGGTCTGGTTGCCGCCGATGCCGGTCACCTCACCGTTGCCGCCGTCGAAGACGACGTCGGAGCAACCGAAGAAGTTCTCCTGGCTGTCCGAGCGGACCCACCGGGAGTAGATGATGTGCCGGCCGCTCTTGTTCGACGGCAGGTTGCCGGTGAAGTAGTAGTGGCCGTCGTTGGTGCCGACCGCGCCGCGCTGCGGCGGGTTGGTCACCGTCAGGAACGGCTGGGCCTCCAGGTCACTCCAGGCGAGCGCCCGGGTGGGGCTCCAGCTGTCCCGGGTGACGTAGAAGTAGAACGTGCCCGGGTGGTGGGCCCAGTTGCTGTACTTGAACTCGATCGACCGGCCGGCCGTCAGGTGCGTCAGCGGCCAGTCGTTGCGGGCCAGGTCGTAGCCGCGGAAGCCGGTGGCCCCGCCGCTGCACAGCTGCCCGTCCGGGATGAAGCCGGTGGTGCGACCGCCGGCGTCCGAACGCAGCACGCTGAACCAGTTGTAGAGCGAGTTCGTCCCGCTCTGCGCGACGGCGGCAGCGCAGGCCGGGTTGTTCGGCCTGATCTCACCGGTCTGGGTGAGGCCGTCGCGCCAGCACAGGAAGGTGCGGGCGCCCGGCGTCATCGCCGCGCCGTGCGCGGCGGCCGGCTCGGGGCTGGCGGTCACGACGACCGCACCCGCGAGAAGAGTGAAGGCCGCGGTTAGCAGCGCGGCCAAGCGTGGACGGTGCACGGGTTTCTCCTGACTCGGGAGCGCACACGTGGGTGCGCCCCGCCGAACGCGCGGGTGGCGGGTGTGGTGCCGCCCCCGCTGCTGCGGGCGAAAATGCGGCTACGCGGCGACCGTGCGGATGGGGACGGATGGCCCAGCCCGGCACGCTGTCGCCAGCGGAGTGTCGACGCGTGAATGCCCTCGCGCGATGTGAAGCCCGGCACCGGTGGACGCGCAGCCCCGCGCCACCCGGCATCATCATCCCACCACGCCGGCCCGCTCCGCGCAATAGCCACCCCTCGATATGTGAAACGGACCCGGTGCGCGGCCCCCAGGTCGCGCCAATACGGTGGCTTCCACGCCCCGGGACACACCCGCTGTGCCAGCCTGGGCATCACGTACGGCAGACGGAAGGACCTGACGATGGGATACGCGGTGGTGCTCGGCGAGGCGCTCGTCGACCTGCTGGACACCGAGTGCGACGGCGCGCCGGTCTACCGGCAGGCGATCGGCGGTGGACCGCTGAACGTCGCCGTCGGTGTCGCCCGGCTCGGTGGCGCGGTGCAGTTCGTCGGGTCGCTCGGCGACGACGTGCTCGCCGGTCGGATCCGGGACTTTCTCACTGCCGAGCAGGTGGGTCTGACCGGCGCGGTGACCGCCGCGGTGCCGACCACGCTGGCCGTGGCCACCTTCTCCGGCGCGGAACCGGACTTCCGCTTCTACGGCGAGCCGCCCTCCTACGCGCTGCTCGGTCCCGACGAACTCGACGTCGCCTTGGTCGAGGGCGCCGACGTGCTCTACTGCGGCTCGATCGTGCTGCTGGCGCCGACGACGCTGGCCACCGCCCGCCGGGCCTGGGCAGCTGCCCCGGGCCTGCGGGTGTTCGATCCGAACGTCCGACCTCGGCTGCTGGCCGGCCCGCAGGCGCTGGCCGAGCTGCGCGAGGTGGTCGCCGAGTTCGCCGCCGGGGCGCACCTGGTCAAGCTCAGCGCCGCCGACGCGGAGCTGCTCTATCCAGGTGAGCCGGTCGAGTCGGTGGCCGTATACCTGCGCGAACTCGGCGCGGCCACGGTCGTGGTCACCCTCGGCGCGGCCGGCGCGGTGGTCGCCGCCGCCGAAGCAGATCCGGTACGCGTACCCGCCCCGAAGGTCGACGCCGTCGACGCCACCGGCGGCGGTGACTCGGTGATGGCCGCCCTCGTCGCCGACCTGCTGACCGACGGCGAGCCGGTCGGGCCGTCCGGCTGGCACGAGCGGGTCGGCTACGCCCTGCGCGTGGCCGGCCTGGTCTGCGAACGTCCCGGTGGCGCGGTCGCCATGCCCAGCCGCGCCGAGGTGCGCCAGCGCTTCGGTGACTGACGATCAGCCCGGCTGGCCGGGAGATCCACGGGCCGGCTGACCGGCGGCGTCGATCGTGGGAACGAGGTCAGGCGGTGCCGTCGAGTTCGGCGTACCCGCGCCGGGCGGCGGTCAGCGCGTGACGGGCCGGGAACGGGGCGTCGGCGGCCACCCGCTCCGGTGGTGCGCCGCCGGTGTGCCCGGCCCGGATCAGCCAGGCCAGCTCCACCAGCTGGGCATGCTGGGCCCGGACGAACTCCGCGTCGACCGGCTCGCCGTGCCCGGGCACGACCACCGTCGCCGGTGAGATCGACCGCGACAGCTCAGCCAGCGCGTCCGGCCACTGCAACGGGTACGAGTCCTCGAACGCCGGGGGACCGGCCTGCTCGACCAGATCACCGGCGACCAGCAGGTCGGCGTCGGGCACCTGGACGACGAGGTCGGCGTCGGTGTGCCCCCGCCCGGGATGGCGGAGCACCACCTGTCGGCCACCGACATCGAGGACCGCCTCGGTGCGCACCGTGTGGGTGGGCGCCAGCAGCGCGGTGTCGGCCAGCCCGGCGGCGAGTTCCGGATGTGTGGGGTGCAACTCCGCGTACGCCTCCCGGCGCAGCCGGTCCGCCTCGTCGCGGATGGTCGCGGCGGCCAGTTCGTGCGCCCAGACCGGGCGGGCCGGATCACCGGCCAGCGTGGCGTTGCCGAAGCAGTGGTCGAAGTGGTGGTGGGTGTTCACAAGCGTGAGCGGGTCGGTGGTGACCGCGCGTATGGCGGCGGCCAGTTCGGTCGCCTGCCCGGCGGTGGAGAGGGTGTCGACAAGCAGCGCCGCGCCGTCGCCCAGCACCAACGTCACGTTGACCGTGAGCACCGGCTCGCGCAGCACGAGCACCCGGTCGGCGACCTCGACGAACCGGCCGGTCGTCGTCATGCCGCACCAGCGGCGCGTGCCAGGAACCGTTGCCGGTCGACCAGGGCCCGCTCCACCCGCCCCTCGGCGACGGTCTGCCCGCCCTCGGTGACGGTGATCTCGAACACCAGCCGCCGCCGCTCCACCTCGGTCAGCCGGGCCTGCGCCGCGACCATGCGGCCCACCGGTGTCGCGGCCCGGTGCTCCAGCTCCACCCGGGTGCCGACGGTGGTCGAGCCGTTCGGCAGGTGGCCGGCGGTGGCAGCCACCGTCGCTGCTTCGGCCAGGGCGAGCACCCGTGGCGTGCCGAGCACCGGAACGTCGCCGGAGCCGACCGCCTGGGCGGTGTCGGCGTCGGTGACGGTCAACTCGACCCGGGCGGTCAGACCCGGGGTCAGGGCTTGATCCGGTAGCTCCTGCATGGCCACAGCGTAGGTCCTCGGCGGGGCTCGGACCATGCGGCCGGGCAGATGCGCCACGCCCGCCACGGCACCGCAGGTGCTCCTGCCGCCGGTCTGGCGCGGGTCGCCGCTAACCTTGTCCGCGATGTCTGCCGTCACCGACCCCAAGCCCCCACCCTCCACCGAGCCGCCCACCCGGCGCGACGGTGGGCGCCGCCGTGTGATCGCGATGTCGGTCTGGGGCGTCGCCTTCGTGGCTGGCTGGCTCGTCATCGGCCTGCCTACCGACCCGGTGTACGCGTTCTTCTGGATCTGGGCCGGCACCATCGCCTGGTATTCCGCCCGCCCCTGGCGCAGCCACCTACGCTTCGCCCGGGACTGGGTGCCGGTGGTGCTGCTACTGGTCGCCTACAACCTCTCCCGTGGGTTCGCCTACCACGACGGGACCGTGCCGCACGCCTACGAGTTGATCCTGGCCGACCGTCTGATGTTCGGCTGGGCCATGGACGGTCAGGTGCCGACCGTCTGGTTGCAGCAGCACCTCTACCAGCCGGAGGTGCGCTGGTGGGATGTCCTGGTCAGTTGGGTGTACTTCTCGCACTTCGTGGCGGCGCTGGCCGCCGCGGCGGTGCTCTGGATGGTCGAGCGCAGCCGGTGGGCGGCGTTCATGCGCCGCTGGTTCTTTCTTTGCGCCACCGGCCTGATCACCTACTTCCTCTACCCGGCCGCGCCACCGTGGTGGGCGGCGCAGAACGGGTTGATCGAGGAGGTCGCCCGGATCTCCACGCGGGGCTGGAAGGCGTTCGGGATGCACGGCGCGGGCAACCTGCTCAACGCCGGGCAGCTGGCCTCCAACCCGGTGGCCGCGATGCCGTCGCTACACACCGCCTTCGCCCTGTTCGTGGTGCTGTTCTTCCTGCGTAACGTCCGTCGCCGCTGGTGGCCGCTGCTGCTGGCCTACCCGCTGGCGATGACCTTCACGCTGGTCTACAGCGGCGAGCACTACGTGATCGACGTGCTGGTCGGCTGGGCGTACGTCGCCATGACCTTCCTGGTGGTCGGCTGGGCCGAACGCTGGTGGGCCCGCCGGAAGGCCCGCGCCGCCCCGACCGACACCTCGACCGCCGAGCCGGCGACCCCACCTGACCCCGCCGCCCCGCCAGCACCCCCCACCAAGGCACCCCCCATCCCATCCCCCCGCTGACCCCCCACCCCACTTCCACCCACCCCACCCCCGTCCGTATCACCTCGCCGATCTTGCGGTTACGGTCGCCGATACGCCCCTTATGTCGGCTTTTCCGAGAAAAGTGCAAGATCGCGGGAGCGGGAGCGGGAGTGGGCGGGTGTTAGGGGGTGGGGTTGCGGGCGGCTTGGCCGCGGGCGGTCAACTCCGCCGCCAAGGCCCAGGCGTCGGCGAGGTCCCGGTCCGCCGCCGCAGCGCCGGCCCCACCCGCGGTGTCGGCGTGCACGGTGGCCAACCCGAGCATGCGCTGCACCGGCCCCTGCACCACCCGGACGCTCTGCAACCGGGCGTACGGCACGATCGTCAGCTGGCGGGTGAGCAGGCCGGAACGGACGGCGAGCACCTGCTCGGTCAGGCCGGCGCCGAGCACCTGGCGGCTCAGCGGGTTGACCCAGCGGGCCCGGGCCGGTGGTGGCCGCAGCGGCAACGACGACAGCGCCACCCCGGGCAGCACCTCGGCGACGATCATCTCGCCGGTCGGTTGGTCACCGACGGGCAGCAGACGGTCCGGCCGGTTGCGCTCGTCGGCCTCGCCGGCGGCGTAACCGGCCACCTCCAGCCGCAGCCGCAACCAGCCCTTCATCCGCCACAGCAACGGCCAGGTCACCCGCACGGTCTGTACCCGGTGCAACGGTACGGTCTGCGACCTGGTCTCCAGCAGGCCGTTGCGGATGCGCAGCCGGTCGTCGTCGCGGGCCAGCTGGAACCGCCAGTCGTCGAGGACCCGTCGGACGGGTTGCAGCAGGACCCCGGCCATCGCGGTGAGCGTGCTCGCCACCGCGATGAAGGACCAGGACCCCTCGGACAGGAACTGCGTCGCCACGAAAGCCACGCCGAAGGGCAGCAGAAACGCCTGCGGGGTCAGCAGCTGACTGATCAGCAGGTCCCGGTTGCTCACCGCGTGCAGCGGCCGGCCGGCTGGCGGGGGTGGCTCGGCGCCCGCAGGCAGCGGCTGCGCCGGGGTCGCCGGCACCGCGCCGGAGGGGTAACCGGCCAGGGCCAGCAGGCGCTGCCGCAGCGCTGCGGCCTCGGCCACACTGAGGTACGCCAGTGGCGCCTCGGTCTTGCCGCCGCCGACCACCTCCAGGCGCAGCTCGGCCAGCCCGGTGAGCTGCGCGAGCAGCGGCCGAACCACCTCGACGGCCTGGAGCCGTTCCAGCGGAATCGCCCGGGTACGCCGCCAGAGCAGCCCCTCGTGGATGCGTAGTTCCCGGCCCACCACCTGGTAGCCGGTGTTGTACCAGCTGACCACGGCCAGCACGCTCGCGCCCAGCGCGAGCACGATCACCATCGCGACGAACCAACCGAACCCGACCCGGGACAGGGTCGACCAGGACAGCCCGGCGATGACCACGACCAGTGACTTGGCGCCGTGCAGCGCGGGACTCAACGGATGCAGCCGTTGCCGTGCCGACGGATCCTGCGGCGGCGGACCGGCCCACCCGGCGGGCGGCTGCGGCGGACCGGACGGCGATGACGGCCCGGCCACCTGGTACGGGTCCGGCGGCGGACCCACGCCCGGTGGTGCTGCCTCGGCTGCCGGCACGGCGCGGTCGGACGGTGGCGCCTCGGCGGGCATCGCCGGCACAGCGTGTTCGGCGGGCTGACCGGCAGCTTGGTCGCCCACCGCGTTTCCGACGTGCTGCCGCTCGTCCGAGCTGGGCGGGGTCCGGTCGGGACCCGGTCCGGCCGACCCGCTCACAGCCCTTCCGCCCGGTCCTCGCCGAGCGCGGTCAGGCGGTCCCGCAGCCGGGACGCCTCCGCCGGACGCAGCCCCGGCACCCGGGCATCGCTCGCCGCGGCCGCGGTGTGCAGCTGCACGGTCGCCAGATCGAATGCCCGCTCCAGCGGACCGGCGCTCACGTCGACGAACTGCATCCGCGAGTACGGGACGATGGACAGCCGGCGGACCAGCAGACCGTGCCGGACCAGCAGATCGTCCTCACGTTCGGCGTAGCCCCAGGCCCGTACCGCCCGGACGATGGTCACCACCCGCCACAGAGCGAACAACCCGACGGCACCGAGCGCCAAACCGAACGGCCAGGAACCGGTAAGTGCCCAACCGACACCGAGCACCGCCGAGACGACGGCCACCCCGGCCGCCAGGCGCAGCAGCTCCACCCAGATCAGGTCGGTCGAGATCGACTGCCACTTGACGGTTTCCGGCCACGGTTCGAGCGGGCTGGTCGGCGCGGCCGGCAGCCGGACCTCAGGCGCGTCATCACTCACAGTGCCGACCTTTCGTTCGCGACTGCGGGGCTCGCAAGCTCACTCCTCGCGCTCACGGTGCAAGCCTTTCGTTCGCGACTGCGGGGCTCGCAAGCTCACTCCTCGCGCTCACGGGGCCGGCTTTTCGTTGTACGCGTCCACTCTTCGAGCGTAGGCGATCCCGCCAGCGGGGTGACCTCGCGCAGAAAGGCCCGCGCGCCGAGGAAGTCGCCGAGTGACGATCGGTGCTCGTCACAGGCGAGCCAGGTCTTGCGCCGCTCCGGCGCGTGCAGGCGGGGATTGTTCCAGCGCAGTGCCCATCGGGCCGCGGCACGACAGCCACGGGCCGAACACGGTAGTGCTTCGGCGGAGCTGTCGGGGTGGGTCATCCCGCTCAGTCTAGGACGGCGGGGAAAGAATGAGCGCCGGGCGGCCACGGGGGAAGCCGCCCGGCGACGGATGAATGGTACACACGCCGGGGCGGCTTTTGTCCACTGGCGATCGGCGATTCCTCCGTCCCGGAACGGCGTGGCGGAAATCGGTCGCTCCCTCCGTCGGTACTCAGTCGGGCATGCGAGGCTTGGTACCGCACACGCCGCGACGACCGATTACGCTGTGGAGGACCAGTGGCCCAGCCGACCACGCCCGACGCCCCGCCGCCGAACGGGGCGCAACCACAGGCGCCCGCACCGCCGACCACGCCGGCGCAGGACGCCTCCCTGCTGGAGCGGGCACTGTTCGAGATCAAGCGCGTGATCGTCGGGCAGGACCGGATGGTCGAGCGGATGTTCGTCGCGTTGCTCGCCCGCGGGCACTGTCTGCTGGAGGGCGTACCGGGGGTGGCCAAGACCCTCGCGGTGGAGACCCTTGCCAAGGTGGTCGGCGGATCGTTCGCCCGGGTGCAGTTCACCCCGGACCTGGTGCCGGCGGACATCATGGGCACCAGGATCTACCGCCAGTCCAGCGAGAAGTTCGACGTCGAGCTGGGTCCGGTCTTCGTCAACTTCCTGCTCGCCGACGAGATCAACCGGGCGCCGGCGAAGGTGCAGTCCGCGTTGCTGGAGGTGATGAGCGAGCGGCAGGTGTCGATCGGCGGCGAGAGTCACCGGGTACCGAACCCGTTCCTGGTGATGGCGACGCAGAACCCGATCGAACAGGAAGGGGTGTACCCGCTGCCGGAGGCGCAACGGGACCGCTTCCTCATGAAGATCATCGTGGGGTACCCGACCGACGCCGAGGAGCGGGAGATCGTCTACCGGATGGGCGTTGCCCCGCCCGAGCCCACCGCCGTGTTCGACACCGAGGATCTGATCGCCCTGCAACACAAGGCCGACCAGGTCTTCGTCCACAACGCCCTGGTCGACTACGCGGTCCGGCTGGTGCTGGCCACTCGTACTCCGGCGGAACACGGCATGCCCGACGTCGCGCAACTGATCCAGTACGGTGCCAGCCCCCGGGCCTCGCTCGGGCTGGTCCGGGCCACCCGGGCGCTGGCCCTGCTCCGCGGTCGCGACTACGCCCTGCCGCAGGACGTGCAGGACATCGCGCCGGACATCCTGCGGCACCGGCTGGTGCTCAGCTACGACGCGCTCGCCGACGACGTACCGGCCGACCACGTGGTGCACCGGGTGATGTCGACAATCCCGCTGCCGTCGGTGGCGCCCCGGCAGCAGGCCACCCCGCCCGTCGGGGCGGTGGCACCTACGTCGGGGTGGCCCGGGCAGCGGCCGTGACCTCGACCACCCCTCGACCCGGTGAGCCGGACCCGCTGGCGGCCACCAACCGTTCCGGTGCCGTGCTGTCCCGCCTGCAACTGCTGGTGACCCGCAAACTCGACGGGCTCCTGCAGGGCGACTACGCGGGCCTGCTGCCCGGCCCGGGCAGCGAGGCCGGCGAGTCGCGCGAGTACCGCCCCGGCGACGACGTGCGCCGGATGGACTGGCCGGTGACCGCCCGGACCACCACCCCGCACGTGCGGCGTACCGTGGCCGACCGTGAGCTGGAGACGTGGCTGGCGGTGGACCTGTCGGCGAGCCTGGACTTCGGCACCGGCCAGTGGCTCAAGCGGGACGTGGTGATCGCGGCGGCCGCGGCGATCACGCACCTGACCGTGCGGGGTGGCAACCGGATCGGTGCGGTAGTCGGCAGCGGCGGTGACGTCCCGGCGCCCCGCCGTGGCCGGCGGCAGCCGCCCCCGGTCGGCCCGGGACGGCTGGTCCGGCTGCCCGCCCGGTCCGGGCGCAAGGAGGCCCAGGGCATGCTGCGGGCGATCGCCGGCACCGAGATCCGGCCCGGCCGCGGTGACCTCGGCGCGCTCATCGACATGCTCAACCGCCCGCCCCGGCGGCGCGGTGTCGCTGTGGTCATCTCCGACTTCCTCGCCCCGCCGGCCCAGTGGGCGCGTCCGCTGCGCAAGCTGCGGGTACGGCAGGACCTGCTCGCGATCGAGGTGGTCGATCCGCGGGAGCTGGAACTACCCGACGTCGGGGTGCTCCCGGTGATCGACCCGGAGACCGGCGAACTGCACGAGGTGCAGACCGCCGACCCGGGCCTGCGGCACCGTTACGCGGCAGCCGCCGCAGCCCAGCGGGCGGAGATCTCCGCCGCGTTGCGCGCCGCCGGCGCCGCTCACCTGCGACTGCGTACCGACCGAGACTGGCTGCTGGACATGGTGCGCTTCGTGGCCGCCCAGCGGCACGCCCGCACCCGAGGGACGACGAGATGATCCGACTGCTGCAACCCTGGTGGCTGCTGGCCGTGCTGCCGGTGCTCGCCCTCGCCGCGCTGTACGTCTGGCGGCAGCTGCGCCGGCGCGACTACGCGCTGCGGTTCACCAACGTGGACCTGCTGCGTACCGTGGCGCCGAAGGGCCTCGGCTGGCGTCGACACCTGCCGGCCACCGCGTTCCTGCTGGCGCTGCTGGTGTTGGCCGGTGCGTTGGCCCGGCCCGCGGTCGACACGCGGGAGCCGTTGGAGCGGGCCACCATCATGCTGGCCATCGACGTGTCGTTGTCCATGCAGGCTGACGATGTGCCACCGAACCGCCTGGAGGCAGCGCAGGAGGCGGCAATGCAGTTCGTGGCGGAGCTGCCGGAGACGTACAACCTGGGGTTGGTCTCGTTCGCCAAGTCGGCAAACGTGCTGGTGCCGCCGACCAAGGACCGCCCGGCGGTGACCAGTGCCATCGAGGGACTGGTGCTGGCCGAGGCGACGGCCACCGGCGAAGCGGTCTTCACCTGCCTGGAGGCGATCCGGTCGGTGCCGGCCGACGGGGCCGCCGGTATCCCGCCGGCCCGGATCGTGCTGCTCTCCGACGGCTTCCGCACGGCCGGACGGTCGGTCGAGGAGGCGGCCGCCGCGGCGCAGGCGGCGAACGTGCCGGTCTCCACCATCGCCTTCGGCACCGACTCCGGGCACGTCGACATCGGTGGCCAGTTGCAGCGGGTACCGGTGGACCGGCTCGCCCTGGCCGAGCTGGCCGAGACGACCGAGGGATTCTTCTACGAGGCGGCCACCGTCAACGAGCTGAAGCAGGTCTATCAGGACATGGGCAGCTCGATCGGCTTCCGCACCGAACCGAGAGAAATCACCCAGTGGTACGCGGGCATCGCCCTCCTGCTGGCCCTCTGCGCCGGCGCCTTCAGCCTCCTCTGGTCCTCCCGCATGATCTGACCGCCGCCGAAGCCCTGTTGATCATGAAGTTAGCGGCACTGTTGAAGATCAAACCGGCCGTCAACCTCATGATCAACAGAGGTGGGCGAACGAGTGGGTTAGTGGGTGGCGCTGGCCAGGAAGAAGAGGACGGCTACCCAGACGGCGGCGAGGGTGAAGCCCAGCGGGGCGACGTAGCGGCTCATGACAGCTCCGACGTGGCGGCTCGGCGGCCCGGGCAGGGCGGACCGCGGGAGGGGTGGATCGGGACGCGCACACGCGAAGTCGTGACCGGGCTGCTTTCCGGCGGTACCCGTCCGATCGGCCGCCGCGACAGGGGAGCAGGACGGCGGGACGGATACCCGGGGGAGCGGGCCAGCTCAGGCGGAGCGGGGCTCAGCGTGGCTGGCGGTCGGCCCGGCCACGACTGGGAGGATCGCTATCTCGCACAGCGATCACCTCCTGCGGTCGGATTCCGGGGCGACGCGGGCCGCCGAGCGACCCGCAAACGCGGATCATCGTACACCCGGGTTTTGCGCCCGGCCCACTCGGCCGATCGGCCCACGGAGCGCGCCCGTTCATCGGCCGACAGCCGTTGGCGCGCAGCAGGTCATCCAGCCGGCGGTACCCGGGTACGACGTGCGGCGGGTTAGTGATTACCGTGCGGTAGCGCCTAGTCTCCAAGCCGCAGCGATCTTTGGGAGGGGACGCACCGTGTCACG
Source organism: Micromonospora sediminimaris (assembly GCF_016863575.1). Classification (NCBI taxonomy): domain Bacteria; kingdom Bacillati; phylum Actinomycetota; class Actinomycetes; order Micromonosporales; family Micromonosporaceae; genus Micromonospora; species Micromonospora sediminimaris. Next base: position 29,904 of record NZ_BOPD01000051.1, read on the forward strand.
AACTGTGCTGGTTACCGGGGGCAACCGGGGGATCGGTCTGGCCATCGCCCAGGCCTTCGCCAAGCAGGGTGACCGGGTGGCGATCACCCACCGAGGCAGCGGGGCGCCGGACGGGCTGTTCGGCGTGCGGTGTGACATCACCGACAGCGAGTCCGTCGAGGCGGCCTTCGCGGCGGTCGAAGCGGAACTGGGGCCGGTGGAGGTGCTTGTCGCCAACGCGGGCATCACCGACGACACGCTGCTGCTGCGCATGTCGGAGGAGCAGTTCACCCGGGTGCTGGACACCAACCTGACCGGCGCGTACCGCTGCGCCAAGCGGGCCTCCGGGAAGATGCTGCGGGCCAGGTGGGGGCGCATGATCTTCGTCTCCTCGGTGGTCGGCCTCTCCGGTGGTGCCGGCCAGGTCAACTACGCGGCCAGCAAGGCCGGCCTGGTCGGGGTGGCCCGCTCGATCACCCGGGAGCTGGGCGGCCGGAACATCACCGCAAACGTGGTCGCACCGGGCTTCATCGAGACCGACATGACCGCAGGGCTGACCGACCAGCGCAAGGCCGAGATCCTCAAGTCGATCCCGGCGGGTCGGATGGCCAGCCCGGACGAGGTCGCCGCGGTGATCACCTGGCTGGCGGGCGACAGCGCCGGGTACGTCTCCGGCGCGGTCATCCCGGTCGACGGTGGCCTGGGCATGGGCCACTGAATCCTGAGCACGGAGGAATGAGCGTAATGTCCGGACTGCTGGCCGGTAAGCGGCTGCTCGTCACCGGCGTCATCACCGACGCCTCGATCGCCTTCTCGGTGGCCAAGCTCGCCCAGGAGAACGGCGCCCAGGTCGTGCTCACCGGCTACGGCCGACTGTCACTGGTGGAGCGGATCGCCAAGCGGCTGCCCGAGCCGGCACCCGTGATCGAGTTGGACGTGACCGACCCCGAGCAGCTCGCCGGGCTGGCCGACAAGGTCCGCGAGCACGTCGACGGCCTCGACGGGTTGGTGCACTCGATCGGTTTCGCCCCGCAGAGCTGCCTCGGTGGCGGGTTCCTCGACGCCTCCTGGGACGACGTGGCGACGGCGCTGCACGTCTCGACGTACTCCTACAAGTCCCTGGCCGTCGCTGCGCTGCCGCTGATGTCGCCGGGCGGCTCGGTGGTCGGTCTGACCTTCGACGCCAGCCAGGCGTGGCCGGTGTACGACTGGATGGGCGTGGCCAAGGCCGGGCTGGAGTCGGCCTCCCGCTACCTCGCCCTGCACCTGGGCAAGCAGGGCATCCGCAGCAACCTGGTGGCCGCCGGTCCGCTGCGCACCATGGCCGCGAAGTCCATCCCCGGCTTCGAGCAGTTCGAGGACGCCTGGGCCGGACGTGCCCCGCTGGGCTGGGACCTCACCGACCAGGAACCGGCCGCCCGGGCCTGTCTCGCCCTGCTGTCGGACTGGTTCCCGGCGACCACCGGCGAGATCGTGCACGTCGATGGCGGTTACCACGCAGTCGGCGCCTGAGGTGTAGCCGGGGCGCTGTTAACGACCGGGACCCGGGGGCGTTGCCGGGACGCCGCAGGCCACCGGCAAGAATGGACCCATGGCGTACGACGCGGTGGTGCTGGTGTCCTTCGGTGGCCCGGAAGGGCCCGACGACGTGCTGCCGTTCCTGCAGAACGTGACCCGGGGACGGGGCGTGCCGCCGGAGCGGCTGGCCGAGGTCGCCGAGCACTACCAGCACTTCGGCGGGGTCTCTCCGATCAACCAGCAGTGTCGGGAGCTGTTGGCGGCGGTCCGCGCCGACTTCGCCGCCAACGGGCTCGACCTGCCGGTGTACTGGGGCAATCGGAACTGGGATCCGATGCTCGCCGACACGGTGGCCCAGATGCGCGACGACGGCGTACGACGGGCGCTGGCCTTCGTCACCAGCGCCTTCGGCGGATACTCCTCCTGCCGGCAGTACCAGGAGGACATCGCCGCCGCACGGGCGGCGGTCGGCCCGGACGCGCCCGTGATCGAGAAGCTGCGCCAGTTCTGGGATCATCCCGGCTTCGTCGAGCCGCACGTCGACGCGGTGCGCTCCGCGCTCGCCCAACTAGACCCGGCGCGGCGGGACAGCACCCGGCTCGTGTTCACCGCACACTCGGTGCCGATCTCGGCGGCCGACAGCGCAGGCCCGCACGGCGGCCGGTACACCGCCCAACTCGCCGAGACGGCCCGGCTGGTGCACGCGGCGGCGGCCCCGGATCTGCCGTACGACCTGGTCTGGCAGAGCCGGTCCGGCCCGCCCCACGTGCCGTGGCTGGAGCCGGACATCAACGACCACCTGGAGACGCTCGCCGAGCAGGGCGTGACCGGGGTGGTGGTCAGCCCGATCGGATTCGTCTCCGACCACCTCGAGGTGGTGTGGGACCTGGACACCGAGGCGTTGGACACGGCCAAGCGGCTCGGGGTGGACTTCGTCCGCGCCGGTACCCCCGGCACCGACCCGCGCTACGTGACCATGGTTCGGGAACTGGTGCGGGAACGGATCGACCCGGACGGCGCGGAGCTGCGTCGTCGGCTGGGCGAGCTGCCGATGTGGGACAGCTGTCCCACGGTCTGCTGCGTCCCACCCCGCCGTCCGTCCTGACCGCCGCGGCGAACCCGACGACACCCCTGGGGATGATCATGCAGGACCGTAAGCCCGTCGAGAGTTGGCTCAGCGACATGGACGGCGTGCTGGTGCACGAGGGCCAGCCGGTGCCGGGCGCGCCGGAGTTCGTCAAGCGGCTGCGTGCCTCCGGCAAGCCGTTCCTGGTGCTGACCAACAACTCCATCTACACCCCGCGCGATCTCCAGGCCCGGTTGGCCCGGATGGGCCTGGACGTGCCGGAGCAGGCGATCTGGTCGTCCGCCCTGGCCACCGCCCAGTTCCTGGCCGACCAGCGGCCGGGCGGCACCGCGTACGTCATCGGGGAGGCCGGGCTGACCACCGCTCTGCACGCGGTTGGCTACGTGCTCAGCGACTTCGCCCCCGACTACGTGGTGCTGGGGGAGACCCGCACCTACAGCTTCGAGGCGATCACCAAGGCGGTCCGGCTGATCAACGACGGGGCGCGGTTCATCTGCACCAACCCCGACGCCACCGGGCCCTCGGTGGAGGGTGCCCTGCCGGCCGCCGGCTCGGTGGCCGCGATGATCTCGAAGGCCACCGGAGTGGAGCCGTACTTCGTCGGCAAGCCCAATCCGATGATGATGCGGTCGGCCCTGAACACAATAAACGCACACTCGGAGAGCACCGCGATGATCGGTGACCGGATGGACACCGACATCCTCTGCGGCCTGGAGGCCGGGCTGGAGACCATCCTGGTGCTGACCGGGATCAGTTCCCGGGTGGAGGCGGAACGTTATCCGTACCGCCCGTCCCGGATCGTCAACTCGGTCGCCGACCTGATCGACGAGGTCTGAGCCGCCGCCGGGTCACTGGCGTGCCGCGTCGCGGCACAGGAATTCGGCGAGCACCGGGGCGAGGACGGTCGCCGGCACACCGTGCCACTCGCCGGGCAGGCCGCGCTGCTCGGCGGCGGGCAACAGGCCGGCCATGGTGGCGGCCATCTCGGCCAGGTCGTCGGTGCTGCCGGCGCTGTGCAGGACCAGCGCCGGGGTGGTGACCCGGGCGAGCACCGTCGGCCCGGTGGCTTCGCTCAGCAGGCTGTCGTAGGCCAGGGTGTGCGCCACCGAGACCATGGCGTTCCAGTGTGGGGTGTCGCGCATCCCGGCCAGCAGTTGCTCGGGTACGCCGATGGAGGTCAGGAAGAACGTCACCGCCTCGGCACCGCCCAGTCGGCTCAGGGTCGCGGTGAAGGCCCGCTTGCCGGCTTCGTCGTCGACGCTCAGCGGTGGCTCCAACAGGACCAGCCGTCGTACGTCGAGGCCGGCGGCGGCCGCGTGCAACGCGAGCAGACCACCCGAGGAGTACCCGTACAACGCGGCGGGCGCCTTCGCCGCGGCGATCAGCGCGGCGAGATCCTCGACCTCGCGTTCGGGGGCGTAGGGCGGGGTGTCGTCGCTGTCCCCACGCCCACGACGGTCGTAGCGGTAGACGGTGAAGTGGGGTATGAGCAGGTCGGCGAGTTCACTGAGTGGGCTGTTGGCGCGGAAGTGCCCGGCGGCGTCGATGAGGATCAGCGGCGGGCCGGCACCCTCGCGTTGGTAGGCGATGCGCGTGCCGTCCCGTGAGGTGACCATCGGCATGAACTGAACCGTACAGTACAGTTACGGTGTGCGAAAGGACGCTAACCGGCGCGGGATCCTCGACGCCGCCCTGATCGAGTTCCTCGAACACGGCTACGTGGCCGCCGGGATGGACCGGATCGCCGCCCGTGCCGGCGTCTCCAAGGTGACCGTGTATGCGCACTTCACCGACAAACACGGCCTCTTCGAGGCGGTGTTCACCGGCGCGATCGCCGAGGCCGAGCGGGCCGGCTCGGCGTACGTCGAGGCCCTGGCCGACTCCGACGACCTCCCACGGGATCTGAGGGCCTTCGCCCGCGAGCACATCGCCACGGTCACCGCCCCGCACCTGCTCCAATTGCGTCGGATGCTGATCGGCGAGGCGGGCCGCTTTCCTGAGCTGGCCCGGGCGTGGCACCGCGCCGCGCCCGAACGTGGCCACGCCACTCTCGCCACGGCCATCACCCGTCTCGCCGAGCGGGGCCTGCTGCGCGCGCCGGACCCGCTGCTCGCGGCGCAGTACCTGAACTATCTGATCCTGTCGATTCCGCTCAACGAGGCGATGTTCGCCGTTCGCGTGTCCTTCTCCGAGGTGGACCTGCACCGCTGGGCCGACGAGGCAGTCCGGATCTTCCTCGCCGCCCACACCCCCTGAACGGCCACCCGCGCCCCGCGATCTTGCACTTGTGGTCGCCGCAATGCGGCCTCCATCCGCTTTTGTCCCGACCAAAAATGCAAGATCGCGGGTGCCGGGGTGCCGGGGTGCCGGGGTGCCGGGGTGCCGGGGTGCCGGGGTGCCGGGGTGCCGGGGTGCCGGGGTGCCGGGGTGCCGGGGTGC
>NZ_BOPD01000052.1:0-33388 GCF_016863575.1 Micromonospora sediminimaris
GGCCCGGTGGCGAATGCCACCGGGCCGCCGCCGTTCGTGTGGGTCAAGGCGTAAGTCACCCCCGTAGCCGGATGTCCGCTTTGTGGTTCTTTGTCGTGACGGTGGTCACGGTTTGCCGGGGCATGGACCGCTCCTGGGAGTCGTTGTACCGGGAGTAACCGCGACGGCCACCCCGGCCGGCCCGACCCGGAAATGCCGGGCCCGACGAGGTCGTTGCAGACCCGGAGCAGGCGCACCGCGCCGCCTCCATCCGACGCGGTACTCGCAACCTCCCATCTCCTGGTGTCGTGTCGATCCCCCGAGACGGAAGGCAAACGATCATGACTAGTTCGATCCGCAAGGCTGCCCTGACCGCCGCCGGTGCCGTCTGCGCCGGTGGGATGATCGCCGGCCCGGTGAGCGCGACCGCTGCCCCGCCGAGCTCCGATCCGCTGGCCGCCGTGACCGAGCGGGGGCACGGCAAGGGTGAGCGGCAGTTGAAGGTGCGCTACGAGGCCCAGCCGAACTTCTACTACTGCGGTCCGGCAGCGGTCCGTAACACCCTGAGCATCCTCAACAAGGACGTCTCCCAGGATGACCTGGCCCGCGAGATGGGCACCACCGAGCGGGGCACCGACTCGGCCTTCCTGATCACCGAGGCCCTCAACCGGAAGGCCGGTGAGGATGTCTACCGCACGGTGGAGATCCCGGGCCAGGCCGCCGACCGAGCGGAGACCGATCGGCTACGGGAAGACGTCGTCCGTGCCGTCGACAGCGGCCGGGGCGTGGTGGCCAACGTCGTGGGCACCGCGACCGACCTCGACGGGGGCAGCCACACCTTCGATGGTGGGCACTACATCGCGGTGACCGGTTACCGCGACGGCGGCGACCAGATGAAGATCGCCGACTCGGCAGACGCCGCCCGGGCCGAGTACTGGATCAGCACCGACGCGCTGGCCGACTGGATCGCCAGCCGGGGCTATTCCGCCTGATCCAACCGACAGATGCCGAGGGCCGGCCCCGATCGGGGCCGGCCCTCGAACACGTTCTCAACCGGCCACCGGTGCCGGAGGGCCGTCGCCGATCAACCGGAACGACGTCTCACCGACCGGCTCGACCAGACCGTCGTCGACCAGGCCGGCGAGTGCCCGAGCGCGCTGCACGTCGTCCGCCCACACCTGGTCCAGGCGTTGATGCGGCACTGGGCCGGTAGCCTCCCGGAGGACTCCGAGCAGCAGTCCGCGTACCTGGCGGTCGGTGCCCGCGTACCGTTGCGGGCGGCGGGTCGGACCGGCTGGAGCGGGGCGTCCCGAGGCCCGCCAGGCGCAGGTCGACTCGACGGGGCACGCCTCGCAGCGAGGCGACCGGGCGGTGCAGACGACCGCCCCCAACTCCATGATTGCGGCGCTGGCCAGGGCCGCCGCAGCCGGTTCGGCGGGCAGCAGCTCCTCGGTGGCGACCAGATCGGCGGGGCGGGTGGTCGGGCCGGCATCCGGTTCGCCGGCCACCGCCCGGCACACCACCCGACGTACGTTCGTGTCGACCACCGGGTGACGCTGGCCGTACGCGAAGGCAGCGACCGCCCGGGCGGTGTACGTACCGACGCCGGGCAGGGCGAGCAGTTGCTCCAACCGGTCCGGCACCACACCGCCGTGCCGCTCCACGATGGCCACCGCGCACTCGTGCAGCCGGACCGCTCGACGGGGATAGCCGAGCCGTCCCCACATGCGGATCGCCTCGGCCGGGCTGGACCCGGCCAGGGCGGCCGGCGTGGGCCAGCGCTCCAGCCACGCCTGCCAGGCCGGTACCACCCGGACGACCGGGGTCTGCTGAAGCATGACCTCGCTGACCAGGATCGCCCAGGGGCTCGTCTCGGGCCGGCGCCACGGCAGGTCCCGCGCGTGCTGCTCGTACCACCGGCTCACCCGGCCGGCGAATGTGGGTTCTGTCATCGCGTCGCCGATGATGTCACGCACGCCGATCCCGCCGTTCGGACGGTCGGCGGGCCGACGCCGGCGGCGGCTGCCGGTCGGGCAGAATGCCCGGATGAACGAGCTTGCGATCACCGTCATCGGCCGGGACCGGCCCGGCATCGTGGCTGACGTCGCCGAGGTGCTCGCCCGGCTCGGCGCCAACCTCACCGACAGCACCATGACCCGCCTGCGGGGACACTTCGCGATGACCCTGATCTGTGTCGGCCCGGCCGCCGCCGAGGTCGAGACCGCGTTGGCGCCGCTGGCCGCCGACGGCCAACTGCTGGCGACAGTACGCGCGGTGACGCCTGACGGCGAGACGGCACCGGCCGGCGAACCGTACGTGATGGCGGTGCACGGGGCCGACCGGATGGGCATCGTGGCCGCGATGACCCGGGTGCTGGCCGAGGCCGGCGGCAACGTCACCGACCTGAGCACCCGTTTGGCGGGGACGCTCTACGTGGTGGTGGCCGAGGTGGAACTGCCCCCCGGCACCGCCGACGCGCTCGGCGGCCGGCTCGCGGAGGCAGCCGCCGGTCTCGGCGTCGAGGTGACCCTCCGGCCCGCCGAACCGGATCTGCTGTGAGCGGCGCGCCGGACGTGTCGAACCCGGACCCGCAGGCCGACGCGTACGTGGGTCTCGGCGACTGGGCACCCGAGACACTTGGCGCTGGGCGGGTCATCCCGGTGGTCTCCGCCCCGGACCCGGTGCTCAGCCGGCCGGGAGAGGAGGTCGACCCGACCGCCGACGAGACGGTGCAGCTGGCCGCCGACCTGATCGCCACCATGCGGGTCTCGCCCGGCTGCGTGGGCCTGGCCGCCCCGCAGGTCGGGGTGAGCGCCCAACTCTTCGCGGTGGACGTCACCGGGCATCCGAAGACGGTCACCGGGCACGGCGTCTTCGTGCTCTGCAACGCCCGGGTCGTCGAAGCCACCAGGTGGAAGGCAGGTCGGGAAGGTTGCATGTCGGTGCCGGACCTGACCGGCGACGTGAAGCGCGCGAGCCGGCTGGTGGTGGAAGGGGCGCTGCCCGGCAGCGGTGAAACCGTACGCCTGGTTACTGACGGTTTCGAGGCGCGTGCCCTGCAACACGAGATCGACCACTGCGCTGGCCTGCTCTTTCTGGACCGGGTGGCCGGCGCGCACGCGATCTACCAGCGGAAGGTCTACCTCTGAGTCGAGCCGGACGGTCGCGCTGAGTGACTGCCGTCGGTGCGTACCGTCGTGAATGGAGGGTCGGATCCGATGGGACGGGGGAGTCACGGCGCGTCGCTGACGTCCGCCGCACGCGCCGCCGCTACGGTGGGGGCATCATGCGTCTGACGGTCGGCCCCCTGCCTCCCACCGTGTACTGGCGGCGTCGCGCCGTCGTGCTCGGTGCGGTGCTGCTCTTCCTGATTGTCCTGTTCTATTCGTGTAACGGGCCCACCGGAGGCAACGACGCGACCGGCAACGGCCAACCCGACTCGGGCGTGGCGACCGGCACGCCGGATCCGACCGGGTCGGTGCTGACGCCGCAGACCGGTGCGCCGCCGTCCGGTGACGCCGGTGCCGACCCCGCCGATCCCGGGGACGGTGCCGAGCCGTCCGCCCCGGAGAACGAGCCGAGCCTCAGCAACGACCCGCCGGCGGTCGATCCGGTCGTGGACGAAGGCAACTGTGCGGACACCGAACTTTCGGTGACCGCCGTGGCGCTGCCGGCGCAGGCCGCCTCGGGTGCCCACGTCGACCTGAACCTGAAGATCCGTAACCGGTCCGACCGGACGTGCAGCCGAGACGTCGGCGCGACCGCCCAGGAGTTGTACATCAAGGCCGGGGCCGAGGTGGTCTGGTCCTCGGACACCTGTGGCACGGCCGCCGGGTCGGACGTGCAGTCCTTCACCCCCGGCTTCGAACGCTCCTACCAGGTCAACTGGAACGGCAGGGACAGCAGCCGGTGCGCCGACGGTGTGGCCAACGGACCGGCCGTGCCGGCCGGGACGTACCAGGTCTTCGCCCGGGTGGGCACCAAGCTGAGCCAACCCGCGAAGCTGGTCCTCAAGTAGTCGGCGCTCGGTCGCTCGGTCGCTCGGCCGGACCGCCGGCCGAGCCGCGGGACGACCGAGGACTTCGACGCAGGCTTACACGTAGCGTTCCAGGATGGACGCTTCGGCGAGCCGCGACAGCCCCTCGCGTACGCCCCGGGCCCGGGCGTCACCGACGCCGTCGACCGCTTGCAGGTCCTCCACCGTCGCACCGAGCAGCCGTTGCAGGCTGCCGAAGTGCAACACCAGCCGGTCGACCACGGCCACCGGAAGGCGGGGCACCTTCGCCAGCAGCCGGAAGCCGCGCGGGCTGACCGCCGCGTCCAACGCGTCCGAGGCGGCCGGGTAGCCGATCGCCTTGGCGACCGAGACCAGATCGATCAGCTCGGTGGCGCTGAGCAGATCCAGCTCGACAAGCGCCTCGTCGAGGGTCCGGGACTTGCGACCGGTGGGTAGGTAGTCCCGAATGACCAGGGTGCGGTCAGCGTCGACGCCGGCCATCAACTCGTCCAGCTGAAGGGCGAGCAACCGCCCGTCGGTGCCCAACTCGACCACGTAGCCGGCGATCTCGTCGGCGATCCGCCGGACCATCTCCAAGCGCTGCACCACGGCCACCGCGTCGCGTACGGTGACCAGATCCTCGATCTCCAGGGCGGACAGGGTGCCGGAGACCTCGTCGAGGCGGAGTTTGTACCGCTCCAAGGTGGCCAGCGCCTGGTTCGCACGGGAGAGAATCGCCGCCGAGTCGTCCAGCACGTGCCGCTGACCGTTGACGTAGAGGCTGATGATGCGCATGGACTGGCTGACCGAGATGACCGGGTATCCGGTCTGCCGGGCCACCCGCTCCGCGGTGCGGTGCCGGGTGCCGGACTCCTCGGTCGGGATCGTCGGATCGGGCATCAGGTGAACCGCCGCCCGGACGATCCGGGTGCCGTCGCTGGAGAGCACCACCGCGCCGTCCATCTTGCACAGCTCCCGGACCCGGGTCGCGGAGAACTCGACGTCCAGCGGAAAGCCACCCGTGCAGAGCCCTTCGACCACCTTGTCGTAGCCCAGGACGATCAGCGCGCCCGTCCGACCCCGCAGGATCCGCTCCAACCCGTCACGTAGTGCGGTGCCCGGCGCCATCAGGGCAAGGTTGGCGCGCAGCGGGTCGCCGACGACGCCGCCCCCGGTCACGCTCACGCTGATGGGTCGGGCGGGCGAGCCCACGGCAGCGGTGCGGGCGTGGGGCGTCGCGCCGGCTGGCTTGGTGGTATCGCGGTCGATCGGCACGGGCACAGTCTACGGACTGCCGTGCGGTGGGTGCTCTCGCGGTTACTGTGATGTGTCACGATTCCGCCCGCCCTGCCCGACCCGACCCGTCGGCGGCTCATTCCGCCGACGCCCGCGCGGCGGCCTGCAACGCCGAGCGGACGTCGGTGACCTCGATCACGCGCATCTGCTCCGGACCGGCACCGGCGCTGGTGGGCCCGCAACCGGGCGGCACGAGAGCCAGCCGGAAGCCGAGCCGGGCGGCCTCGGCCAACCGGCGCGGCACCGCGCCCACCCGGCGCACCTCGCCGGTGAGGCCGACCTCGCCGATCGCCACCAGGTGCGGGGCGATCGCCAGGTTGAGCCCTCCGGAGGCGACGGCGAGGGCGACCGCGAGGTCGGCTGCGGGCTCCACCACCCGGATGCCGCCCACGGTGGCCGCGAAGACCTCCCGGTCGTGCAGAGTGAGCCGTTCGGTCCGGCGTTGGAGCACCGCCAGCACCATCGCCAGCCGGGCGGAGTCCAGCCCGGAGACGGTACGCCGGGGCGACCCGGCCACGGTGGCACCGATCAGGGCCTGCACCTCGGTGAGCAACGCCCGGCGGCCCTCCATCGCCACCGTCACACAGGTGCCCGGAACCGGCTCGGAGTAACGGGTCAGGAACAGCCCGGAGGGGTCGGCGAGGCTGCTGATGCCGCCCTCGTGCATCTCGAAGCAGCCGACCTCGTCGGCGGCGCCGAACCGGTTCTTGACCCCGCGCACCATCCGCAGCGACGAGTGCTTGTCACCCTCGAAGTGCAGCACCACGTCGACCAGATGCTCAAGCACCCGAGGACCCGCGACCTGGCCGTCCTTGGTGACGTGGCCGACCAGCACGGTGGCGACCCCGCGTTCCTTGGCGACCGCGACCAGGGCGGCGGTGACCGCCCGGACCTGGGTCACCCCGCCGGGCACGCCTTCGGTGCCGGTGGTCGAGATGGTCTGTACCGAGTCGAGCACGAGCAGGCCGGGCTTGACCGCGTCCAGATGGCCGAGCACCGCCGCGAGGTCACTCTCGGCGGCCAGGAAGAGCTGGTCGTGCAGGGTGCCCATGCGCTCCGCCCGCAGCCGCACCTGGCTGACCGACTCCTCACCGCTCACCACAAGCGACGGGCTGCCTGCTCCGGCGGCCCACTGCTGGGCGACGTCGAGCAGCAGAGTCGACTTGCCCACCCCCGGCTCACCGGCGAGCAGCACCACGGCACCGGGGACCAGGCCGCCACCGAGGACGCGGTCCAGCTCACCGACCCCGGTGGGCCGGGCCCGGGCCGGTGCCGCGCTGATGGTGGCGATGGGCCGGGCGGGCTCGGCGGGCATCCGGGAACTCACCACCCGACCCGAGACGGTCGGGCCGGTGATCGTGCATTCGACCACGGAGCCCCACTCGCCGCACTCGGGACAGCGGCCCACCCACTTCGGTGGCTGGTGTCCGCAGGCATCGCACTCGTACGCGGGCCGCGGCTCGCGAGCGGCGGCGCGACCGCGCGAGCCGGTGCTCGCCCGGGACGGGGTCGATCGGGAGATGCTCACCCGACCGACGCTAACCCCCGGGTACGACGAGGGCGCCGTCGGCATGGCTGCACCACGTCGACGACGCCCTCGGAAATCACCCTGGACCGGTTCCGGTCGCGGTACGCGACGCCGGTCGGTCGGCTCAGTGGCCGCCTTCGCCCTCGTACCCGGTGTGCCGCTCGATGATCGGCGACGGCTCGGGCGCGGGGGTAAGCGGCACGGCGATCGGTGCGGGGCTGGTGACCGTCTCGCCGCCGAAGTCGAAGGTCAGCGTGACGTTCTGGCCGGCGAGCAGGGCCTCGTTCAGCCCGACGAGCTGAAGCACCTGCTCACCCTCGGTGTTGAGCTGCACGTAGCTCAGCGGGGGGATCTCGATCCGGGCCGGCCCGGTCGAGGGCGATTCGGTCGGGCTGGGCGACGGAGATTCGTCCGGCGAGGGCGAGTTGTCCGGCGAAGCGGAGTTGTCCGGTGAGGGAGAGCCCTCCGGGGACTGCTCCGCTGACGGGGACGCGGTCGGCGACGGGGACGCGGTGGGTGATGGGCTGGTCGCGGCGGCGACCGAGGTGAGCACCACCTCGCGGGCGTCCGACGAGGTGACCGTCACCGTCACCGGGTCCGCCGAGTCGTTGTAGAGGACGACGTTGAGCAGGGCGTTGTCGCCGGCCTGGTAGCCCTCGACACCGGGATAGGCGACCAGGGCACCGCGTACGGCGTACTTCCCGTCGCCGGCCGCGAGGTTGGCGCCCTGGACCGACGGCACCTTGTTGGCCGTCTCGGAGATCTGGCCGGCGCCGCATCCGGACAGCAGCAGCCCGGCTGCCGCCGCGATCCCGGGCAGCAGCACGGCAGCCCGCCGGGAACCCCTGATCGAGCGCCTCACGTCGGTCCTCCTCGTCACGATCACACCCGGCCTACCCGCCGGAACCGCTGGCCATGCCCGCGCAGACCGGGCTCCAGGGTAGTTGGAGCTGATCGTGGCCCGCACGCCGACCCGGTGCGACCACCTGCCGGGGGGAGACTCAGCCGAGCCGACCGTTCGTGACCAGCAGGGCGACGTCGATCAGGGCGACCAGGAGCACCGCCCGGAAGGCGGCCACCGGCCGGGCTCCGGCGGTGTTCCCGGCCCGGCCCGCGTACCAGGCCACGATGAAGATCACGATGGTGGCGCCGACCGCCGCGAGACCCACGCCCGTCGGCGGCCCGGGCGGCCCGAGCACCAGCGTGACGGTCGCCGCGATCAGCAGCCCGACGGCCGCCGCCCGGCTGCCCGTCGCACCGAGCCGGTGCGGCAGCCCACGGACCCCGGTCCGGGCGTCGTCGACGAAGTCGGGCAGCACGTTTGCGAAATGGGCCCCCGCGCCGAGCAACGCCGCCGCGACCACCAGCCAGACCGGGGGCGGCGGAGCGTCGGGCAGTGCCAGCACCACGAAGGCGGGCAGCGCGCCGAAGGAGATCGCGTACGGCAGCACCGAGATCGGGGTGGACTTCAGCGGCCAGTCGTAGAGCAACGCCGAGACCAGAGCGACGGTGGCGCAGATCGCCGCCGTCGGGTTGGTGGTCAGGGCCAGCGCCACGGTCGCGATGGCGGCCACGGCGGCGGCCACCGCGACGGTACGCCGGCCGAGCGCGCCGGCGGCCAACGGCTTGTCGGTACGTCCGACCGCGGCGTCCCGGTCCGCGTCGAGCAGGTCGTTGGTCCACCCGACGGTGAACTGGCTGGCAGCCACGGTGAGCACCACCGCGACCACGCCGCCGGGTGGATGCCCGACACCGACGGCGAGCAGACCGGCCACTGTGGTGACCGCCGCGGTCGGTTCCGGATGGCTCGCTCTGACCAGCCCTAACACCGTCGACGACATAACGGAAGTCTGGTCGTTACCGGGGAGTCGTGCCACGCTCGTTGCCATGCGTGACGCCGGCCGCGTGCTGCCCCGCAACGATCCGCGCCAGTACGACGACCTGGCGGACGAGTGGTGGCGGCCAGACGGCGTCTTCGCCATGCTGCACTGGCTGGCCCGGGCGCGGGCCGCGCTGGTGCCCCCGGCGACGCGACCGGGCGCGCTCCTGGTCGACCTGGGCTGCGGGGCGGGGCTGCTCGCCCCCCACCTGGCCGGGAAGGGCTACCGACATGTGGGGGTGGACCTCACCCGCTCGGCACTGGCGCACGCGGCGGCGCACGGCGTGACGGCGGTCAACGGCGACGCCACGGCGGTACCGCTCGTGGACGGCTGCGCCGACGTGGTCGCCGCCGGCGAGTTGCTGGAGCACGTCCCGGACTGGCGGGCGGCGGTGGCCGAGGCGTGTCGCCTGCTGCGGCCCGGTGGCCTGCTGGTGCTGGACACCCTCAACGACACCGCGTTGGCCCGGCTGGTCGCGGTCCGAGTCGCCGAACGTCTGCCCACCGTGCCGCGTGGCATCCACGATCCTCGGTTGTTCGTGGACGATCGCGAGCTGGTCGCCGAGTGCGCCCGACACGGCGTCGACCTGCGGGTCCGTGGTGTCCGGCCAGGGGTGCCGGGGCTACTGCGGTGGCTGCTCCGGCAGGCCACGGGTGCCCCGACGCCGCCCGCTCAGGCACCGCGCATCGTGCCGACCGGGTCGAGGGCTGTGCTCTACCAGGGCCATGGGGTGCGCGGTGGATAGCTGATCCAGGTGAGGGTATGGCAATGGCCGAAGAGGGGGTTCCATCCATGACCGAGCGCAGTGGAGCGGCGTCGGCGGCCCGGCGGCTGGCGCCCCGGCTGGCGGCGCGGGCCGCCGCCCACGACCGGGACGGCTCGTTTCCGGTCGACGACTTCACCGACCTGCGAGAGGCGGGACTGTTCGGGCTGATGGTTCCCGCCGAGCTGGGTGGCGCCGGGGCCACCTTCGCGGCGTACGCGGCTGTCGCCACCGAACTGGCCCGGGGCAACGGCGCCACCGCGCTGGTGTTCAACATGCACGCCTCGGTCACCGGGGCGCTCGGCGCGGTCACCGAGGAACTGGCCGAGGCGCTCGGCGTACCGGCGGAGGCACTGGCTGCCCGCGACCGCCTGTTGCGGGCGGCGGCCGACGGGGCGTGGTACGCGGTCGCGATGAGCGAGCGGGGCGCGGGTGCCCGGCTGTCCCAGCTCGCCACGGTCTACGAACCTGTCGACGGCGGCTGGCGGATCAAGGGCAGCAAGACCTTCTGTTCCGGTGCCGGTCACGCCGACGGTTACCTGGTGGCGGCCCGCAGCGCCGCCGACCCGTCGGTGGTCTCGCAGTTCCTGGTACCGGCCGGCGAGGGCCTGACCGTCGAGCCGACGTGGGACGCCCTCGGCATGCGCGCCACCGCCTCGCACGACCTGCACCTCGACGTGACCGTCGGGACCGACCGGCTGCTCGGCGGGGTCGAAGGGCTGGCCCTGGTGGTGGCCCAGCTCATGCCGCACTGGCTGGTGGCCAGCTACGCGGCCGTCTACGTGGGGGTGGCCCGGGCGGCGATCGACGCGGCCGCGGAACACCTGAACGCCCGGAACCTCGCCGGGCTGCCGGCGGTACGCGCCCGGCTGGGTCGCGCCGACGCCGCGGTGGCGGCGGCGGAGCTGGCGGTCGCCGAGGCTGCCCGACGGGTGGACGAGGCGCCGGGCGACGAGGAGACCAACAGGTGGGTGTGGCGGGCGAAGCTGTTGGCCGGTACGACCGCGGCGGACGTGGCAGCCTCCATGCTGGAGGCGGCCGGCACCTCCGCCACCCGACGGGGCCATCCGCTGGAACGCCTGTACCGCGATGCTCGTTGCGGGTCGCTGCACCCGGCTACCTCCGACGTCTGTGCCGACTGGCTCGGCATCGCCACACTCGGCGGTGACCCGGACCGTGACGGATCGAGTCCTCGTTGGTGAGCGTGAGGGAATGAGCCTGTCGGCCCTGCGGTCGTGACCGGGGGCGGGACTGGCGAGCGTCAGACATGAGCTTGCGAGAGGAAGGTGGGACCGTGTCCGTACCGGTGATCGCGGGCCTGGGCACGGCCCATCCGCCCTCGGCTGACCAGCAGGAGTTGTGGGAGAAGTTCTTCTCCCAGCACTTCTCCGGCTCCACCCGCGCGCTGGCCGAGCGGATATTCGCGCACTCCGGCGTGACCCGGCGGCAGGCAGCGGTCAACCCGTTGCTTGAGGACGTCTCCGACTGGCCGACCGAGCGACGGATGCTCCGTTACCAGGTCGAGGCGTTGCCGCTGGGTAAGGAGGCGGTCGGCCGGGCGTTGACCGCCGCCGGGCTGGACGCCCGTGACGTCGGACTATTCGTGGTGTGCTCGTGCACCGGGTACGCGACCCCGGGGCTGGACATCCTGCTCGCCCGGGATCTGGGCATGGCCGCGACGACCCAGCGGATGTTCGTCGGTCACATGGGCTGCTATGCGGCGCTGCCGGGGCTGGGCGCGGTGGGTGACTTCGTCACCGCGCGGGGGCGTCCCGCGCTGCTGCTCTGTGCCGAGCTGACCAGCCTGCACCTGCAACCCTCCTCGGCCCGGATGGACACCCAGCAGATCGTCTCCCACGCGCTCTTCTCCGACGCCGCCGTCGCCGCGGCGGTCGTTCCCGGCGGGCGGGGGTACGCCGTACGCGAGGTCGCCTCGGTGACCGACACCTCCACCGCCGACCACATGACCTGGGAGGTGACCGACACCGGTTTCCGGATGGGACTGTCGCCGAAGGTGCCACAGGTGCTGTCGGCGCACGTCCGAGGGCTGGTGGACGAGGTGCTGGCCCGGCACGGCACCCGCCGGTCGGAGGTGGACGGCTGGGCCGTGCACCCGGGCGGTCCACGCATCCTCAACGTGGTGGAGCGTGAGTTGGGGCTGGCGCCGGAGGCGTTGGCGGCGTCCCGGGAGACGCTCAACGACCACGGCAACTGTTCCTCGCCGACGGTGTTGTTGATCCTCGACCGCCTGTTCCGGTCGGCACCGGCACCACGCCGGGTGGTGATGCTGGCGTTTGGGCCAGGGCTGACCCTCTACGCCGCCCTGCTGGAACGAAGCGCCTGACCATCCAACAGAGCTACCCTTCAGGTATGGACGTCGATGCCATCCATCGGCTACGCGGGGCCCTGTTGGCCGCCGTCGCGGTGGCGGCGCTGACCCTCGGCGGCTGGTGGTGGCGGGTAGCGGCACAGGAGGCGCAGCCCGGCGTGGGCCTCCCGTCAGCCGTCACATACTGGCGGGGGAACCCGGTCACCGGTGGCACGGTTTCCGAGCTTCCGAATGCCACCTCCTCCGTCCTGGTCGACGCGCGCACCGGCGCGGTGGCCGGGGCGGACGACGGGCCCGCGGAGCGCCCGGCCACGGGTTCCGCCGCGCCGAGCGGCTGGTACGTGGGCGGGACCGAGCTGGTCTGGACCGAGTCGGCGAGGCTCGGTTCCGGTGCGGCGGTCGTCCGGCAGACCCGGATGGAGCGGGGCGAGCGGCACCTGTTGCGCCTGCGCTGCACCGGCCCGGGCGAGTTGCTGGTAGCCGTCGCCGGTGCCCGGTCAGCAGCCCCGATGACGGTGGGTTGCGACGGCGGGCAGGTCATGATGGAGCTCACCGGCATTGGTGCCGCGGCCCGGTTGTCGTTCTCGCCAGCCGGGTCGGAGCCGGTCCAGATCGAGGCCCGGTTGATCGCCTTGAGCTGAGCGATCCGGGTGGTCTGCGTATCGGGCGGGTCAATTCGCCAGCCGGGACAGTTCGGCGTGGTGGTCTGCGATCGAGGTGACCTCGGGTACCACAAGCGTGATCCGGCCGGTGCGGTCGGCGAGCAGGGCGGTCACGCCGTCCTGACTGGCCGGCAGGTGCAGGAAGGCACGCAGGCCGCCGGCCGGGTCGGCGAGCGCGCGAACTCCCGGCGGCGCTGCCCGTGGCCGAGCGGCGGCCACGCTGACCACGGTCACCCCGGCCGGTGCCGCCGTCGCCGCCGCGGCCACCTGCTCCGGGCAGGCGCATCCGTCCACCAGCAGCACCACCACCGGCAGCAGCCCGCGCAGCGGCACCGGCGACTGCCCGCCGTCGACCAGGTCGAGCGCGGGCAGGGGGCGACCGGTCAGCTGCGCCGGTGTCGGGTCGGGCGTAGTCGCGCCCGGCCCGGTCCGGCTGGCCCTGGGCCAGGTGACGGCGGCCAGGCCGGCGAGGGTGGTCAGGACCGCGACGATCAGCACGATCACCGGTGCGGCAGGTGGACGCCAGCGGCGCTGGTCCGCCGCCGTCCGTCGCAGCTCCCGGCGGATCTGTTCAGCCTCGTCGGCCAGGGCAGCGATGTCGTCCGGGACGACCACGCGGCCCCATTCCGGCGGCAGGTCGGGCAGCCCGGGACCATCGGCGTCAGCCTTGCCCATTACAACCCCCTGGAACCTCACGGGTGTGCGGACGCGGCACCCCTCAAGCGTCCCGCACCAGGCCGGGTACCGCTACCGCTGCCCGCGTCGGACTGCGGCGGGATATCATGGAACGGGTGCGTAGCCCTTGATCTCCAGTGGGTGTGTTGCAGGGCCTCGGCGCTTGTTCTCCCGGATCTCCACGTCCATGGCAGTGGTGTCCGGGGGTCATCCCAAGGTTACTCAACGTGTTCGAATCATCGTCTGGATGGTCTGTCAAGCCGAAGAAATACCTCTCACAGGGCCCCTGAGCTGCGCCAACGGTCAGGACAGCGGTGAGACATCGGTGCCTGAGCGTGTTACCCTAGACACAGCGAAAGGGGTTTCGAACCTATGGTTTTCAGTGTCGGCGAGACCGTTGTTTACCCCCACCACGGGGCCGCACTCATCGAGGCAATCGAGACTCGGGTCATCAAGGGCGAGCCCAAGCAGTACCTCGTCCTGAGGGTCGCGCAGGGTGACCTGACGGTCCGGGTACCGGCCGAGAACGCCGAGATCGTGGGTGTGCGCGAGGTGGTTGGCGAAGAGGGCCTCGGCAAGGTCTTCGACGTTCTCCGGGCTCCGCACACCGAGGAGCCGACCAACTGGTCGCGGCGTTACAAGGCGAATTTGGAGAAGCTGGCTTCCGGTAACCCGCTGAAGGTGGCCGAGGTCGTCCGTGACCTGTGGCGTCGCGAGCGGGAGCGGGGGCTGTCCGCGGGCGAGAAGCGCATGCTCGCCAAGGCTCGCGACATTCTGGTCGGCGAGGTCGCGCTGGCCGAGAAGAGCACCAAGGACGAGGCGGAGACGCTGCTCGACAAGGTGCTGACGGAGGCCTAGTCCGCACCGCATCGTCGTACCCGATTCGTAGCGAACAAACCGTCGAGGACCGCGACGTGACCGCGCAGCTCAATCCGTGCGGTGACGTCGCGGTCCTCGTGCCTGCGGCCGGTGCCGGCGTACGCCTCGGGCCCGGTCGACCGAAGGCACTTCGGCTGCTGGCCGGTGAGCCGCTGCTGGTGCACGCGGTTCGTCGGTTGGCCGAAGCCCCCTCCGTGCACAGCATCGTGGTGGCCGCACCGGTCGCGGAGGTGGCGGCCGTGGGTGAACTGCTCGCACCGATCGCCCCGGTGACCGTGGTTCCCGGTGGTGCGGAACGGCAGGCCTCGGTGGCCGCCGCGCTCGCCGCGGTACCCGCCGGTCCCGGGATCGTCCTGGTGCACGACGCGGCTCGCGCACTCACCCCGCCCGCGCTCGTGGAATCGGTGGCGGCGGCGGTCCGGGCGGGCCATGACGCGGTGATCCCGGTGCTGCCGGTCGTCGACACGATCAAGGAGGTCGACGCGGACGAGAAGGTGCTCGGCACCGTCGACCGGGCTGCGTTGCGCGCCGTGCAGACCCCCCAGGGATTCCGCCGGGCGGTGCTGGCGGCCGCCCACGCCGCTGCCGCCGACGCCCTCACCGACGACGCCGGGCTGGTGGAGAAACTGGGCGTGCCGGTGCACTGCGTGCCCGGTTCGGAGCACGCTCTGAAGATCACCAGGCCGTTCGACCTGGCGCTGGCCGAGCATCTGCTGGCGAGCGGACGGTAGCGCGTACCCTCGGATCATGATCGTTCCTCGGGTGGCCATCGGGACCGACGTGCACGCCTTCGAGGCCGGTCGGCCCTGCTGGGTGGCCGGTCTGTACTGGCCGGAGCAGGACGGCCTGGCCGGGCACTCGGATGCGGACGTGGCCGCCCACGCCGCCTGCAACGCGCTGCTCTCCGCCGCCGGTCTCGGTGATCTCGGGGCCAACTTCGGGGTGGGACAGCCCGAGTGGGCCGGGGCCAGCGGGGTGGCGCTGCTCACCGAGACGGCCCGCCGGGTACGCTCCGCCGGCTTCGCCATCGGCAACGTGTCCGTGCAGGTGGTCGGGGTGCGGCCGAAGATCGGCCCACGTCGGGACGAGGCCCAGCGGGTGCTGTCGGAGGCCGTCGGGGCGGCGGTCACCGTTTCCGCCGCCACCACCGACGGCCTGGGCTTCACCGGGCGCGGGGAGGGGCTCGCGGGGATCGCGGTCGCCCTGGTGTACGAGCAGCCGAGCGCCTAGGCTCGCCGCGATGTCCGCCGACGTCCCCACCGATCCGCCCGCCGCCGACGGCTACCTCGAACGCGCCACGCTCCTGGCCGAGCTGGGCCGCTACGACGAGGCCGTGGCCGAACTCGGCTTCGCCCTGGCCCTCGACCCGGCCGCCGCCAGCGTGTCGACAATGCTGGCCCGGGTGCACCTGGCCGCCGGCCGGCCGGCCGAGGCGCTCGCCGCCGCCCAGGCCGCAGTGGCCGCCGCGCCGGGACAGGTGCCCCCGCTCGTCGCCCGTGGACTGGCCCTCGGTGACCTCGAACGGTACGCCGAGGCCGCCGGTACCGCCGACGAGATCCTGGCCCTGGGCCCGGAGGACGCGTACGCCCAGCGCAGCGCCGCGGCGATCCTGGCTGGCTCCCGCAACGGCCAGCCGGCGTTGAACGCCGCCTGGCGCGGGGTGGAACTGGCCCCCGATGAGCCGCAGGGCCACCTGGTGCTGGGTCTGGTCGCGGCCAACATGCGGATGTACGACCTGGCGGAGCGGGCCTACCGGGAGGCGCTGCGGCTGGACCCACGCCTGGCGGAGACCGGCGACGACGTCGGGGTACTGCGGCTGGAGCAGCGCCGGTGGAGCGCCGCGCTGGCGCGACTGGCCGAAGCGGCGGTGGCGAACCTGCCGCCGACCGATCCGCGCCGTGCCGACGAGATGCTGGACGAGTCGACCCGCCCGGACGAGATCGATGATCAGGACCGGCCGGCTGCCGCCCAGGACGAGTCGGACCCGCCGGCTCTGGGCCACGCCGACGCCAGCCGTCCCGTCGACGGTTCGGAGCAACGTCCGAGTTGGCCGGCGCAGGGCGGTGCGGTACCCGCCGATGGGCCGGTGCCCGCCGGAGGCCCGGAACCGGGTTGGCGTGGTGAAGCCAGGCCGGGACAGCACGGCGTCGGCCCGGTCGTCGCACGCCAGCCGGTGCCGGCGGCACTGCGGCGGTTCGTGCTCTGGGGTGCCGGCTGGTCGGTGGTTGCCGCCGTCGTGGTCGCCTGTTCGACCGCGACCGGCTCCGGCTTCTCCCGGCTGCTGGCGGTGGCGGCGGCTGCTGGCGGCGGCATCGTGCTCTGGCAGCACGCGGCCCGGCTGCCCGGGCTGACCCGCACCATCCTGCCCGTGCTGCGGCGTACCGACCGTCCACTCGCCCTGGCCGTGTACGCCGCCGCCGCGGCACCCGTGCTGATCCTGCTCTACGCCCTGTTCGGCACCCCGTGGCCGCTGGTCCTGGCCATCGCGATCGCCACCGCGGCCCGGTTGGCGATCGTCGGCCGGCCGGTGGCCTGACCGTCCCTAGGGGCGGCGGGCCCAGGTCCAGGCGTACCCGTCGTCCTCGCACTCGGCCGCCGCGTCGCAGAGGTCGAGTGGGCGGAAGGTGTCGACCATGACCGCCAGCTCGTCGAAGAAGTCCACTCCGATGGCGCGTTCCGCCGCGCCGGGCTGCGGTCCGTGCGTGAAGCCGGACGGGTGCAGCGAGATGGAACCCTGCTCGATGCCGGAGCCACGCCGCGCCTCGTAGTTGCCGCCGGTGTAGAAGAGCATCTCGTCGGAGTCGACGTTGTGGTGGTGGTACGGCACCGGAATGGCATCCGGGTGGTAGTCGACCTTGCGGGGCACGAAGGAGCAGATCACGAAGTTCGGGCCGGCGAAGGTCTGGTGCACAGGTGGCGGCTGGTGGATCCGGCCCGTGATCGGCTCGAAGTCGTGGATGGAGAACGCCCACGGATAGAGGTGCCCGTCCCACCCGACCACGTCGAACGGGTGGTTGGCGTAGACGTGGCGGGTCCATCCGCGCCGGTGGCGGACCAGCACCTCGACGTCGGTGCCGTCGACGAGCAACGGGGTGTCCGGCCCCCGGACGTCGCGTTCGCAGTACGGCGAGTGTTCCAGGAACTGTCCGCGTACGGAGAGGTAGCGCTTGGGTGGGCCGATGTGCCCGGACGCCTCCACGGCGAGCAGCCGGGTCGGGGTGTCTCCGGTGGGCACCAGGCGGTGCACCGTCGAGGTCGGGATGATCACGTAGTCGCCGGGTACCGCGTCGAGCACGCCGAACGTCGACTCGACCCGCAGGGTGCCCGCCTCCACGTAGAGGCAGTGGTCGCCGGTGGCGTCGCGGAACAGCGGGGAGGGGCGGTCGGCCAGCACGTAGGCGATCCGCACGTCGTCGTTGGCGAGCAGGTACCGCCGGCCGAGGACCGGGTCCGCGCCGGTCCCGTCGAGCTTGTGGGTACGCAGGTGCCGGGGCTTGAGCGGCAGGTTCGGCACCCGGGTGACGGCCGGCGGGGTGAACTCCTCGGCGGCGACGATCGCGGTCGGGGCGTACCTGTGGTAGAGCAGGGACGAGTCGGAGGAGAAGCCCTCCTGGCCCATCAGCTCCTCGGTGTAGAGGCTGCCGTCCGGCTGCCGGAACTGGGTGTGGCGCTTGCGTGGCAGCTCGCCGATGCTGCGGTAGTACGGCATCTCGCCCTCCCGGTCCGCCCGCGTCCGATATTCGAACGCTGTTGTCCGCTCAATGAAGCGTCCCGTACATTCTTGTCTCGTGTCAACGCAGCTGCCCACTCTTGTCGCCGGCCTGGTCGATGACGCCGCAGTCTTCCCGCCGGGCAGCGCGTCGCTGCCCGACGCCGTGCAGGCCCACCGGCGGCACCGCGTCGCGTGGTACGCCGACCTGGTCGGCCCGCTGCTGCTGCCCGCCTCGGCGATCACGGCGGGCGAGCTGAGCGGTCTCGTCGATCCCGAGGAAGGCTTCGCCATCGGGCTGATCGGTGACACCGGTCTCGACCGGCTGCCGTTCGCGCTGTCGTTCCTACCCCCGCTCGGGGTGACCGCACGACAGGTCGAGGTGCCCGTCGCGCGGCGGGGAGAGGACCCGCAACCAGGACTGACCGAGCTGGTGAAACTCGCCGAGCGGTTGGACGGCGTCCCCGTCTACGCGGAGATCCCGCTCACCTTCGGGCTGATGGGTGCCCTGGACGCGCTCGCCGACTCGCGCGCCCGGGGGGTGCCGGTCGCCGCCAAGTTCCGTACCGGCGGGCTGGCCGCCGAACTCTTCCCGACCCCGGCCGAGTTGGCCGCGGTGGTCTGCGCCTGCCGGGACCGGGGCCTGCCGTTCAAATTGACCGCCGGGCTGCACCACGCGGTCCGGCACGTGGACCCCGAGACCGGCTTCACCCACCACGGGTTCGGCAACGTGCTCGCCGCGACCCTGGCCGCCGCTGACGGCGCGACCATCGGTGCCGTCGCCGAGTTGCTCACCGTGCGCGACGAGCGCCCGCTGGTGCAGGCTGTCGACGGCCGGCCCGATGCGGCGCGCCCGCTGTGGGTGGGGTTCGGCTCGTGCAGCATCGTGGAACCCCTCACCGATTTGATCCGGCTCGGGCTGGTGGACGGAGGCTTTGAGGCATGAGCGAGAGTCAGCCAGCGAGCTGGGTGCCGGGTGCGGCGGGTTCCGGGTACGGGGTGCACCACCTGCCGTACGGCGTGTTCCGGGTGGGCGGCGACGAGCCGCGCATCGGCGTACGCGTCGGAGATTTCGTCCTGGACCTGGCCGGCGCGGAGGCCGCGGACCTGGTGCTGGCCGGCGGCGCGCTGTGCCGGCCCACGCTCAACGCGTTCCTGGCACTGGGACGCCCGCAGTGGACCGCGGTGCGGGACCGGATCACCGAGCTGCTCACCGACCCGACGCACCGGGCGGCGGTGGAGCCGCTGCTGGTGCCCGTCGACGAGGTACGCATGGAGTTGCCCTTCGAGGTGGCCGACTACGTCGACTTCTACTCCTCGGAACACCACGCCTCGAACGTCGGCCTGATCTTCCGCCCGGGGCAGCCGCCGCTGCTGCCGAACTGGAAACACCTGCCGATCGGCTATCACGGCCGTGCCGGGACGGTGGTGGTCTCCGGCACCCCGGTGGTACGTCCGCAGGGGCAGCGGCCCAGCTCCGACGGGCCGACGTTCGGCCCGTCGGCGCGCCTGGACATCGAGGCCGAGGTCGGCTTCGTGGTCGGCGTACCGAGCCCGCTCGGCCGCCCGGTGGCTGCCGCTGACTTCGCCGACCACGTCTTCGGTGTGGTGCTGGTCAACGACTGGTCGGCGCGGGACATCCAGGCATGGGAGTACCAACCGCTCGGGCCGTTCCTCGGCAAGTCGTTCGCCACGTCGGTGGCCGCCTGGGTCACTCCGCTCGACGCGCTGCGCGACGCGTTCGTCGCCGGTCCAGAGCAGGATCCGCCGGTGGCCGACTACCTGCGCGACGAGCCGCACCTGGGGCTGGACCTGCGGTTGCGGGTGCTCTGGAACGGAGAGCCGGTAAGCGAGCCGCCCTTCGCCGGCATGTACTGGACGCCGGCCCAGCAGTTGGCACACCTGACCGTCAACGGCGCCTCGCTGCGTACCGGCGACCTGTACGCCTCCGGCACCGTCTCGGGCCCTCGGCGCGACCAGGTCGGCTCGTTCCTGGAACTCAGCTGGGGCGGCACCGAACCGGTCACCGTGGGCGGGACGGAACGCACCTTCCTGGCCGACGGTGACACGGTGACGATCACCGCCACCGCACCCGGGCCGGACGGCACCACCCTCATGTTGGGCGAGGTCACGGGCACCGTCCTGCCGTCGAACTGACCTGAACCCGACAGCTGACCTTGATCGCACAGCGGGTGCGATCAAGGACCGTCACCGTCTTCGTTGATCGCCTCGGAATTCCGTCGCCATGCCGCGCCGGGCCGGCCGGTGCCCCCTTTCCGGTCGGCCCGGTCTCGGCTGGCGGAACGTCGAAACCGAGGGAGATGACGACGATGCACGTTCTCGTGGACGCGGTCTGGCGTACCAGCAGCCGTTCCAACGACCAGGGCCTCTGTGTGGAGGTGGCCGACAATCTGGCCGCAGTCCACGGTGTGGTGGGCATCCGCGACTCAAAGGACCAGGCCGGACCGGTGCTCGTGGTGAGCCCGCCGGGCTGGACCGCATTCGTCGACGCGATCCGGGACGGTCGATTCGTCGGCTGATGCCCGCCGGGGGTCTCCGGCGGGGATTCTCCGCTCGGGGACCCCGCACCACGATCACGCCGCGTACCGTCGGTGCCACGGGAGGTGGCATGTCGACAGTTGCGGTGAACGGGTTGGTCGCGGCATCCGCAGTCGATCTGTGGCGGGTGCTCACCGACCTGTCCCGGCCGAGGGGCGGTGATCGGCCTGTGCAACTGCTGACGCCCGGAGCGTTCGGCCCGGGTACGAGTTGGCGGGAGATCCGGACGCGACCGGGCGGCGGCACGGTGGCCGAGGAGTTCGTCGTGTTGGCCGCCGAGCCGCCTCGACGGCTGGTCCTCGGCTCGCCCGGTGACGGCGTCGACTACCGGATCACCTGGACGCTACGGGACGTGCACCGTCGTGGGCGTCGCCACGCCTCGGTGACGGTGACGGTGTGGGCTCAGCCGGCCGCGACGACTGGCCGGGCGCTCGCACTGCTGCTCGGCGGGTTGGCGGTCCGAGCAGCGGAAAAGGTGCTGCGGCAGGACATCGCCGCCCTGGCCGCCGCAGCCGGCGCCCGGCACGCCGAAGTCGCCTGACCCAGCGCCCCGCACGCCTCCGTTACGCCCGGATCCGAGCGGGGCTATCGCGAGTTGCGGCAAACAGCGGCATCACGCCCACCGCGAGACCGCGGCATGCCGCATATCGGGACGGGCGAGCCGGGGGCGGGCGGGCTGGCGGGGCGGCTCGGGGGCGGGCCCGGAGGCGGCTGGGTAGGGTGCCGTGCGGAGGTGCGGCATGGGGTGGGCGGTGGGTCGGCGGCGGTTCGTGGCGGCGGTGGCGGCGGTGGGTGTCGCCGCGACGGTCGGGGTCATCGCGTACCGGGTCCTGGCGCCGGCCGAGGTGAGCACCCCCGCCCGGGACGACTACCCGGCGCGGAGCACGCCGGCCCCCGGGGTGACCGGCCGCCTGCCGGTTGCCCCGCTGATCGTCGACGGCCGGCTGCGGGTGTACGCCGCGCCCCGGCAGGTCTACGCCGACCAACCCGTCGACAGTCGTAGCCGGCGCACCCCGTACTGGTCCTTCCGGCGTTGGCCGGCGAGTCTGGACGCGGTGGTGGCGAGCGGGACGACTGTGGTGAGCCGCTGGTCGGACGGGCAGCTCGTGGCGATCGACGCGCGTACCGGTCGGCTGGCCTGGCGGGCGGACGGGCCGGAGCCGGCATCGGAGCGGGTGGCGCGGCGCACCGGCACGGCCGTCGTCTGGCGGCCGAGCGGGCTTGCGGTGAGCCGGACCGTCGATGGCCGCCACGTGGTCGTCAGCTCCGGCGAGGGTGAAATCCGGGCGGTCGATCTGGCGGACGGCGGGCAACTGTGGCGGGCGGCTGTGGGTTCCGGTTGCCGCGAGCCGGTGGGCAGCGGCTCCGGTGGCCGGCTGCTGACCGTGGACGACTGTGAGGGACCGGCGGCCATCGAGTTTCGGGACACCGCAACCGGCATGGTGACGACCAGGTGGCGTCCGCCGGATGCCGGTGACGAGCTGACGGCGACGCTGCTCGGCTGCGAGCCCGACGGCGTCGGCTGTGCCGCGCTGCGGACCGCCGGCCCCGGGGACGCGTCCGCGCAGGGCTGGCTGCTCGGCTCGGCAGCGCCGGTCCAGGCGCCGGTTCTGGACGGCTCGGCCACCGAACTTGTCGACGGGACGGCGGTGAACGTGGTCGACGGGGTGCTCGTCGGCCGGGCCGTGCCCGGTGGTGAGGAACGCTGGCGGGTCGAGGTCGGCCCCGGTCGGGTGATCGCCGTACAGCCCGGCCGGGTGCACGTGCTGACCGAGGCGAACGAGCTCGTCACGCTGGACCCGGCCACCGGTGCGCGATCGTCCAGCTTCGTGCTCGACATCGGCTCCGACGGCACCGGGTGGGCACCGGGCGACGCGTACGCGGCCGACGGGTTCGTGGTGGTGGAGCGACTGCGCCGGCCGGTCGATCCCGACGCTGACGACCAGCGGTACTACCTCACCGCCGAATCGTTGATCATCGCCGCGACCTGACGACCGACGCCCCACGGCCAGCTCGACAAAACGGACATAAGTTACTTATAGTCCCACTGTGCGTCTCTTGGCAGCCCTGCTGGGCGTGATCATGATTCTCGTCGGTGCCGCTCCGGCGGAGGCCGCCGCGTCGGTCGGGCGCAGCTTCCAGTTGGCCAAGACCGAAGGGGTGGACATCACCGTGCCGGCGACGGTCAACCTTGGTACCGGCTTCACCGGTGGGGTGCTTACCGGGCCGATGGGTCGGGTCGAGGTGACGGATGTCCGTGGCCCGGTCAACCCGAACACCTGGGTGGCCACCGTCTCCGCCACCGTCTTCATTACCGGCGGGGGTGGGGCGCAGCGGACCATCTCCAACGGCTCGGTCTTCTACTGGTCGGGGCCGGCGGTGCAGAGCACCGGCGGCGGCACG
Organism: Micromonospora sediminimaris; assembly: GCF_016863575.1. Classification (NCBI taxonomy): domain Bacteria; kingdom Bacillati; phylum Actinomycetota; class Actinomycetes; order Micromonosporales; family Micromonosporaceae; genus Micromonospora; species Micromonospora sediminimaris. The sequence continues at coordinate 22,660 of NZ_BOPD01000052.1, forward strand.
CTGGTGCCGGGCCAGCTCACCCAGGCGCAGGTGGTGGCCCTCAACGTGACCCGTGAGGCGTTCCGGAAGACCTCCGGCAATGGCAACAACCGCGTCGCCTGGAACCCGAGCCTGCGCATCGTCGTGCCGAACGGGATCATTGCCGGCACCTACACGGGCACGATTACCCGCTCTGTCGCCTGATGGGTTATTTGTCCAAAAGATCCTGCTGTGTGCCAACCGTGCGCTTTAGCGTCATCGGCATGAGGAAGCCACTTCTTACCCTGACCGCCGCCGCGGCCACCGTGGTGGCCCTGGCGGCACCCGCCGCCGCCGCGCCGTCCGGCGACACCATCGTGACCTTCACGGTCTCCACCGCCAACCTGGACATCGCCGTGCCACCGGCGGTGAACCTCGTGCCGCCTTCGCCGGCTCCAGCATCACCGGTGAACTCGGCAACGTCACGGTCACCGACAGCCGGTCGGCGCTGACCGCCACCTGGACGGCCACGGTGAGCAGCAGCGCCTTCACCACCGGCGGCGGCACTCCCGAGGAGACCATCCTGCCGAACCTGGTCGAGTACTGGTCCGGCGGCGCCATCTCGACGACCGGTACCGGCACCTTCGAACCAGGCCAGCCCACCCAGGCCGACGCGGTCGTGCTGAACGTGCCGAGGGTCGCCTTCTCCAAGACGTCCGGCTCCGGCAACAACTCCGCGACCTGGGCACCGGACATCCGGATCACCATTCCGGGCGGTGCGGTCGGCGGCACCTACACGGGGGTGATCACCCATTCGGTGGCATGACCGCGTCAGCGCCCTCGCCCTGGCCGTGACCGTCCTGGTCACTGCCGGGGCACCGGCATCGACCGCGGCCGGGGCGGTGCCGGCGTCCCGGGCGGTGGCACACCCCGAACCCGCTCCGCCCGAGGTCGTCGACCGACCGGCGGCCGACCGTCGGGACGGCCGCTCCCGGTCGCCGCAGCCGAGCGGCAGCGCCTCGCCGAGCCCCAGCGGCCCGCCCGTCTCGGTAGGGGTGCGCCTGCTCGACGCGCCGGTGAACCGCCGCGACGACTCCCGGGCGCACAAGTACATTGTCGACCACGTCAAGCCCGGGACCACGATCAAGCGGCGCATCGTGGTCAAGAACTCCTCGGAGGTCCAGCGCAAGGTCGCGCTCTACGCCGCCGCGGCGGCGGTGACGAAGAAGGGTTTCGTCATCGCGCCGGACCGGACCGAGAACGAGTTGAGCAGTTGGATCCGGGTGGAGCCCGCAGAGGAGGCGCTGGCCGCGGGTGAGGAGGCAGAGGCGCTTGTCACCATCCGGGTGCCGCGCGCCGCCGAGGCCGGTGAACGGTACGCGGTGGTGTGGGCCGAGATCTCGGGCACGGACGGCCAGCAGATCCGCAACGTGGGTCGAGCCGGCATCCGGGTCTACCTGTCGGTGGGGCCAGGCGGGGAGCCGCCGTCCGGCTTCGAGATCGGGCCGCTGACCGGCCTGCGGGAGCCCGACGGCACGCCGATCGTCACCGCCGACGTGCGCAACACCGGGAAGCGGGCGCTCGACCTGGCCGGCGAACTCCGGCTCGCCGACGGGCCGGGCGGTCTGTCCACCGATCCGGTCCGGGTCGAGGCCGCGACGCTGCCCCTGGGCGGCAGCACCACCGTCCGCGTCGCGCTGGACTCCCGCCTGCCCGACGGGCCGTGGTCGGCAAAGCTCGACCTGGCCAGCGGCTGGACCAAACGCAGCGCCAATGGCACTGTCAGCTTCGGCGGCACGACCGTTCCGGCGGCGGCCAGCGCCGACCGGTCGAGCACGGTGCTGGCCGGCGGACTTGTCGCCTCGGGGCTGGTGCTGGCGCTGCTGTTCGGTCTCGCGTACCGGCGGCGGTCGCAGCAGCGGGAGCCGGTGCCGCAGGAGTAGCAGACTCGGGCCGGTCCGCTGGGGGATGGCGGACCGGCCCGGTACGGCCTGGTCTAGCTCAGGGCGGCCTCGGCCGCCGCCAGGAAGGCGTCGTTCTCGACCGGCGTGCCGATGGTGACCCGTACCCCGTCACCAGGGAACGGCCGCACGATAACGCCCCGCGACTCGCATGCCTTGCCGAACTCCACCGACCGGTCACCCAGCGGCAGCCAGACGAAGTTCGCCTGGCTGGCCGGCACGCCGGGAACGAGTTTGGTCAACGCCTCGCCGACCCGCTCGCGCTCGGCCACCACCAGCGCGCACCGCCGGCGCACCTCGTCGGCCTGGGCCAGCGCGGCCAACGCGCCCGCCTGCGCCGCCATGCTTGTGGAGAACGGCGTGACGACCTTGCGGACCGCCGCCGCCACCTGCGGCTGCGCGACCAGGAAGCCGATCCGCAGGCCGGCCAGACCCCACGCCTTGGAGAGGGTGCGCAGCACCGCCACGTTCGGCCGATCGGCATAGCCCAGCCAGTCCGGCACCTCCGGGTCGGTGACGAACTCCCGGTACGCCTCGTCGATCACCACAAGCACGTCGTCCGGTACGGCGTCGAGGAAGCGGTCCAGCTCGGCCCGGCGTACGGCTGTGCCGGTCGGGTTGTTGGGGTTGCAGACCAGGATCATCCGGGTGCGATCGGTCACCGCCGCGGCCATCGCCGCCAGGTCGTGCCCGTGCGCGGCGTCGTTGGGCACCTGCACGCTTGTCGCGCCGCTGGTCGCCGCGATGATCGGGTACGCCTCGAACGAGCGCCACGAGTAGACGAGTTCGTCGCCCGGCAGGCAGGTGGCCCGTACCAGGTGCTCGGCCAGCGCCACCGAGCCGCAGCCGGTCGCCACCCGGTCGGCGTCCACCCCGTACCGTTCGGCGAGCGCCTGGCGGAGCGCGACCACGCCCATGTCCGGGTAGCGGTGCGCCCCGGCGACGGCCTCGGTGACCGCCTCCACCACACCGGGCAGCGGGCCGTACGGCACCTCGTTGCTGGCCAGCTTGATGGCCTCGGGCAGGCCCAGCTCACGAGCCAGGTCGGCCGGGCTGCGTCCGGGCACGTAGTTGGGTAGCGCGTCCAGGTCGGCGCGGGTCAGCCGCACCGCCGCCTGGTCTCGTCGGTCGGTCATGGGGTCTCTCCCGGGGGGTTGGCGCGGTCGTCGGGGGTACGCGGAAGCTGAACCACCACGGTCTGCGCCCGCTTGTCGTGCAGCGCCTGCCGTAGCGGATGGTCGAAGAGCGGTGAGAGCGCGTCGATCAGCTGGAGCAGCAGGCCGAGGCCGCAGCAGTACCAGAGCAGCGTGGGCAGGCCGAGAGTGTTCCAGCGGCGCAGGGCCCGGCCGAAGCCCAGTGGTGCGTCCGCCTCGACCGGCACCGCCCTGACCCTTAGCAGCCGCTTGCCGAACGTCTGCCCACTGGCGGCCATCGACGGCACCTCGTACGCCAGCCAGAGCGAGGTGGCGATGAGCAGGATCGTCACGACCAGCGCACCGGCCTGATCACCGGCGGCGGGCAACGGGTCGGTGGTGCGGTCCTGGTCCTGCACCCGACGCCAGAACTCGTCGAGTGGCGCCGAGAGTTCCTGGAGGTAGCGCCAGACGAACCAGCCGTTGACCAGGGCGTTGAGCAGGAGGACGATGCCGAAGTCGATCAACCGGGCACTCAGCCGGGCACCGAACGAGGCCAACGGCATCCCGTGCGGACGGGGGGCCGGCGGGCGTCCGGGCCAGGTCGGGTACGGCCAGCCGGGCGGCGGCCCCTGCGGCGTGTCACCTGTCGGCCAGGCCGGCGGCGCGCCCGGAGATCCCTGACCGCCGGGCCAACCCGGTGGCGTTCCGCCGCCCGGCTGCCCTGTCGGCGGGCCTTGCGGCCAGGTGACCGGTGGGGTGCCGCCGGACGGCAGGTCGGCTGCGGGCGGTGCCGAGGCGGACGCCGGGGAGGTGGGCTCCGGCGCCGGCTCGGGCTCGGGCTCGGGTGGGCCCTCGGGCGGCGTGACGTCCACCGGGATGGGCGCGCCGATCCAGCCCTCACCGTCCCAGTACCTGCGGGTTTCCGGGTCGGCGGGGTCGACGTACCAACCGGGTGCCACGCTCACGGCGAGGCCTCGCTGCGCTCAGTCACCTCGACACCTTAACGACGACGGTCCCGGCGAACTTGTCGTGGAGGCACTGCTGCCAGGGCTTGTCCCACAACTGCCAGAGGCCGTCGACGTAACTGCCGCCGGGCACCAGCGACCCGCCCACGAACTCCACGAGGTATCGCTTCCCCGCCATCCGTCGATCGAGGGTGCCGGTCGGGTCGAGCGGCACCACCTGGAGGCCCATCACCTTCTTGCCCAGAGTCTGGCCCGTCCGCTTGAGGTACTCGACGTGGTACAGCCAGTAGATGCCGAACATGATCACGAGAGACGCGGCCTGGAGCAGCAGCATCGGCAGCAGGATCTCCACGACGAACAACCCGGGTTCCGCCACGGTGCCGTCCGGGTTGGTCTCCGGATTCACGGCCAGCATCCGGGCCATGAAGATCACGAAAAGCGGCCCGAACACCACCAACAGGGCAGCGACGACGACGGCGGTGTCGATCAGGTACGCCAGCAGCCGGTCACCGAAGCTGGCCAGCGGCTGCCCACCCGGCCCCAGCACCGGCGGTGGCGGCCCGGCAGCCCAGCCGGCCGGTGGCGGTCCCACCGGCCAGGGCGGCTGGGACGCGTACCCCGGCGGACCTGGCTGTCCCGGCGGCGGCTGGACGGGCGGCGCCCACTGTGCCGGAACCTGGGGTGGGCCGGCCGGTGGCGCGGCACCGCCGGCCGGGGGCTCGCCGGCCGGCGGTGTCGGGTGCGTGGGTGGCTGGGTCACGCTCGACAGTGTTACAGGTTGCCGCGCTTTTCCTGCTCCCGCTCGATGGCCTCGAAGAGCGCCTTGAAGTTGCCCTTGCCGAAGCCGAGCGAGCCATGCCGCTCGATCAGCTCGAAGAAGACCGTCGGACGGTCCTGCACCGGCTTGGTGAAGATCTGCAGCAGGTAGCCGTCCTCGTCCCGGTCGACCAGGATCTTGCGGGACTTGAGCTCCTCGATCGGTACGCGTACCTCGCCGATGCGGGCGCGCAGTTCCGGGTCGTCGTAGTACGAGTCCGGGGTCTCCAGGAAGTCGACGCCGGCCGCCCGCATCGCGTCCACGCTGGCCAGGATGTCGTTGGTGGCCACGGCGATGTGCTGGGCACCGGGGCCCTGGTAGAACTCCAGGTACTCGTCGATCTGCGACTTCTTCTTGGCGATGGCCGGCTCGTTGAGCGGGAACTTCACCTTGCGGGTGCCGTTCGCGACGACCTTGCTCATCAGCGCCGAGTAGTCGGTGGCGATGTCGTCGCCGATGAACTCGGCCATGTTGGTGAAGCCCATGACCCGGCGGTAGAACTCGACCCACTCGTCCATCCGACCCAGCTCGACGTTGCCGACCACGTGGTCGACCGCCTGGAAGAAACGCTTCGGCTGGACCCCGGCGTCGATCATCGGCTGCCGGTCCACGATCGGGCCGCGGGCGACGAAGCCGGGCAGGAACGGACCGGTATAGCGGGACCGGTCGACGAGCGTGTGCCGGGTGTCGCCGTACGCGTCGATGACCGCGAAGCGGACCGTTCCGTGCTCGTCGGTCATGTCGGTCGGCTCGGTCCGGCCGTTCGCGCCCTGCTGGACGGCGTGCGAGTAGGCCGCGTCGACGTCCGGCACCTCCAGCGCGATGTCGATCACGCCGTCGCTGTGCTTCGTCACGTGTTCGGCGCCGGGCGCGTCGGGGCGTACTGCGCCGGTCAAGACGAAACGAGCGGAACCGCTGGTCAGCACGTACTCGGCGTAGTCCCGGTAGCCCTGCTCCGGTCCCCGGTACGCCACGCAGGTCATGCCGAACGCCGTGGAGTAGTAGTGCGCCGCCTGCTTGGCGTTGCCCACCATGAAGTGGACGTAGTCGAGGCCCTTGACTGGAAACGGGTCCTTGCTGGTGTCGTGGTCGACGGCGCCGACGAGAGCGTCGACGTCCACCTCCTCGGTCGGCTGGGGTCGGTCGATCGCCTGGGTCATGGTGGCCTCCCTCGCGTACCGGCCGGCCTGGTGGGCCGACGGGATCGTGTGCTGTGTGCCGAGCATCGCGGTGCCCGGGCGCACTGGGCAACCCTCACGGCGTACGCTGGTCAGGTTGCACAAACGGTATGGTGTCCACGCATGAACACTGGTCAGATTGCTCAGCTGGACGAGCTGGACGTGCGACTCATCGAACTGCTCGCCGAGGAACCCCGGATCGGCGTGCTGGAGTGCTCGCGTCGGCTGCACGTGGCTCGGGGGACCGTCCAGGCGCGGCTCGACAAGCTGGTCGGGCGGGGCGTCATCGCCGGGTTCGGGCCTGATCTCGGCCCGGCCGCGCTCGGCTTCACGGTGACCAGCTTCGTCACCCTGGAGATCAGTCAGCGGCACGGGCACGACCCGGTCACCCGTCATCTGGCGGCGATTCCCGAGGTGTTGGAGGCACACACCATCACCGGCTCGGGCGACCTGCTCTGCCGGATCGTGGCCCGTTCGAACACCGACCTGCAACGGGTGATCGATCAGATCGTGGCGTACGAGGGCATCACCCGCGCCTCGACGATCATCGCGCTCGCCGAGCAGATCCCCTACCGCGTCCTTCCGCTGCTGCGCTCGGCGGTGCAGTGAAGGAAGGGCGCCGGATCAGTCGGCGGTGAGGGCGTCGCCGAGCGGGGTGCGGCGGTACCGGACGGATCGGCCGGACCGGACCCGGGTGATCAGGCCGGCGTCGCGCAGCACGGACAGGTGGTCGCCGACGCCGCCCAGGCTCATCCCGAGCTGCACGACGAGTTGACTGGTCGTGGCGGGCAGGGCGAGCGCCCGCAGCACAGCCGCGCGGGAGCGCCCGACCAGCCGGTCCAGCGCGTCCTCGGGGCGGCCGGGGTCGGGCGGCCCGAGCAGCTCGGCCACCCCGGAGGCCCGGTAGACGATCGCGAACGGCCACGGCGGCTCGACGTAGTTGATCATCATGCCGAAGACCGTGGGGATGAAGAGCAGGCCCCGCCCGTCCAGCGAGTAGCTGCGGGGGTCGCGGTCGGCCACCTCGATCGCGCCGAGGCCGCCGCCGGAGACCCAGCGCAGCCTCGGGTCGAGATCCGCCACGGCGGCCCCCCAGCCGTACGCGAGCAGGCGGCCCGCGCGATGGACCAGGTCCCGTTCCAGCACCGCCCGAAGTCGCGGCCAGTCCGGCTGCACCAGCGCCATCCAGGACGCCTCGATCGCGTCGGCCAGCCGGTCGACGACGTCCGGCGAGTCGTAGATCCGGCGGGCGTACGCCGGTGGGGTGCGCAGTCCGACAAGGTTGCGGGACAGTTCGTCGCGGGCCTGCCCGAGCGGCGTGGCCCGGACCACGGCCAGCTCGTCGGAGAAGGTGCGGCCGATGCCGTCGGGTGGCGGCTGGATGAAGTCGGCGTTGTAGCCGCCCCGGCGTAGCAGCGCCATCAGCGCGCCCACCGCCGGGTAGTCCCGGCGCAGTTGCTCGAAGACTGATCGGGTGCGGGCCACCCAGGGGGCCAGCCCCGGCACGGCGTGCTGGCCGGCGTGGACGCGCAGCGCCCAGACCGCCTCGCCCAGCGGCGAGATGGCGTACCGACTGGCCGCCACGTCCGCCGGAGTGACCTCGATCCGCATCGCCCGACCTTTCGTTCTCCAGCGAAAGGATAGAGCGGTCCGATGCGCGCCACCACGCTGGTCGGCGTGGACAACACCAGCATGAACGCGCCGAAGGTGGCCGACCGGCAGGCCACCTTCCGGGACGTCTTCGCCGTCGCCGAGTTCCGGGTGATCTTCGCGAGCTACGGGATCTTCATTATCGGCGAGACGGTGAAGATGCTCGCCCTCTCCGTGCTCGTCTACGAGCGCACCGGATCCGGTCTGCTGGCTGCCCTCGCGTACGTCACCGGATTCCTGCCGCACGCGCTGGGTGGGCTGTTCCTGCTGGCCCTGGCCGACCGGTGGCCAGCCCGCGCCCTGATCGTCGGCTACGACCTGGTGCGACTGGCCGTGGTGGCGGTGCTCGCCACGGGTCTGCTCCCCCCGGCGGCGATGCTCGGCCTGGTCGCCGTCGTGGCCCTCTTCGGCCCGGTGAGCAGCGCGTCGCGTACCGCGCTGCTGCCCGAGATGCTGCACGGTGACCGGTACGTGCTGGGTCGTTCGCTGCTCACCGTGGCCGCCGGGGGTACGCAGGTGGCCGGGTTCGCCGTCGGTGGCCTGCTGTTGGGGCTGGTCGGCCCGTACGGTGCGCTCTGGCTGACGGCGGCGACCTGTGGCCTCTCCGCATTGCTGGTGCGGTTCGGGTTGGCGCCTCGTCCCGCCCGCACCGGCCGGGCGGTTGCCGGCCCGCGGCCCGGTGCGTTCCGGGAGACCCTGCGGGTGAACCGGCAGCTGCTGGCCGACCGCCGGATCCGTGGCCTGCTGCTCGCCCAGTGGCTGCCGGGGTCACTGCTTGTCGGTGCCGAGGGGGTGGCGGTGCCGTACGCGGCCGGGCTCGGGCCGGGTGCCAATGCCGGCATCCTGCTGATGGCGGGCGCGGGCGGCATGCTTGTCGGCGACCTGTTGGTGGGGCGATTCGTCGCGCCCGCCCGGCGGGAACGCTGGACGCCGTGGCTGGCCCTGCTGCTGGGCGTACCCATGCTGGTGTTCCTGGCCCGGCCGGTGCTGCTGCCGGCGGCGGCCCTGTTCGCGGTGGCGACCGCGGGCTTCGCCTACCAGCTCGGGCTGGCCCGACGGTTCCTCGACGCGGTCCCCGAGGTACGCCGGGGGCAGGCTTTCGGCCTGGTCAGCACCGGCATGATGGCGGCGCAGGGGTTGGCCGCCGCCGGGGCCGGCGCGCTCAGCGAGGTGCTCGCGCCGGGGCTGGTGATGGCCGGTGCCGGGGCTGCTTCGATCATCGCGACGCTGCTTCTCTGGCCTGTCCTCGCCCCGGGTGGCCGACGCTCACCTGCGCCTCCGGCGCAGTCCACGCCGGCTCCTGTGGTGTCCGCTGACCGCTGAGTCGACCAACGTGCTCGCGGTGCCGCCCACGCGATCTTTCCGGTGCGACACGCGGGGCGGTGCGGGCGGTGTTCGGCGCGGATGGCTACCGTGTCCCGGTGGCGAAGGGGAGCGGCCTCGGCGTACGTAGCTGGCTGCTGCTCGGCCTGATCACGGTGGTGGTGCTCGCCGCTACCGGAGTCTGGAACCCGTTCCCCACCATGTGGGACTGGATGAACCGGCCCCAGCCGATCTCCCAGCCGGACGTGGTCTGGCAGCAACGTATCGGTGGCACCCCGCGCAGCGTCACCATCGCCGGTGAGAGCGTCGTGATCGAGCAGCGCACCCGGGTGGAGGCCCGCAGCCTGGCCGCCGGCACGCAGCTCTGGGAGCGCAAGGCCGACTGGAGCGCGGTCACCGGCGCGGGGCGGGAAGCCGTGGTCGTCGTGGGCAAACTGCTGGTCAAGGGGTACGAGGTGCTCGACCCCACCACCGGGGTGACCCGCCGTCGCGACGATGATGCGGTGGCGGTCTGGACCTACCGCAACCTGCTGCTGGACGCCCGCTGCGTGGAGGCCACCGACTGCACGTTGAGCGCCTGGGACCCGCGCGGCACCGTTCCGCTGTGGACCGCCTTCCTGCCCGGGGTCAGCACCGGCCTGCTCGCCGACAACCCGAATCTGCTCGACAGCCGGCGGCTCACCAGCAACCGGATCGACGGCGAGGTGGCCGGCCCGGAGGCGGTGCCGCCGCTGCTCGGCTTCCCGGTCGACGGGCGGGTGCACGTGGTGGACACCGCCACCGGCCGGGTGCTGCAGAACGTCGAACCCGGCCGGGAGGAGCGGCTCGCCGTGATCGGTGGGCGTCTGCTGCGCATCACCGCCCGGTCTCAGGACGGCAGTTGCTACTACGCGATCTCCGGTCGGGACTCGGCCACCGGACAGGAGGCATGGCAGCAGTCGGGGCTCAACCTCCGTACCGCCGACAGCGCCGGTTGCGTGCAGCGGGAGGACCCGTACGGTGCCCGGAACGTGGTGCTCGGCGTTTCGCCGGACGGCCGGGAGGTGGTCCTCGACGGGTACGACGGGCGGCTGTTGCTGGTCACCGCCGACGCCGAACGGGTGCTCGCCGTCGACGACCGGTACGCGTTGGTGCGTGCCGCCGACGGCGGTGCCGTCTCCGCCCGCGAACTCGGTGCCGGGCGGACCCGGTGGAACCGGCCGGCGGGGAAGAAGGCGGGTGCGGCCCTCACCCCGTACGCGGCGATCGTCGCCGACGAGAAGCCCAACCGGCTGGTCGCGCTCGATCCGCGGACCGGGCGGGAACTGGCCGTGCTGCGTACCTCGGCGAACGCCCTCGCCGTGGGGCCCGCCGGCATGGTGATCGGGGAGGGCCGGGAGATCGGGTACGTCCGGTTCGGCGCGGCGGCCGGTGGCACGCCGGGCGAGGCCGACGGGGCGGACCCGGGCCCCGCCGGCAGCGGCGCGGTGCCGCAGCCCCAGGACAGTTGTGGTCCGAAGAACGAGCTGTGCGCCGCCCCTGACCCCGGTAAATGATCGCGCCCCCCGGCGGGTGGGACGGACCCAACCTTCTGCCCTAGGCTTTGCCGTCATGAGCGAGCGGCAGCGAGCGAATCTTCAGCCCGGTGCGGTGGTGCCTCACGGCGGCACGGAGCGAAGCGGAGTGTCGTCGTGAGCGAGCGGCAGCGAGCGAATCTTCAGCCCGGTGCGGTGGTGCCTCACGGCGGCACGGAGCGAAGCGG
>NZ_BOPD01000053.1:0-26998 GCF_016863575.1 Micromonospora sediminimaris
GCTGGAGGGCCTGTGGTGGGCCGAGGACATGGCCGCCTTCACCACCTCGCGGGACAAGTCACGGTGGAACTGGACCCTGCTGCTCATGGTCCCGGACTGGGTCGACCGGGCCATGTTCGACGCCGCCTTCGCGCAGGCCGGGGCGAAGAATCAGCCGGTACGCCTCGATGACGTCCGCCTGGAAACCCTGTCCGAAGGACGTTGCGTGCAGACGCTGCACGTCGGCGCCTTCGACAACGAGGCAGCCGTGCTCGCCCAACTGCATGAGGAGTTCATCCCGGCCCAGGGGCTGCGCATGGCCGGGAAGCACCACGAGATCTATCTCAGTGACTTCCGCAGAGTCGCGCCCGAGAAACAGCGCACCATCCTGCGACAGCCGGTCACCGCCGGGGCCGCATCCGCGCCGTCGAAACCAGGATGACCGCGACACCGGCGGCGCGTAGGGTGCCGGCCATGTCCCGCACCGAGCTACGGCCGTTCACGGCCGCGGATCTGGCTGCCTGCGCCACCTTGCTGGCCGACCGGCACCGCCGGCACCGCGTCGCCCAGCCGCTGCTGTCCGCCCGCTTCGAGGACGCCGCCGCGGCGCTGGCTGAGCTGACCACCGCGTACGAGACGCCGGACGCCTCGGGGGCGGTCGCCTACCGTGCCGGTGGCCCGGTGGGTTTCGTCCTCGGTGCGCCGAAGCCGTCACCGCTGTGGGGGCCGAACATCTGGGTGGAGGCCGCCGGGATGGCGACCACCGATCCCGAGGTGATGCGTGACCTGTACGCGCTCGCCGCCACCCGCTGGGTCGACGAGGGCCGCACGGCGCACTACGCCGTCGTTCCGGCACACGACGCGGAGCTGGTACAAGCCTGGTTCCGGCTGGGCTTCGGCCAGCAGCACGCGCACGCCATCCGGCCCGCCGCACGGTCGGCAACGGTCACCCCGGCCGGGCTGTCGGTGCGTCGGGCGACCCGGGCCGACATCCCGCTGCTCGCTCAACTCGATCTTGAATTGCCGCTGCACCAGGGACAGTCCCCAACCTTCTCCGCCGGTCCGATGGGCACCCTGGAGGAGGCCGTCGCCGAATGGACGGCCGACATCGACAACCCCGGGTACGCCACCTTCGTGGCCGAAGCGGACGGCCAGGTCATCGGCTCTGCCATCGGCTGCGCGCTGGAGAAGTCGAGCGCCCACCTGAGCCTGGCCCGCCCGGAGCACGCCGGGTTCCTCGGGTTCGCGGCGGTCCTCCCGCACGCGCGCGGCGTCGGCGCCGGACGAGCCCTCGGCACCGCGGTCATCGACTGGGCGGTGTCGGCGGGCTTCGACAGCGTGGTCACCGACTGGCGGGTCACCAACCTGCTCTCCTCGCGGGCCTGGCCGAAGCTGGGCTTCACCGACACGTTCCTCCGGCTGCACCGGCTGATCCGTTTCTGAGCGGTGCTACGAGCGCGCCAACCAGACGCTCGTCCTCGGCCTAAGCCGGAGTCAGTGGTCCACCGCCGCCCGTGCCCGGCACCGAGCAGCTTCTGGGCCGACCGGACGCTGACCGGTGTCCGATTCGTTCAAGACTTCTCCGGCGGCATGCTCGTACGGTCGGATTCATGGCACCCACCTTCAACGCGATCGGCCTCGCGGTGGCCGACATGGCAGCGTCCCTGTCCTTCTATCGGCGACTCGGCCTGGAGTTTCCGGACGGTGCCGAGCAGGAGCCGCACGTCGAGACGACGGTTGCGGGCGGTATCCGTCTCATGTGGGACACGCACGCCTCGTTGCAGTCCTTCGACCCGGGATACCAGCCGGCACCGCCCTCCGGTGGCTGGGCCTTTCTCTGCGCCGACGCTGCAGAGGTGGATCGATGCCACGGCGACCTGGTCGCCGCCGGACACCGGTCGGTCAACGCGCCCTGGGACGCACCGTGGGGGCAGCGTTATGCACAGGTACGCGATCCGGACGGCAACGTCGTGGATCTCTTCGCCTGGAACTCGTCACCGCAGTAGAGCACTCAGCGGCACGCCAGCCATCGCCCGTACCTCGCGTGCGAGGTGGGCCTGATCGGCGTAGCCCGCATCGATCGCCACCGTCGCGAACGACCGACCGGACCGGGCCAGCGTGAGGGACCGCTGCAACCGCAGAATCCGCTGCAAGGTCTTCGGCCCGTAACCGAAGGCGGTGTTGCAGCGCCGCTGCAACTGTCGGGAGCTCAGCCCGCACCGCTCGGCGACCGACCCGACAGGCAACCCGGCCTGCGCGGCACCGGCCAGAGCAACCATCACCCGGTCGACCCCTTGCCAGCGCCGGCTCGCGGCCTCGGTCAGCGCGGCGGCCGGATCATCGGACTCGGCGATGGCCCGCACGACCACCGCCGGCCACACCGCGTCAAGCGGCACACGCCGATCGACCAACTCGGAGGCGGGCACGCCCAGCACACCGGGCCCGGTGCCCGCGCCGAACCGCAGCGCAACGTACCGACTACCAGGCACAACAGACTCGACCTGGGCGGTCGTGTCCGGCCCGGCGACGAAAACCGTGCCGTCCCACCAGATGATGTCGAGACAGCCGTCCGGCACGATGCGCTTGGATCCACCGTCCGGCGGCGTGACACTCCGCCAGGCCACGACGTACGGCAGCGGTGCGGACCATTCCTCGTACACGCCCTCAACCCTCCCACCCGGGCACGACAACTCACGAGGATGCCCGATCGAGCGACATGCTTCTGTGCGGGTTGCCGTGGCGCTTCAGGGTCTTTGCCGACCCGGCCGGCCACCCGTTCTGCCTCATCCGGTAGCCCGCCGCCAGGGTTACGGTATGGGCGGGCGTTCCGGCGGGGTCAATGCCGTACGGCGGACCCGGGTGTCCGCGTCGAGGTATTCGGCGAGCCGGGCGGCCCCGGTGAGCATGGCCTGGCCGCGGGCGGTGAGTTGTTCCCGCCACTGACGCAGTGACGCGGCGAGCGGTTCGGTGCCACCGGCTTCGCGCACCCGACGCAGCACTCCGGCGATGTGGTCGAGCCGGTACCCGCCGCGACGCAGCAGGTGAGCGAGTTCGGCGTCGCGGACATCGTCCGGTGAGTAGTCGCGGTAGCCGGTGGCCGGGTCACGCGCCGGCTGCAGAATCCCGGCCCGCTCCCACTTGCGCAGGGTTGCGGGTCGTACGCCGAGACGGTGGGCCAGCATGCTGATCGGCACTGCTTTCCGGCCCTGTGGTTGCCGCGGTGAACCGGTGAGGACGGCGACCGCCGTCTCCACCGCGTCCAACGTGTCCCTGTCGCGCTGAAGCAGGACGTGGCTGTGGTCGATCGTACGCAGCGCGGCGTCGATGTCGCCCCGGTTGACGGCACGCATGATGTCACCGCTGGCCGGGTAGCCGTGGCCCACGATCAGCCCGAGATAGGCGCTCAGCGCCTTTGCGTGCACCTCGGTGAACCGGCGGTAGCCGGTCGGGCTGCGCTGGGCCGGCGGCAGCACGCCATCCCGCTCGTAGTTGCGCACGGCCTGCGCGGAAAGGCCGTGACGGCGCGCGAGATCGACTGGTCGGCGTACCCCTGGGTTGGAGGGTTTCATGGCGGTCACCTCGCTCCGTCGCTGGAAAGTCTCAACCGGTAGTTCAACGATACGGTCGATGCAATGACGTCCCTTCTTGACCTGCTTGCCGTACCACCGGCGCTGCTCGCGCTCGGTGAGCCGACGCACGGCGAGTCCGCCTTCCTTCAGATCCGCAACGAGACCTTCATGTCGCTGGCCGTGCAGGGCTACCGGTCGATCGCGCTGGAGAGCGACCGGGCGGCGGGGCTGATCGCCAACGAGTTCGTCCAGGGCTCCACCGCCGTCACGCTCGACCGTGCGCTCACCGAAGGGTTCAGCCACGGGTTCGGCGGTGCCCCGGCCAACCGCGATCTGCTGCTGCGGATGCGCGAGTGGAACGCCGGGCGACCGTCCTCCGAACGCCTGACGTTTCACGGCTTCGACGCCCCGCTGGAGATCGAGGGTGCCCCGAGTCCCCGGCCCTACCTCATCCGGACCTGCGAATTCCTCGGCCTCGATCGATCGACGGAGATCGACGACCTGATCGGGGACGAGGCGCGGTGGAGCGACACCGCAGCGATCTGGGAACCCGGTAGGTCGATCGGGCGCTCGGCCGACGCCCAGCGCCTGCGGGTGATCGCCGACGAGCTGCTGATCGAGCTGTACCTGAACGCACCCCGACTGGCCGAGGGCTGGCCGGCAGCGTTCGTGCAGGCCATGTCCGCTGTCGCGGTGCTGCGCTACCACGCGGCGGCCGCCGCGCCGCTGGAGCGGGAGGAACGCTTCGCCCGCCTGGCCGGGGTCCGAGACGCGCTGATGGCGGAGAACCTGCTTCAGATCCGATCGGCCGAGGCACACCGTGGACCCACGCTGGTCTTCGCGCACAACACACACCTCCAGCGCCAATCGAGCACGATGACCATGGCCGGAAAGGACGTCTCGTGGGCCGGCGCCGGTGCCATTGTCGCGTCGCTGCTGAATGACCGGTACGCGGTGATCGTCGGTAGTCTCGGCGCGAGCCCCGCGCTCGGCATCGGGGCGCCGGCCCGGTCGACCTACGAAGGCAGACTTCAGCGGGGAAGCATGCTTCCGCGGTACGTCCGCGCGGCCGAGATACCAGCGGCCGAGCGGAGAACGCACGATCACCGCTACTTCCCGCTCGATCAGGCCACCATCGACCACGCCGACGCGGTGCTGCACATCCCGACCGGCGTCGACGCGGCCATGCTCGCCGACCGGATTCTCGCACTACCCGGCGTCGAGCAGATCGTGACGAACGAGGAGAACGGATCACCCGAGGGTGCCAGCGGCGAACGGTTCTTCTACGTCGGCCCCGACCGCCGCCAGCCGTTCGCCACCATCGTCGACCACGACGTGCCCGGCTTCGACGACGCCTCCCAGCTCGACCGTCCCGGCGTCTTCCGCCTCAACCTCGACCTGGGCCGAGCCGAGTTCGAGAGGCTGTTCGGCTTCCCACCCAAGGCGTTCGAGGAGCACCGGCAGGAGTTCGACTTCGCCCGGCTGGACACTGTCGTACCGCACCCGGGCTACGCGCTGTACGGCTTCGGCAGCATCGTCATGCCCGGCCCGCACCTGCTGCCCGAGATCGACCGACTCCTCGCCATCGCTCACGGCCGAGCCGTCGACCGCCACGAACGCGCCGCACGTCGGGCGGCTGACCAGCCGGACTGAGCCCCGACGATCCGGGCCAGGGTGCCGTTTTCCAATGCCGTCCACAGGCTGCCGTCGGGTCCGAGGGTGATGGGCCCGGACGCCGGGCGTTGCTCCTCACATCCGCGATCTGAGTACGTCGAACTCGCAGCCGGGCGCGGACGGGTCGAAGCCGTGTTCGATCAGCCAGCGGGAAGCCAGCAGGCTGCGCAGCGACCACCAGGCGCGAATCACATCCCGGTCGACGTCGGTGCCGTAACCGGTCAGGAGATCATCGAGGCGTTCCTCGTGCCCGAGGGTAAGCACGGCCAGGTCGTACAGCGCATCGCCGGGCGCCGCCTCGGACCAGTCGATCACGCCGGTGACCTGGTCGCCGTCGGTGAAGATGTGGGTGATCTGCAGGTCGCCGTGCATGAACACCGGCGTCCACGGCCGAAGCGCGGCCTCGGCTATCTCGCGGTTGCGGTCGACCAGGTCGGCTGGCAGGACGCCACTGTCGACGAGCCAGGCGCATTCGCGTTCGAGTTCCGCGTCCAGCCCGACGAGCTTCCTGCCGGCCCACGGCGGTGGTGGCGCCTCGTGCAGCGTCCGGATCACCGCGCCCGCCGCGGCCCACGCCGCCGGTGACGCGGGCGACGGCTCGCCGAGGCGGCCGAGCGCCTGGCCGGGGAGAGCAGTGATCGCGAGGACGGGCGGCTTGCGCCACAGGACCTCGGGAGTCGGCACGGGCGCCAGCCGCATCGCCTCGACCTCGACATCGATACGCGCCTGATCACTGTCCACCTTCAGGAACACATCGCCGACGCGCAGGGTCGCACGCTCATCATGGGCGACGACGACCGTGACCTCTTCCACGCCGGCCATTATCGAGGGCCGATCAACGACGCCGCTGCGGTCATCGCTGCCGGTGCCATCCACGGCGTGATCGGGTCGGCCATGGGCTGGCCCACTGGGCTGCTCGGCAGCGCCCCCGGCCTGCCCGCCAGGAAACAGCGAGCAGCCCCCTCCGCAGGCAGAGGGGGATCGGCGATCCGTGGCTGCCCCGGTCACCTGGCCGGTAGGAAGGAGGCAGGACCGAGACAGGGAGCGCACATGACGATCGACCGGGCCGGCCTGGCCGACTTTCTCCGGCGCCGCCGGGAGTCGCTGCAGCCCGAGGACGTCGGCCTCCCGCGCGGACCGCGCCGCCGGACCAGCGGCCTGCGGCGCGAGGAGGCGGCCCTGCTCTGCCACATGTCGACCGATTACTACTCCCGGCTGGAACGCGAACGCGGGCCACACCCGTCCGAGCAGATGATCGCCTCGATCGCGCAGGGCCTGCACCTGTCGCTCGACGAGCGCGACCACCTGTTCCGGCTGGCCGGGCACCGTCCTCCGCCGCGCGGCGCCACCAGCGACCACATCAGTCCTGGCCTGCTACGGGTACTCGACCGTCTCGACGACACCCCGGCCGAGATCGTCAGCGAACTCGGAGAGACGCTCCGGCAGAACGCGCTCGGCGTCGCCCTCACCGGCGACACCACCGGCTACACCGGTCCCGCCCGCAGCATCGTCTACCGCTGGTTCACCGACCCGGCCACCCGCCGGCGGTACGCGCCCGAGGACCACGGCTTCCTGTCCCGCATGTTCACCTCAGGCGCCCGGGAGATCGCGACACTGCGCGGCCCCGGCTCCCGGGCGGCGCAGCTCACCGAGCTGCTCCTTGAGCGCAGCGACGAGTTCCGCAAGCTGTGGGAGCAGCACGAGGTCGGCCTGCGCCCGGACGATGGCAAGAACTTCGTGCACCCCGAACTCGGTCTGCTGGAGCTGAACTGCCAGACACTCGTCGACCCGGGACAGTCCCACTACCTGCACATCTTTACCGCAGTGCCGGGCAGCGAGAGCTACGAGAAGCTCCAGTTGCTCGCCGTGCTCGGCGGCGACGCTCATCGTGGGATCGCCGATCCGTGGCTCCGAAGGCCCTGAATCCGCCGTCGGCGGGCACCGACGATCGAATCGCATCCGCAGATTCGATCGGATCGCCGACACGAGGAGACCGACAATGGCCCGCCACTTCGACCTCACCATCCCCGACCTGTCCGGCAAGGTCGCCGTCGTCACCGGCGCGAGCGACGGCATCGGCTTCGTCATCGCCGGCCGCCTCGCCCGGGCCGGCGCACAGGTGATCATGCCGGTCCGCAACCCGGCGAAGGGGCAACAGGCCGCCGACCGCATCCGCAGCCGCGTCCCCGGGGCCACAATCAGCACCAGCGCGCTCGACCTGTCATCGCTGGACTCGGTGGCCGCCCTGACCAGCCAACTCGTCGACGAGGGCCGCCCGGTCAACATCCTCATCAACAACGCCGGTGTGATGAACCCGCCCACCCGCCAACTCACCAAGGACGGCTTCGAACTGCAGTTCGGCACGAATCATCTCGGTCACTTCGCGCTCACCCAGGGACTGCTGCCGCTGCTGCGGCAGGGGCGGGCCCGGGTCACCCACCAGACCAGCGTCGCCGCCCGCAGCGGAGCGATCAACTGGGACGACATCAACTGGGAACGCGGCTACGAAACGATGAAGGCGTACGCCCAGTCCAAGATCGCCATCGGCCTGTTCGCCCGGGAGCTGCAGAATCGCAGCGCGGCGGCCGGATGGGGCATCACCAGCAACCTCTCTCACCCGGGGGTGTCGCCGACCAATCTGCTCGCCGCGCAACCCGGCATGGGCCGCGCGAAGGACACCACCTCGGTCCGCATGATCCGTCTGATGTCCCGCCTCGGCGTGGCCGGCACGGTCTCCTCGGCGGCACTGCCGGCGCTGCTGGCCGCGACCGGCCCCGACTCCCACGGCGGACAGTTCTTCGGCCCCAAGGGTTTCGGCGACGTCGGCGGCGCGCCCGCGCAGCGCGAGCTGTGGGCTCCGCTGCGCAGCGACGACGACGCCCGCCGACTCTGGGAGGTCTCCGAGCGGCTGATCGGGACTGCGATTCCCCGCCTGAGCTGACTTCCGGCCGATGATGGCTGGGCGACGCCATAGCCTGTCAGCTCATCGTGACCGGGGCCGACGCCCGTAGCAGGGGTGTCGGCCCCGGTCACCCACAGGTCGTGGGAGAAGCACAGGTCCAGCCGGGAGACCGTTCAGGACAGCCGGTCGTCGGACGTCGTCCGTCCCCCGGATACGGGAGGCCAGGCAAGTCCCGCACCGAGCCGCACCACCGTGTACGGCAGGACTGGATTCTCCGCACCGTACTGGAAGTTGACCACCAGGAGGTCGCGACCGTCGAACGCCGCCGTCGACGGGCCGTGCAGCGCGGGGTCGGTCAGTCGCCCGAGCAGCCTTGCCTGGTCAGCGCGGCGATTGAGCCGCAGCACGTTGACGGTGTTGCCGTTCCCGTCGATGTTGCTGACCACGTAGAGCGTGCGGCCGCGTACGAGCAGGCCGTCGCCGTGCACCGTGGCGCCGCCCAGATCGATCGCCCGGACCGTACGCCGCCGCAGGTCGATGCGGTGCAGCGCGCCGTCGTTGTAGTCGGCGACGATGAGGTGGCGTTGGTCGTGGGTGGCCACCAGGCCGTTGAGGTTGAACCCGGCGTTCCACTCGATGCTGGTGCCGCGCAGGTCGAGGAAGGTGGGTAGCGGCCTGGTGGTGCCCGTGCCACCGCGCAGGTCCGCCGCAGGAATCCGGTAGAGGGTCGGCTGGAACGAGTCGGTGACGTAGACGTCGCCGTTGGCGGTCAGCGCTACGTCGTTCAGCATGGAATTCGGTGCGGCAGTGGCAAAGCGGTGCAGGAGCGCGCCGGTGCGCGTGTCGTACACCCACACGTACCCGGTTCCTCCGCCAGCGACGATGAGCCGGCCGCGATGGTCGACCTTCATCCCGCCGGCGGTGGTCCGGCCGTCGGCGGCGTTGCCGGGCAGCCACACCGTGGTGCGCGGGGAGCGGACGTCACCGCGGTAGATACGCCCGTCGGTCAGGCTGCTGACGTAGAAGTACGGACTCCGGGGGTCGCGGGCGATGCCCTCGGGGTAGGCGTCGTCGCCGGCCAGAACGTAACTGTCCGGTCGCGGGCCGGGGGCACCGAACGCCGAGGTCGGCACAGACGCTGACGCCGGCGCAGGTACGGCGCCGAGCGCGCCGAGCACCGGGACGATCAGAATCGCGAGCAGTCGTCGCATGTTTCGCACGTTTCCTTCCGATCAGGCTTGTCGCATCGAGCGTGGCCCCGGTGATGAGTCACCGACAAGATCCATGAGGTATGGGCGGGTACCTTCGCGGTATGTCGGTGGATCTACGCCTCATGCGGTACGTCGTGGTGGTCGCCGAGGAGGGCAGTTTCGAGCGGGCCGCGCAGCGTCTGCACATGGCGCAGCCACCGCTGAGTCGACAGATCCGCGACCTGGAGCGGCAGCTCGGCGTACCGCTGTTCACCCGCCGCCCGACCCGCCTGACCGCGGCCGGGACGGCTTTCGTGGCGTCTGCGCGTCAGGTGCTCAGCGACGCGGACGCGATGGTCCGGGCGACGCGGGCGGCCGGGCAGGGCCGCGCCGGCACGGTGCACATCGGAACGGTCGCCAGCGCCGCACACGAGGTGGTGCCGCAACTGCTGGACGCGCTGCGGGCGATGCATCCGGACCTCACCGTTCGCACGGGCGAGGCATGGCCGACCGAACTCGATGCCGGGTTGCGCGCCGGCCGCTTCGATCTGGTGCTGTCGCGGGGCGCGACTGCTCAGTCGGACCTCGCCCGGCAGACGGTACGACGGGAGCCGCTGGTCGCCGTCGTCGGTCCCCGGCACCCGCTTGCCGGGCGTCCGACCGTGGCACTGAGCGACCTGCGGATCGGCCCGCTCAACCTGCCGCCCGAACACCTGACGCCCGGCTACCGCGCTGCCGTCTTCACCGCCTGCGCCCGCGCGGACGTGCAGTTCGCCGCTCGGGACTGCCAGCAGCTCGGCTGGCGTCGCGTGGGCATCGCCGAAGACACCGGATTCTCGCTGGTACCCCGGTCGCTTGCCGCGCTGCCCACGGTCGACGGCATCGTCCTCACCCTCACCGACGACCTCCCGGCACCAGACCTGGAGCTGGTGTGGCGACGCGATGCGCTGTCGCCGGCCGCTGCGGTCGTCGTCGACGTGGCTGCTCACCTCGCCCGGCAGCGCGGCTGGGCGGGGTAACCGCCCGACGCCCCGGCCCGGGTCTACAGTGCCACGGTGAGCAACCAGCCGGTACGCGATGCCTATTCGTCAATGTCGGCGCAATACATCGCACTGTTCGATGGCGGCGGGCAGGCCCACGCGGACGACACGGCGCTCATCCGGGACCAGCTCGCCGGCCTGGACGGCGCGGTGCTCGATCTCGGTTGCGGCCCCGGCCACTGGACCGCCTACCTGCATTCGCTCGGCGTCGAGGTGACAGGCATCGATCTGGTCCCCGAGTTCATCGACCACGCCCGAGCGAACTTCCCCGGGCCGGCGTTCCGGCTCGGCTCGATGACCGAACTGGACGTCCCCGACCACTCGGTGGCCGGCATCCTCTCCTGGTACTCGACGATCCACCTGCCACCACCGGAACTGGACCACGTGCTCGCCGAGTTCCGCCGGATGCTGACCCCGTCCGGGCGGTTGGTGATCGGCTTCTTCGACAGCGAAGACGAGGTGGCCGAGTTCGACCACAAGGTTCTCACCGCGTACCGCTGGCCAGTCGACGAGTTCTCCGCTCGCCTGACGCGGGCCGGCTTCACCGAGCTTCAGCGCCTGCAACAGCAGTTCCCGGACCGCCCGGACCGCCGGTACGCGGCCATCGCCGCGACCGCCACCTGAGCCCGCCCGCCGCATCCGACACCTGACCGTGCCTACGGCCGGCCGCTTCGATCAGGCAGCCGGCTGCTGTCCCGGCCAGAACGGCCACTCCTCGAACGACCGACAACGTCCGTCGTCCGCGAATCGCATGATCCAAAGGTCGCGGTACTCCTGGTCGACCGGGTCGCCGTAGCGGACCTCCTGACGCGACACCGCGGTGTCGCCGTCGACCGCGACGATCTCCGTGGTCATCTGGAACACCTCGTCGGGGCCTTTGCGCTGCTGGTTCCACATCTCGGCGATGGCCGGCAGGCCGACGACGGGCGTCCAGTACGGCCCCTGCTGATAACTTGCATCATCGGTGAAGAGCGTGACCAGCGCCTGCGTACCCGGCGTCCGCCACACCTGCTCGTAGGCAGCGATCCAGTCGGCGACCTGCTTTCTGTTCATGGACAACACCATGCCATTCCGAGGGCGTGCCGGGCGGCGGTAGACGTATGACGCGTTGTCACTGGTGAACCGTCAGGGAGGGGGTGGGATGCCCCGGTCAGGGCTTCGACAATCGGGACATTGCCCGGTCACCTCGTCGCGAGCCGGTCGAGGAGGAACAGCGCCGTGGCATCGAGCACGTCGTCGAAGTGCCTGCTGTCGTCGGGGTAGTGGAATCCGTGGCGGGCCTGTTCGTACTCAATGAGCACGCACTCGTTGCCGGAGCGCACCATCGCGTCCCGAAATTGCCGCACCGAGTCGATCGGCTCGACCTCGTCGCGGGTGCCGTGGTGGATCTGCATCGGCGGGTTCCCCGGCCGCACGAGCTCGATCAGCGAATACTCGATCAGTCTGCCCGGTGCGATGCCGACCTGCCGTTCGAGGCGGCGCTGCGCTGCCGGATCGAACGAGCGCAGATTCGATCCCGCCGGGTTGAGAGCCACCACGGCCGCGCTGCCGGGCTCCGCTGCCGTGGTGGACGCCGCCGGGGTCATCGCCGCGACAGCCGCGAGGTGAGCCCCGGCTGAGCTGCCGCCCGAGGCCAGGTGCGACGCTTCGAGCCCGCGCACCGCGGCCACCCGGGCGAACTGGTCGATCGCCCACCGAACATCAGCTATGCAGTCGTCGATGCTGGCAGCGCCGCGGCCGAGCAGCCGATACCCGGCTGAACCGGCGAGGATCCCGCGCGACGCCAATTGTCGGCAGTGCGGGGCGAGCCCGTCGGCCGATCCCTCGCGGAGGGCGCCGCCATGGAACAGCACGATGCCGGCACGCGGCGGTGTGCCGGCGAGGGGCTCGAAGATCAGCAAGGGCAGTTCGCTGCCGTCGGCGGCGTGAAAGAGCAACGAGGACTCTCGGCAGGCTGCCGTCATGAGCCGCATTCGACCATCGGACGCACGCGTTCACAACCGGTCAGCGTTGCTGGAACGCAGCCCGGTAGGCGAGCGGAGTGGTGGCGTACGCCCGGCGGAACTGAAGCCGGAGGTTGGCGGCGCTGCCCAGGCCACTGCGGCGAGCGATCTCCTCGACGGTCAGGTCACCGCTTTCGAGCAGGGCGCAGGCCCTGCGTAGCCGGGCCGCGATCAGCCAGGCGCGCGGGCTCGTGCCCAGTTCCCTGGCGAAGGCGCGACTGAGCGTTCGGGTCGACTGCATCGCCTGCCGCGCGAGGTCGGCCACCGTGATGGGCCGATGCAGGTTGGCCAGTGCCCAGTCCGTCACGCCGCTGAGCCGCTCCCCCACCACCACGGCGCTCGCCACGGTGTACTGGGCCTGTCCTCCGGCGCGGTGCAGCGGTGTGACCATGTGCCGGGCCCGCTGGATGGCCGCCTGCTGGCCGTGGTCGAGACCGATCAGGTACAGACACAGGTCGAGGCCGGCGGCGAGGCCGGCGCTGGTCAGTACGGTGCCCTCATCGACGTAGAGGACCGCCGGGTCGACCTGCACGGTCGGATGTTCCTTGGCGAGGGCGGCGGCGTGGACCCAGTGGGTGGTGGCGCGACGGCCGTCGAGCAGGCCGGCCTGGGCCAGCGCGAAGGCGCCGCTGCAGATGGCGGCGATCCGGGCCCCGCGCTGGTGCGCGGCGCGTAGGGCGTCGAGCGCGGCTGCCGGCGCTGGCCCGCGCCGGAACCCGGGCACGATGACGGTGTCGGCGGTGGCGACCGCTTCGAGGCCAGCCGCGACGGTGATACCGAACCCGGGTGTGGTGGTCGGCACCGGCCCGGCCCGCAGCGAGCAGAGGACAGCCTCGTACCTGCCGAGACCTTCGTGGCCGAAGACCTGCGTGGCGATGGCCGCGTCGAACGCCACGACCGGAGGGAGAGCCAGTACAGCAACGCGATGAATGGCCGGTTCCTCACGCACGATGGCAAGCATGCCACTGGCCCGTCCTGGCGGCGATCGCGACGCTGTACGGGTGAGAGTAGAGATCGTCGTATTCGACGGCTTTGATGAACTCGATGCCTTCGGCCCGTTCGAGGTGCTGTCCAGTGCCGGGTTCGAGGTGGATCTGGTGGTCGCGGAGGGGCCGGGTCCGGTTCGCAGCATGCGGGGCGTCCAGCTGAACGTTCCCGGTGTGTTGGATCGCCCGGACGGAGTGATCGTGGTCGGCGGTGGTTGGCTGAACCGGGCCGAGCAGGGCTCCTGGGCGCAGGCTCAGGCCGGCGTGCTGCCCAGGAGATTGGCTGAGGTCGCCGGTTCCGCAAGGTGGATGGCGTCGGTCTGCACCGGCGCGATGCTGCTCGGGGCGGCCGGTCTGCTCACCGGGCGCAACGCCACGACGAATCGCCACGCGTACGACGAGTTGCGCGCCTACGGCGTGCACGTGATCGAGGAGCGGGTGGTCGACGACGGCGACCGGGTCACTGCGGGCGCGTTGAGCGCCGGTATCGATCTGGGCCTGTGGCTGACCGAGCGGGAGTACGGCACGGAACGCGCTGCCACCGTGGCTGCCACCATCGACTTCGCTCTGCGCGGCCCGGTCTGGAAGAACCCGGCCACGACCAGGTAGCGATGCCGAAACCGGCAGGTCAACCCAACCCATCAAGCGGATTTGATGTAATATCTGGTCGTGGCGTCATCGAGTCGTACCACTCCGTCATTCCTGCACCTGGCCGCCCATCCGCTGCGCTGGCGACTGTTGACCGAGCTGGCGACCGGCGATCTCCGCGTCCGGGAGTTGGTGGCGCTGGTCGGCGAGCCGCAGAACCTGGTCTCCTACCACCTTCGGCTGCTGCGTGACGGCGGGCTGGTCAGCGCCTCGCGCAGCAGCTTCGACGGCCGGGACAGCTACTACCACCTCGATCTGGACTCCTGCGCCCTGGCACTGGCCGAGGCCGGCAGGGCCCTGCATCCCGCGCTGCTCGCCGCGACGACGCCTCCCCCGGTTGATCGACAACGATCGCGGAGGCTGAGTGTGCTCTTCGTGTGCACCGGCAACAGCGCCCGCTCACCGATCGCCGAGGCGTTGCTGCACCGCCGCGCCGGAGACGAGGTCAGGGTGGTCAGTGCCGGCACCCGACCCAGGTCGGGCCTGCATCCGCACGCGGTCCGCGTACTACGCGACAGCTTCGGTGTCGACGTCGTCGGGCAGCAGCCCCGACACCTCGACACAGTCGCCCGCCGCCGGTACGACTACGTGATCACCATGTGCGACAAGGCCCGCGAGGTCTGCCCCGACTTGCCCCACGAACCCCGACGGGTCCACTGGAGCATCCCCGATCCCGCGACGGCCGCCGACTATCCCGCCTTCCACCGCCTGGCGATCGACATCGACATCCGCGTCCGACATCTACTACCCGTGCTCACCGCAGCCCGGCCCGCGAAGGAGATCCGGCCATGACAGACCCCCGGTACGCAAGCGTCCGCTACCTCGTCGACGACGTGAGCGCCGCCGTCGAGTTCTACACCACGCATCTCGGGTTCGCCCTGCACACCAGCGCCGCCCCCGCCTTCGCCGACGTGGTGCGCGGCCCGCTACGGCTGCTGTTGTCCGGGCCGGCCAGCTCCGGTGCCCGCGCCACCCCCACCGACGTCGCCGCCGCCGGCCGCAACCGCATCCACCTCGTCGTCGACGACCTGGATTCCGAGATCGATCGACTGCGCGGCGTCGGAGTGTCGTTCCGCAGCGAGCCGGTCAGCGGCCCGGGCGGACGCCAGATCCTGCTCGCCGACCCGGCCGGCAACCTGATCGAACTGTTTCAACCCGCCCACCGCCTCGCCGCTGGCGCAACGGCCACGTCCTGAGCGGAACCACTGTCACGGACGGGCCGGCCCGGCGGTCTCGTGGGTCGACGAGCGGGTCGATGCCGCCGGTTCGGCCCGCTGCGACTCGATCGCCCGGATGTGCCGGTACGCGAACCACAACGGCGGAAACGCCCCGACGGCGAAAGACAGGTCCACCACCGTCCAGAACCACGGGATCTCCCGCAGCGGCCCACAGATCAGCGCCAGCGGCACGATCCCGACACAGGCGATCATGCCAAGCTGGACCACGTCGTGAGCTGACCCACCCGCGGACTGGTTCCATCGGGATGTCGGCAGCAACGCGGTTTGGCGCGCCTATCCGTGCGACGACTTCTCGTCTCGCCGACATCGCAGGCATGACGCGACCGCCGACCGGCACCGTCAGGGGACGTCCCCGGCGGCGCGCTCGC
This sequence comes from Micromonospora sediminimaris, assembly GCF_016863575.1. Lineage (NCBI taxonomy): Bacteria > Bacillati > Actinomycetota > Actinomycetes > Micromonosporales > Micromonosporaceae > Micromonospora > Micromonospora sediminimaris. Next base: position 15,598 of record NZ_BOPD01000053.1, read on the forward strand.
CGGGCCCGACGTTCACCTGGGCGTACGACGGGAGGTCGGGGCGTACGGCGCGCCCCTCGCGTACCGCTGTCGCGGTGTCCACGACGGCAGCCAGGGCCGCCCGGAACAGCAGTGAGCCGGTGCTGATCCGCCGCACACCCAGCTCCGCCAGGGTGGTCACGGTGTGCCGGGCCGGCAGGTACAGGATGTTTACCGGTACGTCGACGGCGGCCACCACCGCCGCGATGTCGGCGGGCTCGGCCAGACCGGGGACGAAGACGCCGTCGGCGCCGGCGTCGGCGTAGCGTCGAACCCGGTCGACCGCCTCCGTCAGGTCACCGGGACGCTGCCAGTGCGTGTCGGTACGGGCATTGACGAACAGCCCCGGCACCTCCCGCTTCACCGACCGGATCAGTGCCGCGTGCTCCGGCGCCGGACCCATGGCGTCCTCCAGGTTGACGCCCACCGCGCCGGCCTCGGCCACCGCGACCGCCGCGGCGACCGATCCGGTCTCGATGTCGGCGGTGAGGTGTACCGGCAGCGCCGCCAGCCGGCGGATGAGCGACACGGTCGCGGCCCCGGTGACGGCCGCGCCGTCGGGCAGGCCGTTGACGGCCGCGACGCCGAGGCTTGTGGTACCGAGCGCGACGAACCCGGCCTCGACCAGGAACCGGGCCGACGCGAGGTCCCAGACGTTCGGCAGAACCAGCGGGTCGTCGACACGGTGCAGCGCTGCGAAGCCGCCGCTCATCCGCGTGCTCCGGCCACCAACGCGAGAGCGTGGGCCCGGCCGGGGCAGCGTCGAGGTCCCGCACCGAACGCCAGATCACCGGCCAGGGGCACCCGTACGACCTCACCGGCCTCGACGGTCATACCGGCCACGGTGGCGGTGACCGTCGCCTGCCGTTTGGTCGCCGGCACCGGCGGATCGTCACGCAGCACCTCGTCGACGTGACGGTGTCGGGTCCGGTCGATCAGGACGGCCGTTGCCTCGCAGGCCTGGACGAGCACGCCGATGCGGGCGGCGGTCGGCTCGTCGAATCTGCCGCCGAAGAGCGCCACCAACCGATGCACGGCAGGGTCGGCCCGCGACTCGTCACCGGTGCCGGGCTGGTACGCCTGCGCCACGTCGCGGATCAACTGCACCACGGGACGGGTGACTCCCAGCCGAGGGGCCAGGACCGCCACCGGGTGGGAGTCACCGGCATGGCGTAGCGGCTCCAGCGGGATCGCGTCCAGGATCGCGACGGACAAGCCGCGCCGGCGCTCGTACTCGATGCCGGAACTGAACCGGCCCACCGTGGCACGCAGCCAGGCGACGCCGGTGGACGCGGGTGGGACGGGCGGCACGACGAACGTCGGGTCGGTCAGCACCGCGAGGGCGGCCGCGCGGCCGCGTATCTCCAGCATGCGGCGAAGGCTACGACCACGATCCTTCGGTGAGCACCGAACTGTCGTACCCGACAATGGGTCGGTGACCTCCGCTGCCGACCTTGCCGGGCTCGCGGCGCTGCTGGCCGACGAGACCCGTGCCGGCATCTGCCTCGCGCTGCTCGACGGCCGGGCGTGGACCGCGAGCGAACTCGCCGCGTACGCGGGTGTCGCGCCCTCCACCGCCACCGGGCACCTGCACCGCCTCGTCGAGGGCGGTCTGCTCGTTCAGCGTCGCCAGGGCCGGCACCGGTACGTGCAACTCGCCGACCCCTCGGTGGCGCAACTGCTGGAGGACCTGTCGGCCCGGTTCGAACCGCCTCCCGACCGGACCGGTGGTCTGCGGGCGGCCACCGCCAGCGCGGCCCTGCGCCGGGGCCGGACCTGCTACGACCACCTGGCCGGACGGCTCGGTGTGGCGGTGACCGAGGCGATGATCGGGCGAGGGCTGCTGGACAACGGCGGCGGCTTCGCGCTCACCCCGGCCGGCCGGTCCTGGCTGATCGACCTGCTCGGCTGGGATCCGGCGTGGCCCCGGTCGGGCCGCCGGCCGCTGGTCCGGGGCTGCCTCGACTGGACCGAACGCCGGGAGCACCTTGGCGGACTGGTTGGCGCGAAGCTGTGCGAGCGGTTTCTCGGCCACGGGTGGGTGGTGCGCATCGGGTCCGGCCGCGCCGTACGCCTCACCGCCGCCGGGCAGGCGGCCCTGCGCGACCAGCTGGGGATCACCCTCGACGGGGAGGGCGTCTGAGGTGTCGCGCGCTCGGTCCGGGACCGGTCGGACTCGGGTGGAGGCCGTTGGTTCCCGGACCGAGCACGTCCTGCGCGGCGGCGGTTACTTGCTGACGCCGGCGGTGAGGCCGGACTGCACCTGACGTTGGAAGACGATGTAGACGATGAGCACCGGCAGCATCGCCATGGTGACCCCGGCGAACAGGCCGGACCAGTCGGAGCGGTAGCCCTGGTTGACCGACAGCTCGATCAGGCCCTGGGAGATGACCTGGTTCTTCGGCTCGCCGGCCACCGACTGCATGAGCAGGGTCGGCAGGTACCACTGGTTCCACTGGCCGAGGACGTTGAAGATGCCGATGCTGATCAGGCCCGGTTTGGCCATCGGCAACATCACGCTGAAGAACAACCGGCTGTGCGACGCGCCGTCGACCATGCCCGCCTCGGCGATGGCGTTCGGCAGGGTACGGAAGAACGAGTGCATGAAGAAGACGGTGAACGACAGCGACCAGGCAACGTAGACCAGGATCAGCATGACGTGGCTGTTCGGGCCGAGAAACGGCAGCACCACGCCGGTGTTGTAGACGCCCTTGAACAGCGGCACCGCGGCAAGGTAGATCGGCAGGGTCAGCCCGGACAGGAACATGTAGTAGATCAGCCGGTTGCCGGGGAACTCGTAGCGGGCGAGCACGTAGGCGGCCATCGAGCCGAGCAGCATGGTGAGGAAGACGCTGCCGGTCAGCACCAGGATGGTGTTGAGGAAGAACGACCCGATGTGCCCCTCGGTCCAGGCTCGGGCGAAGTTGCCCCACTGCAACTGCTCGGGGATCAGCGACAGCGGCTTGCGGATGACCTCCGAGTCGGTCTTGAGCGCCGACATCACCACCCACAGCAGCGGGTAGACCACCATGATCGCCCATACGGCGAGGAACAGGTGTGAGAAGCCGTTGAAGAAGCGCGCTCCGGCCCGGCCGCCGCCGACGGCGGCGCGCTGTGCCGGCGTACGACCCGGTGGTGGAGTCTGGTCGGGGCCGGCCAGGCCACCCGGAGTGTGGGTCACCGTGCTCATCGTCCAGGTCTCCTCAGTACTCGATCCGCTCACGACGGGTGATCCTCAGCTGGAGAGCGGCCAGCAGGATCGTGAAGATCGCCAGTGCCACGCCCATCGCGCAGGCGTAACCGAACTGACCCTTCTGGAAGGCGGTGAAGTTCAGCACCGACGCGAAGATCTCACTGGCGTGGTTCGGGCCACCCTGGCTGGGCGTCATGACGAACACCAGGGCGTACATGTCCAGGGCGATGAAGCCCAGGTAGACCCAGGCCACCGAGACGGTGTCCCGCAGCAGCGGCAGGGTGATCCGGAAGAAGGTGTGGAACCGGCCGGCACCGTCCAGGATGGCCGCCTCGTAGACGTCCTTCGGGATGGACTGCATGGCCGCGGAGAAGAGCACCATGTAGAAGCCGGCGCCGCTCCAGACCGCGATCAGCAACAGCCACCACAGCACCGCCGGTACGCCGAGGAACGGCTCCGGGTCGTACATGAAGGTGATCGGGTCGTCCTCGCTGACCAGCCCGATCTTCATCAGCATGCCGTTGATCAGGCCCTGGCCGTCAGCGCGGTAGATCTGCTGCCACATCACCGCGATGACGACCAGGGACAGCACCTGCGGGAAGAAGAAGATGACCTTGTAGAGGCCGGAGCCGAACACTCCCCGGATGCCGGCCTTGTCCTCGCGTCCGCCCACGTTGAGCAGGAACGCGAGGAACAGGGCCAGCGCGATGGTGAACAGCGGCACGGTGATCAGGAAGAAGACGTTGTGCCAGAACGCCTTCCTGATCAGCTCGTCGGAGAACAGCCGGAGGTAGTTGTCCAGCCCGACGAACTGCTGCCTGTCGGAGTAACCTCCCCAGTCGGTCAGCGAGTACCCGGCCGCCTGGAGGAAGGGCCACACCACGTAGAAGAGGTACAGCCCGACCGGCAGGGCCAGGAAACCCGTGACGAAACGCGCAACACCGTGCCGCATGGGACTCACTCTTTCCGTTCGGATCAGGCGTCGCGGGTCTGCTTGGTGATCGACGAGTCCTGGGCGACCTTGTCGGCGGCGGCCTGCATCTTGTCGACGAACTGCGCGGCGGTCAACCGGCCGGCCATCAACTCGGCGGACAGGTTCTGGCTCTCCTTGTCCAGGTCGGCGTAGAAGTTCCAGAGCTTGATCGAGATCAGGTCCGAGCTGGCGTTCTTCATCAGCTCGTTGGCGCTGGCGAGAGCGGCGTCCTGGACGTTGTCGCCGGAGCCCTTGGTGGAGGCCAGGGACTTGGTCAGCTCGGCGAACTTCGCCGAGCCGGCCTTGGACAGCACCGCGCGCAGGAACTCCTTGGCGGCGGCCTTGTTCGGCGCCTTGGCCGGGACGACGATGCCCTCGCCGGCGCCGGCGTAGACGTCGTTCGGCGCCTTGTCGGTGGCGCCCAGGCCCCAGTAGTCGGAGATCTTCATCTCGAAGCCCGGCGGGATGGTCGCCGCCATCTCGTTCTTCAGCCAGGTGCCGACCTGGATGAAGGCCGCCTTGCCGTCGAGCCACGCCTGCTGCGACTGGGTGTGGTCGAGCTTGCCGGGCAGCAGCAGCTTGTCCTTGACCAGCTTCTCCCACGCCTCCAGCGCCGGCAGGACGCCCTCGGCCCGCCAGGCGTTCTCCTTGAGGTTGTCGATGTCGATGACGGCCTGCTTGCCGGCGGACTTCCAGACCGTCGCCATCAGCGCCCAGCGCGGGTAGTAGCCGTGCACGGCGTCGTACACGTACGGGGCCATGCCCTTGGCCTTGATCTTCGGGGCGAGGGCGAAGAAGTCGTCGAAGGTCTTCGGCGGCGTCCAGCCCTCCTTGTCGAACAACACCGAGTTGTACCAGTTGCCCCAGACCGTGTAGGCCACGTTCACCACGAAGAACTTGCCCTGGTAGGTGCCGTCACCGACGGTGCCCGGCAGCAGCGTGTCGGCCACCGTACCCTCGCTGTCCCAGGCCGGGGCGGCCAGCAGGTCGTCCAGCGGCTCGATGGCACCCTCGTTGACCAGGGTGCTGATGTCCATCATGTCGGCGCCGGAGTTCATGACGACGTCGCTGGGCTGCGTCGCCATCTTGGGCTGCTCTTCGGTCTTGATCTTCTGGGTGGAGCTCATGTTGACGGTGACGTTGGGGTACTTGGCGTTGAAGATCGCCTGGTCCTCCTTGGCCCAGGCGTCACCCAACCCACCGTTGAAGATGACCACCTTCACGGCGCTGCCGTCCTGCACGCCGAAGGGGTTGTCGTTGCTCTTCTCCCCGGCGCTGTCGTCGTTCTGGCTCGGCGTGCTGCCGGCGCAGGCGCTGAGCAGACCGGCGGCCGGGGTCACCAGGAGGCCCGCGGCCGCCGCGCGGCGCAGCAGGGTCCGGCGGTCGAGATCGGGGGTAACGGACATCGTGTGACTCTCCTTGTGATGTCGGGTCAGGCGGTGCGCCGGAGTCGCCCGGCGTACCGCGACTCGAGGGCGAGGTTGTGCTCGTCCCCACCGGGGACGTTGGCGGAGAGGTAGATAGGGGGTGCCTCTCCGGCCTGGTGGAACCGTCGTACGACCTCCGCGGTCAGCAGCTGCGCCAGCAGCGCCGAGGTGACCGAGGAGACCGCACAGACCGCGCCGCCGCCCTCGAGCGGCAGCAGTGCGTCGCCGTACGGCGCGCCGTTGTCCAGCACGACGTCGGCGAGATCGACGAGCCGCCGGCCGGACGGGTGCCGCGGGGCCACCCGTCCGGTGTGCTCGACCGAGGTGACCGCGATCAGCGGGTGACCGCGTTCGGTGGCCAGCAGCGCCAGTTCGACCACCGAACCGTTGATGCCGGACTGGGACGCCACCACGAAGACGTCCTGCGGCTGGGGTGCGGCGATCGCGTAGAGCTGATGCGCGACGGCCGGGTCACGTTCCAGCTTCGGGTCGGCGAGCACCTGATGCGAGGCACCGCCGTGCAGCACCAGGTCGTGCAGGGAGATCCGGTTGGTGGGTACCAGCCCGCCGGCCCGGGCGACCAGTTCGGCGGCGAAGGCTTCCGAGTGTCCGGCGCCGAACGTCTGCAACACCCCACCGTCACGCAGGCTGGCGGCGATCAGGTCGGCGGCCCGGCCCAGCGACTCGGCACCCCGCTCGACCAGCCGGTCGAGGACTGGCCGGACGGCGTCGGCGTACCCCTGGGCGCTGATCATGCGCTGGCCTCCCTCGCTGCCTTGTGCCCGTCCACGGCCTGGGCGGTACGCCGGAAGGCCGCGTGGGCGCGGTCGTGGGTGCGCTGGGCGACCGCGATGTAGAGCAGGTCGAGGACGACAAGTTGAGGATGCCGGGCCGACAGCGCGTCCGGCCGGAACGTGGTGGCCTGGCTGGCGGTGAGCAGCACGATGTCGGCCAACTCGGCCAGCGGCGACCGACGGAATCCGGTAAGCGCGATGGTGGTGGCACCCCGGCTGCCGCCCTCGGCGAGCATCTCGATGGCCTCGCGGGTCTGGCCGCTGTGCGAGATGCCCAACGCCACGTCGCCGGGACGCAGCAGCGCGGCAGCGGCCAGCCCGGAGTGCACGTCGTTCCAGGCCCACGCGGCCACGCCGATGCGGTGCAGGCTGAACTGCATCTCCTCGCCGACGAGGGCGCTGCCGCTGGCACCGAAGATGTTCACCCGCTCGGCACCGGCGATGGCGACGGCGGCCCGCTCGACCTCGGTCAGGTCGAGCAGCGCGGCGGTGTCATGCATGGCCCGGGTGTCGGCGGCCATGATCTGCTCCAGTACCCGCTCCAGCGGGTCGCCGGGCTGGATCTCTCGGCCGATGTCAACGGTCCAGCCGGCCGAGCGTGCCCGACCGGTCTCGGCGGCGATACCCAGACGCAGGTCGGCGTAGCCGTCGAAGCCCATCGCGCGGCAGAACCGGGTGACCGTGGCCGGCGAGGTGCCGCTGCGTTCGGCCAGTTCCACGATGGTGGCGCGGGCCGCCGCCTCCGGGTCGCTGAGCACGTGCTCGGCGACCCGCCGCAGCGCGCCGGTCAGTTCGGCGGCACCGGTACGGACCCGGGCCAGTGTCCCGTCGGAGGCAACGCCCAGTGCGCCCCGGCGGTCAACCCCATCGACGTCGGCCACCGCGGTGCCCGCGGAGGTGTCCGCCTCGTGATCAACCATGGGACGCCTTTCGGAAAAGACTGTTAACTGTTAGTGGTAAAAGTTCTTACTGAAGGCCCCTCCATGTCAAGACCGTGGGCGAAGTTTTCAAACTGTTACCTGCGACACCGGGTCCCCTGCAGCCCCACACCCCGCCCCGGAAGCCGCCACGACCAGCATGAACGCCCGCCGATCAGGGAGCTGGGGCGGCGTCCGGCACCGCCGTGGCCGACGGACCCTCGCCGCTGCCGGTCACCCCGGAGCGGGCAGGCACCACTCCACCCGCCGGCACGCCCGCTCGGCCGCGCCGGTCGTTGAGCCCGTCGGCCTCTTGTCAACATTCGCTCGCCGGCCGAGTCGTCAATGGCTAGCAGAATCACCCCGAGCCGTCCCAGGAAAGTCGCATTACCGACTCGTCGATTCGATGCCCTTCGTAAGGCCACCGCCGATACACCTACCGGTGGATTCGGCGCCTTGTCCGGTCGGTTAACGTTCAGTTGCAAGCAGCTGCCAGTCGAAGTCCATGTTGGAGGCCTGGTGCCGGACATTTCCCTGCCCACCGCACTGTCCGCGCTGATCCGGGATCTGCAGCGATCGACATCCGGCGCTGCCGAAGACAGCGTCGACGTGGAACTGCACCTGGTCACCCGGGAGAATGGCAGCGGCGTCACGTGGCATCTTGCGCCTGTCGAAAACACCCACGCACATCGCATTCGATTGACGCTCTATCCATGGCGGCAGCCACGGCACTCTCCCGTTCCCCGGCACCGACAACCCCACGACATCGAGCCCGGAAACGCCGACCGGATAACCCGTGGCGCGGACGAGACCGAGGTGGGCCTCGACCCGAACTGGATCGGCAGCGCCCAACTGCCGCCGATCGTCCGCCCGAAGCCCGGTGTGGACATCGAACGTGATGATCACTGAGGGGGAGGCCACCGGCGGCACCGACGCCCTGGAACGCGGCAACGACCGCATCCGTGACGCGGCGAAGTGGCTGGTGGCCAGCGCCGCCGCGGTGGGTGCGGCAATGCTGGCCGGCAGCCAACTGTCAAGCATCGGCGAACTCCCGCTCGGCGTACCCGACTCCGTCGACCGCGCCCGGCTGTGGGTCGCGGTAACGGGTGCGGCTGCCGGGCTCTCCACTGTGGTCTACGCCATCTGGACCGCCGTGCAGATTCTGCTCCCGAAGCTGGTGCTGGTCAGCGACCTGGACGCGGCGTGGACGCAACGGCGATCCGAGTTGACCACGGTCGTGGAGCACTTCCGGCGCAACCCCAAGTACCTCCAGGGCTTCTCCACACCGGCCGACATCATCACCGCCCGCGAGGAACTGATTGCCGCACAGCGCGAGCCGTCGACCGCTGACGACGTACGGACGCAGTTGGCGGCCGGGATCGCCGACCTCGACGAACGGATCACCGCGATCGAGGACACCGCCACCCACGAGGCGCTGAAGAACCAGTTCCGGCACGCCCTGCGTAAATTGATGCTGGCCACCGCTGTCGCCGCCATCGGCATCGTGGCCTTCGCCTGGGCCGCCAACCCGCCGGCCGTCCAACCGACCGCCGACCTGCGCAACGCCCGTTTCGTCGACGCGTACCTGCGGGACGCCGATCTGCGCGACGCCAAGCTCGACCACGCCGACTTCACCAACGCCGACCTGACCGGCGCGGACCTGACCGGCGCTTCGATCGGCGGGGTCGTCTGGCGGAACACGATCTGCCCCGACGGCACCAACAGCGACGACAACCGTCACACCTGCGCCGGCCACCTCTCGTGACGGGACTGGAGCCGCACGTCCAACAGGTGGTGAAGGTGCGCGGCAGGCTGCTCGGCTCCGGGTACGCCGTGGGGGAGGACCTGGTGCTCACCGCCGGTCACGTCGTGGGTGCCCGCGGGGAGCCGACCTGGGTATCCCGCAGCGACAGCCCCACCGAGCCGGAGCACCGGGCGACGGTGATCTGGCGCGGCGACGACCTCGACGCCGACGCGGCCCTGATCCGGATGGACGTGCCGCTCTGGTCCCGCGAGCAGACTCGCATCCGCTACGGCGAGCTGCACGGACATCGGCCGGTGCCCTGTCTCACCGTCGGTTATCCCTGGGTCCGGGTCACGCCCGACGGCCGCCACCTCGACGAGCTGCCCGGGCAGGTCATGCCCAGCCTCGGCTTCGAGGACCACCGGTACGCCCTGGACTCCACCAGGATCGCGCCGCAGCCGCCGCAGCCACAGCGCGACGACACCGGTGCGGTGGTACGCGACGACACCGGCACGCCGGTGTTGGAGCCGCACCCGCACAGCGGTTACTCGGGTGCCCCGCTGCTGACCGCGGGCGATCGGCAACTCCTGCTGGGTGTCATGGTGGCGGTGCCGTCCCGGTACGGTCCTGGCCGGCTGGACGCGGTACGCATCACCCGGCTGCTCACCGACCCCGCCTTCGCCGGCCTGGTCGGCACCTCGCTCGACCAGGTCGAACGGGAACCACCGCAGCTGCTGCCGACCGGAATCGTCGAACACGCGGAGGCGTTGACCGAGCTGGCCGACAACCTGCGCGGCGACCGACTGCCGTACGTGTCACCCGCCGACAGCGACGCCGCCACCCATCCCGTACGGCTGCTGAAGCGCCTCGACGAGCAGGCCGGCCAGTCCGGCCTGCTCCTGGTCGGTCAGGCCGGAATCGGCAAGACCCGCACCTGTTTGGAGGTCGCCGGCCGCGCGGTCGACGCGGGTTGGCGGGTGCTGCACGTCCGCCCCGGCGAGCCGTTGGTCACCACCGAGCAGCTGATCGAGGTGGTGACCGGCTGCGCCGACGAACGCCTGCTGATCATCATCGACTACCTGAACCTCAGCGCCCTGGACTACCCGGCGATCCGGCACCGACTGCTGCCGGCCGCGCGTGCCCGTGGCATCCGGCTGGCCCTGCTCGGATCGGCCCGGCCCGGCTGGTTCCATCAGAAGGACAACACCCCACTCACCGAGGTGTTCAAACCTGTCGAGTTGCGACCCGACGACGAGCACCTTGACCGGATCCGGCACCAGGTCGTCACCGCGCTGGCCCCCCGGGCGCGAACGATCCTCGGCGAGGAGCGGTTGTCGCAGTTGTGCGGCCGACGACCGGTCATCGCCACCCTGATCGCCGCTGCGGCCGAGGCACAGGCGGATCGGGGGCGGCTGTCGACGGCGATCGGCGACCTGCGGCCGGAGAACCTCCTGGACTGGCTGGTCCGCCGGCTCAACGAGGACGACCTGCTGCATCACGCCGAGCGGCTGGACGACGCGCGCGACCCTGACCTGCGGCTACAGGTCTACGCCGCGATGGCCGCCGCCACTCCGCAGCCGCGTCCCGCCCTGGTCGCCTGCGGCGGCCGGGTCGAGCAGAGCGACGAGTCGCGCGCCGAGCACCTGCTCGACGTCCTGCTCGCGATGGGCTGGATGATCCACACGCCGGACGGCCTGGCGCCGGTGCACGACATCGTGGTCGACCAGTTGCTGGAGCACACCACCGTGCGGGCTGGCCTCGACACGGTCCGCACCAAGGTCGCCGACCGGATCCTCGACGCGTGTCTGACCAGTGCCCGCACCATCGGCCGGTACGCCATGAACCTGGACCGGCTGCTGCGGGACATGGCCCTCCAGCAACGCGACGGGCCGCTCGCCGGGCATTGCACGGCCTGGTTGGCCGCCAACGCGGACGCGGCCGGCCTGCTGCTGGCCAGCCAGCGTGACGTGGGCGCCTACGCCCTCGGCTCGGTGCTGGACAACTCCGCATGGGCGCAGGCGCTGTTCCAGCACTGGCCGCAACTCGGGGAACCCTGGCTGACCGAGCACGGAAAATCACTGCCGGCGCGCCACATCCTCTACAAAGGACTGCGCACCGTCGCCACGCCACAGGCCGCCCACCTGATCGACGTGGCGACCGTCTGGCTGGCGCTGCATCGAACGGCGCTGGAGGCAAGCTTCGTCATCGCGACCTTGCTGAGCCGTGCCGACCTGCGCCCGGAGGATGCCCGTCAAGGTATCGAAGCCGCCCTGCACTGGCTCGATGAACACGGCGCCCTCACCCAAGCCCAGTTCGTCCTACATCCGCTGCTCAG
>NZ_BOPD01000054.1:0-25187 GCF_016863575.1 Micromonospora sediminimaris
AACAGACCTGCCGGTCGGCCTCGGCCTGGGCGGGGCTGGCCGAGATCGCGACGGTGCCGGTGGTGGCCAACACTGCGGCGAAGGCCGCGGCAGCCAGCATCCTGATGCGGCCGCGTCGGCGACTCTTACGGTGTGTGGGGATTTCGTTCATGGTGGTGTGTTTCTCCTTCGAAAGGCGGCGGGGTGCGTGCGGTCGAGGGGACGGTCACCGCACGTCGATGTCGCGCCATGGTTGTACGAATTGCCGAACTGTCGGTTGGGTGGGTGCTCCACTGCTGCTTCGCGTCGTCGCTGACCCCCCAGACTGAAGACGTAAGCCGACATCGATATTTTGATATCGTTATCGCAACTACGACGTCAGTCAAGAACCCTCGTCCGACCGGCCCCACCGACCAGCCAGGCGGGTACCACCGCCTGGTACGTGCGGACGACGCGGGGGAGCGTACGGCGGCTCAGCCGGCCGAGCGCTCCCAGTCGATGGTGGACAGGCCGGCGTCGGCGAGGGCCTTGTTGGCGGCGCTGAACGGCCGGCTGCCGAGGAAGCCACGCGGATTCATCGGGCTCGGATGGCCCGCCTCCAGCACCACGTGCTGTGGGTTGCCGACGAGCGCCGCCTTCTTGCGCGCGTACCCGCCCCAGAGGAGAAAGACCACTCGGGACTCCAGCGCGTCGAGTGCCCGGATGGTCGCGTCGGTGAACTCCTCCCAGCCCCGGTTGGCGTGCGACCCGGGGGTGCCCTGGCGCACGGTCAGCACCGAGTTGAGCAGCAGCACACCCTGCGCCGCCCAGCCGTCGAGGTTGCCGCTGCGCGGCTTCGGCATGCCCAGATCCTCGCCCAGCTCCTTGAAGACGTTGCGCAGCGACGGCGGCACCGACACCCCCTCGCGCACGCTGAAGCTGAGCCCGTGGGCCTGGCCGGCGCGGTGGTAGGGATCCTGCCCGAGGATCAACACCCGACAGGCCGACGGTGCACAGAGCCGATAGGCCGAGAACAGATCCTCGACCGGCGGGAAGACCGGGCCGGCGGCGTACTCCGCGGCGACGAACGCGCTCAACGCGGACACCCGGGCCGGGTCGAGATGAGGGGTCAGCACCGCCCGCCACTCGTCGGGGAGGAGCGCCAGCAAGTCGAGAGCAGGGGTGTCGTCGGGCATCGGCAACCTCTCACCGGTCGGATCGTCTCCGGGCACTGTAGGCAGCGGGTACGACAGCGCTCAGCCCAGGGCGGCGAGGGCCGCCAGGCGCTCCGCCCAGTCGCCGCCGACCGGCTCCAGCTCCGCCGTGCGGGTGTCGTCGTCGTGCCGGTGCAGACGGACCCGCAGGTGCGCGTCGGCCAGTTGCTCGACCAGTCCTTCGCCCCACTCGACCACGGTCACCGAGTCGTCGACCGAAGCATCCAGGTCGAGATCGTCGATCTCGGCTCGGGGGTCGCCCGCGTCACCCAACCGGTACGCGTCGGCGTGCACAAGCGACACACCTCGCCCGCTCGTCGGGTCCGGGCGGTGCACCCGGGCGATCACGAACGTCGGGGAGGTGATGTCACCGAGCACTCCCAGGCCGGCGCCGATCCCCCGGGTCAGCGCAGTCTTGCCGGCACCCAGCGGGCCGGTGAGCAGCACCAGATCGCCGGCGCGCAGCAGCCCGGCCAGCCGGCGTCCGAAGGCGTACGTGTCCGCGACCGTCGGCAGCACCACCTCGGTCACGAGTCGTCCCGCCCGCAGGTGTCGAGGAAGCGGAGCACCGCGGCGTTGACCTCGTCGGCGTGCTCCAGCATCACCACGTGACCGCTGTCGGGGATCCTGACGAACTCGGCGTGCGGCAGCCGACGGACGATCTCCTCCGAGTGGGTCAACGGTGTGATCATGTCCTTGTCTCCCACGATCACCAGCACCGGCGTGCCGGCCAACGCGGCCAGCGCCGGGAACCTGGAGTGGGTCGCCAGGGTACGCAGGTAACGGGTCACCGTGTCGGCGGAGGTGCGGGAGTTCATCTCCTCCACGTACGACACCAGGGCGGGGCTCGGCTGACGGGTGCCGAAGCCGTACCTGCGGGTCAGCAACCAGGCCACGTTCGTCGTCGAGCGGCGGGCCCGGTCGATGACCGCCCCGCCGTACCGGGTGACGTTGCCCGCCATGTAGAGCACCGGCGCACCCACCCGGCCGAGCAGGGCGGGCGCGACCAGTTTCGTCTCTGCCAGCAGCCCGCCCGACGTGGCCATCAGCACGGTCCCCACCACCCGGTCGCCGAACATCTCCGGGTACAGCTCGGCCAGGGCCATGATGGTCATGCCACCCATCGAGTGACCGACGAGCACCAGTGGCCCTTCCGGGGCCGCCTCGTCGATCACCCGGCGCAGCGTACGGCCGAGCGCGGTCAGGTCGTACTCGCCGGTCTCCAGCCGCCCCGACTGGCCGTGCCCCGGTTGGTCGTACGCGACGATCCGGTGCTCACCCCGCTCGGCGAGCAGTTTGCGCTGGAAGTGGAAGGTGCCCATGTCCAGGCAGAAGCCGTGCACCAGCAGCACGGTCGGGTTGCCGTCGACCGGGCGGGTCGGCTCGACCACCTCGACGTGGATGTCGGTGCCGTCCGGCATCTCCAGCCGGTACGCCTCGTCGTACCGCTGGTCACCGAAGACCTCGTCGGCGTACGGGTCGGTGGGGTCCGACTTCAGCCGGCGGACCAGGGCGCGTTCCGTGGCGACCCCGGCGGCCAGCCCGGCGGCGGCCACCCCCAGCGCCGCACCGACCAGACCGGCGGCCTTTCCGGCGGTGGTCCGGGGCCGCGGGATCTGCCAACCGGTCATGTCCGATCGCCGTCGTAGACGCGTGGGACCCGGGTGCTGCCGAACCGGGTGACGATCTCGTAGTTGATGGTGCCGACCGCCTCGGCCCAGTCGTCGGCCGTGGGCTCACCGTCGGACCCGCTGCCGAACAGGGTCGCCACGTCGCCGGCGGCCACCGGGTCGTCGCCGCAGTCGAGCACGAACTGGTCCATGCAGACCCGACCCGAAATGGTCCGGCGGACCCCGCCGAGCTGCACCGGTCCGCAGTTCGAGGCGTGCCGGGGCACCCCGTCGGCGTAGCCGAGCGGCACCACGGCCAGGTTGGCCTCGCGTTCGGTCGTGTAGGTGTGGCCGTAGGAGACGCCCGCACCGGCCGGCACCCGCTTGGTCAGCATCACCCGGGCGCGGGCGGTCATCGCCGGACGCAGCCCGTACGTCTCGCCCGCCACCGGGGAGAGGCCGTAGACGGCCAGCCCCGGACGGACCAGGTCGAAGTGGGTGTCCGGCCGGGTCAGTGTGGCCGCCGAGTTGGCCAGGTGCCGGTAGCGCGGGCGGAGCCCGGCCCGCTCGACCATGGCCAGCCCCTCGTGGAAAACCGCCACCTGCCGGTCCGTGGTCGGGTGACCGGGCAGGTCCGCGTAGACGAAGTGGCTCCACACCCCCACCACCTCGACAAGTCCGTCGGCCTGTGCCTTGGCGGCGGCGTCGAGCAGAGCCGGCCAGTCGGCGACCGTCGCGCCACCCCGGGCCAGCCCGGTGTCGATCTTCAGGTGCAGTCGGGCGGGTCGCCCGGCCGTCCGGCTCGCCGCCAGCATCTCGTCGAGCTGCGGCAGGCTGGCCACTCCCAGGTCGACGCCGGCGGTCACGCCGGTGTGCAGCGGCAGCCCGGGGGCGAGCAGCCAGGCCAGCACCGGGACGTCGATGCCGGCCGCGCGCAGCGTCAGCGCCTCGTCAAGGGTGCAGACGCCGAGCCAGTCCGCCCCCGCGTCGAGCGCGGCCCGGGCGGCCGGGACCATGCCGTGGCCGTAGCCGTCGCCCTTCACCACCGCCATCAGTTCCGCGCTGGTGCCGGCGCGCAGCCGGTCCACGTTCTCCCGGATCGCGTCTAGGTCGACACGTACCTCGGCCTGCCACATGTCCCCACCCTACTTTCCGGGCTGATCACCCCGGCGGGTACTCAGGGCAGACGGGCCAGCACGGGACGCAGCGCGACGGCGACGTCCGGCGCGGTCACCGGGCCGCTGCGGGCCGCTTCCCGGCCGGCCAGCCCGTGCAGGTACGCCGCCGCCGCGGCGGCCCGCTCGGCCGGCAGCCCGGCCGCGAGCAGCGAACCGAGCAGTCCGGCAAGCACATCGCCGGTGCCACCGGTGGCCAGCGCGGGGGTGCCGGTCGGATTGACGTACGCCCGCCCGTCCGGCGTGCCGACCACCGTGCGGTCCCCCTTGAGCAGCACCACCGCGTTCATCCAGGCGGCCAGTCGAAGCGTGGCGGCGATCCGGTCGTCGCCCGGCTCCTCCCCGCAGAGCCGGGCGAACTCCCGATCGTGCGGGGTGACCACGATCGGCGCGTCCCGTCCGCGCAGCTGATCGGCGAGGGAGCCGTCGACCAGCAGGGTCAACGCGTCCGCGTCCAGCACCACCGGCACCGGGGCGGCGAGCACGGTCCGTAGCTCGGTGGCCGCCCGCTCGTCGGTGCCCAGCCCCGACCCGCACACCCACGCCTGTACCCGACCGGCGTCGGACACCCGGCCGGTGGCGATCACCGAGGGATGCTGGCGGACCACCTCGTCGCGGGCACCCCCGGCGTAACGGACCAGGCCGGTCGGGCCGGCCAGCGCGCCGCCGACGGAGAGCACCGCAGCGCCCGGATACGTCGCGGAGCCGGTGGCCACCCCGACCACCCCTCGGGTGTACTTCTCCGAGCTGGGGCCGAGCCTCGGGTACCAGTCGGCCACGTCCGACCACTCCACGACGTGCAATGCGGGGCTGCCGCGCAGCCACGGCACCAGCCCGATGTCGACGAGTTCCACCTCGCCGGCCAACGCGGCGGCGGGACCGACCGCCAGGGCCGGCTTCAACGCGCCGAAGGTCACCGTCACGTCGGCCCGCACCGCGTTCGGACGGCCGGACGGCGTCAACGGCACCGCCCCGGTGTCCACCGCGACGCCGCTGGGCACATCCACCGCCACGACCGTCGCCCGCTCACCGTCCCGTCCCCGGTGCCGCAGCAGACTCGCCGCCAACTGCTCGGCGGTCTCCCGCAGGCCACCGCGACCGCCGATGCCGACGATCCCGTCGAGCACCACGTCGACCACGGTCGGCGGTCGCGACACGACCCGTCCCCCGGCGGCACGGAGCGCGGCCAGCCCTTCGCCGTGCACCCGATCCGGGGTGAGCAGCAACGCCGACACGGCGGCACCGCGCCGGGCCAGCCGGGCGCCCGCGTACAGGGTGTCACCGCCGTTGTCACCGGAGCCGACGAGCAGCAGCACCGGCGCGGCGTACACCCCGCCCCGCTCGGCGAGCAGCAGCGCGCAGCGGCGGGCCAGCCCGGCGGCGGCGCGTTGCATAAGCGTGCCGGGCGGCACCGTGGCCATCAGCGCGGCCTCCGCCGCGCGTACGTCCGCGACCCGCCAGACCGGTCTCATGCCGCACCCCGTTTCCCGATCACCCGGCCAACCCTACCGGCGTGGAGGCGGCAAGATAGCCGTCGGCGACGTGCCCGGCAACACCTGTGGACAAACCGGAGGTACGCCCACCGCCGGCTGTCCACAGGGCACGGCCACCGGCCCCACCACCGCCTAGCGTCTGCGTCGTGCTGACGTCAGGCGGGAGGAACGATGGCCGAGGAGAAGCTGGCCGTACGGCCGGAACTGCTGCACCGGGTCGGGCGGTCGCTGGGTGACACCGGCTACCGGCTGGCGCACGGGTTGGCCGCCGGGCGAGGGCTTGCCGCACCGGTCCGGGGGGAATGGTCGACGGCGGGGGCGCTCGCCGGCCTGGAGGCGGCCGTGCACGCCTGGTGCGGCCGGCTCGGTGCCCGGGTCGCGGAGACCGGCGACGGGGTGCGCGCCGCCGCCGGGGCGTACGAGTCGGTGGACGCCAGGGCCGCCGCCCGCCTCTCCGTCCTGCCCCGATGAGCGCACCGGAGCCTGCCGGTTACGCCCGGCTCTCCATGGTCGACCCGGCGGCGTGGCGGGCCACCGGATCGGCCTGGGCGAGTCTGGCCGGGGTGGCCGAGCGGCGGGCCGGTGAGCTCGTCGACGGCAGCGCCGCCCTGCGCACCGGCTGGTCCGGCAGTGCCGCCGAGTCGGCCGGTGCCCGGCTGACCGGGCTGCGCGACGAGCTGGTCGCGCTGGTGCCGGCCGCGATCGAGACCGATCAGGTGCTCGCCGAGTTCGCCACCCGGTTGGTGGCCGCCCGCGCTCGGCTGACGGCGGCCGTGACGTTGGCCGCCGCCAGCGGTGTGCTGATCGACCGCCGGGGTCGCGTACGGCCCGATCCCGCAAGGCTCCCGTCCGACCGCACCGGCGCGACGGTGGCCCAGGTGACCACGGCCCTGCGGGAGGCCCTCGACCTGGCCGCCACGGCCGACGGGGAGGCCACGACGCGCCTGGCGCGGCTGACCGAGGCCGCCGGTAGCGGTTGGACGGCCCGGCCACCGTCGTACCGGCCACCGCCGAACGCCGAGCCGGCTCTGGTGCGGCGCTGGTGGGCCGGGCTGACCCCGGCCGAGCGTCGCTGGTTGGTGGTGCACGAGCCGGAGCTGACCGGCCGGCTCGACGGGGTGCCGGCCGATGCCCGTGACCAGGCCAACCGGCTGCTGCTCGCGGCCCGGCGAGCGGCGCTTGTCGAACGGTGGGAGCAGTTGCTGGCCCGGGTGCCGCGCGGCCCGCTGGAAGTGGCCGGGCTGCGAAGCGCCGAGGCCGCGCTGTCCGGGCTGGACGCGCTCGTCGCCCGGCTGGAGTCCGCCCAGCAGCCACGGGCGTACCTGCTGGGCCTGGACGTCGGTGGCGAGGGGCGGGCGGTGGTGGCGCTGGGCAACCCCGACCGGGCCAGGGATGTGCTCACCTACGTACCCGGGATGACCGCCGGGCTCGACGACGCCACCGGCGAGTTGGGCCGGGCGGCCCGGGTGCTGGCCCGGGGTGCCGAGCTGGCACCGGCTGCGCAGACCTCGGCGGTGCTCTGGCTGGGTTACGACGCCCCGGATTTCCTGCACGAGGCGGCCTGGGACGGGCAGGCCCGCGCGGCCGGGGAGGCGCTGCACCGGTTCCAGGAGGGTCTCCGGGCCACCCACGACGGCCCGCCGGCCCGGCAGACCGTGCTCGGGCACAGCTACGGGTCGCTGGTGGTGGGCACCGCTGCTCGCGACCACGGCCTCGCCGCCGACGCGCTGGTCTTCGTCGGCTCACCCGGCGTCGGCGTGACGCACGCGGCCGACCTGGGGTTGCCACCCGGGCAGGTGTGGGCGAGCACCGCACCGGACGACGTGATCCGGCTGACCCGCCCGCCGGACGAACTGGCTCGGCGGGCGGTGCTCGGTGCCTCGCCGGTCGGCACCATCGCCGGCTGGCTGGCCGGGCCGAGCGACGAACTGTGGTTCGGGCACGACCCGGCCGAGCCGGGCTTCGGCGGCCGCACGTTCCCCAGCGGCCGGTACGGCCACACCGGCTACTGGCATCCGGACAATCCGGCGCTGGACGGCATGGCCCGGGTGATGCTGGGGCGCTGAGGTCGGTACCGGCGGCCGGGTCGACCGCCGGTTGCCGCCCGGCGGCTACTCCACGGTGACGGACTTGGCCAGGTTGCGCGGCTGGTCGACGTCGTGTCCCCGGGCAGCGGCGATCTCGGCCGCGAACACCTGCAACGGCACGGTGGTCACCAGCGGCGCGAGCAGCGTCGGCGTACGCGGCACGTGGATCAGGTGATCGGCGTAACGGACCACCGATTCGTCGCCCTCTTCGGCGATGACGATGGTGCGGGCGCCCCGCGCGCGTACCTCCTGGATGTTCGAGACGACCTTGTCGTGCAGCATGCCCCGGCCCACCGGAGAGGGGACGATGCAGATCACCGGGGTGCCCTTGTCGATGAGCGAGATCGGGCCGTGCTTCAGCTCCCCCGCGGCGAAGCCCTCGGCGTGCATGTACGCCAGCTCCTTGAGCTTCAGCGCGCCCTCCAGCGCCACCGGGTAGCCGACGTGCCGGCCGATGAACAGCACCGTCGACTCGGCACGCAGCTCGCGGGCCAGCTCGCGCACCGGCTCGATCCGCCCGAGCAGCTCGCGCAGCTTGTCCGGCACCCGGTGGAGCTGCTCGACCACAGCCGCCACCTCGTCGGCGTACTTGACGCCGCGCACCTGCGCCAGGTGCAGCCCGATCAGGTAGCAGGCGATCACCTGGGTGAGGAACGCCTTGGTGGAGGCGACGGCGATCTCCGGGCCGCCGTGGGTGTAGAGCACCGCGTCGGACTCCCGGGGGATGGTGGAGCCGTTGGTGTTGCAGATGGCCAGCACCCGGGCCTTCTGCTCCTTGGCGTGCCGCAGCGCCATCAGGGTGTCCATTGTCTCGCCGGACTGCGAGATCACCACGATCAGGGTGGACCGGTCCAGCACCGGGTCGCGGTAGCGGAACTCGCTGGCCAGCTCCACCTCGCAGGGGATCCGGGTCCAGTGCTCGATGGCGTACTTGGCCACCATCCCGGCGTGGTAGGAGGTGCCGCAGGCGACGATGAAGATCTTGTCGACGTCACGCAGATCCTGGTCGCTGAGGCGGACCTCGTCGAGCATGATCTCGCCGCTCTCGGTCAACCGTCCGAGCAGCGTGTCGGCGACGGCCTGCGGCTGCTCCTCGATCTCCTTGAGCATGAACCAGTCGTAGCCGCCCTTCTCGGCGGCCGAGGAGTCCCAGTCGATGTGGAAGTCCTTGCCGCTGGCCGGCTGCCCCTCGAAGTCGGTGATCTCGATGCTCTCGGCGGTGATCAGCACGATCTGGTCCTGACCCAGCTCGACCGCGTCCCGGGTGTGTTCGATGAACGCGGCGACGTCGCTGGCGAGGTAGTTCTCTCCGTCGCCGCGGCCCACGACCAGGGGTGAGTTGCGGCGTGCGCCGACCACCGCGCCGGGAATCGCCGAGTCGACGGCGAGCAGCGTGAAGGCGCCCTCCAGTCGCTGGCAGACCACCCGCATGGCCGCGGTCAGCAGTTGCGGCCCGTCCGGCTGGCCCGCCGCCCGCAGCTCGGTCAGGGCTGCGGAGAGCAGGTGGGCGGCGCACTCGGTGTCGGTGTCGCTGGTGAAGGTGACGCCCTCGTCCTCCAGCTCGGCTCGGAGCTTGGCGAAGTTCTCGATGATGCCGTTGTGGATCACCGCGACCCGCCCGTCGGGGGACAGGTGCGGGTGGGCGTTGCGGTCGGTGGGGCCGCCGTGGGTGGCCCATCGGGTGTGTCCGATGCCGGTGGTGCCGTCGCCGATGCCGATCGGGCTGGCGCCGCAGCCGGCCGGATCCTCGGCCGCCCGCTCGGAGAGCACCTTCTCCAGGTTGGCCAGCTTGCCGGCCTTCTTCTCGGTCAGCAGCGCCCCGTCGCAGACGACGGCGACGCCGGCCGAGTCGTAGCCGCGGTATTCCAGCCGCCGCAATCCGTCGAGCACGATGCCGAGCGCCGGTCGGGCGCCGGCGTAACCCACGATTCCACACATGGCTCGGAGCCTAACCAGTTTCGCTCACGTTGTCTGCTTGAAACCGGGGTAAACAATCACTGAATTTGAGCGATCTGGCGATGGTGGCGATCGGAGCGACAAAGCACGCGCTCGGGTGGCGGGTGGTTCGGCTCGTCGCACCCGTACCCTGACGGGCGTGACGAGCAGCGATGTCGACCCGCTGGTGGCCCGGATGCGCCCGTTCGGGACGACGATCTTCGCCGAGATGTCCGCCCTCGCGGTGCGTACCGGCGCGGTGAACCTCGGGCAGGGTTTCCCGGACACCGACGGCCCGCCCGAGATGCTCGCCGCCGCGGCGGAGGCCCTGGCCGCCGGCCGCAACCAGTACCCGCCCGGCCCTGGCGTCCCCGAACTACGGGCGGCGGTGGCCGCGCACCAGCGCCGCTTCTGGGGGCTGGAGTACGACCCGGACGGCGAGGTGGTGGTGACCGCCGGTGCCACCGAAGCCATCGCCGCGGCCATCCTCGCCCTCTGCGAACCCGGCGACGAGGTGGTCTGCTTCGAGCCCTACTACGACTCGTACGCCGCCTCGATCGCCCTGGCCGGTGCGATCCGGCGACCGGTGACACTCCGCCCCGACGCCGACGGGCGGTACGCCTTCGATCCGGCGGAGCTACGGGCCGCGTTCGGCGCGCGTACCCGGCTGGTGCTGCTGAACTCTCCGCACAACCCGACCGGCAAGGTGTTCACGTCGGACGAGCTGACCCTGATCGCGCAGCTGTGCCAGGAACACGACACGTACGCGGTCACCGACGAGGTGTACGAACACCTGGCCTTCACCGACGCCGCCAGCGGGCACGTGCCGCTGGCCACGCTGCCCGGGATGCGCGAGCGCACCCTGCGGATCTCCTCGGCCGGCAAGACCTTCTCCTGCACCGGCTGGAAGGTGGGTTGGGCCAGCGGGCCGGCGGCGCTGGTGTCGGCGCTGCTGCGGGTCAAGCAGTTCCTCACCTACGTCAACGCCGGGCCCCTGCAACCAGCGGTGGCGGTGGCGCTCGCGCTGCCCGACGACTACTTCGCCGCCTTCCGGGCCGACCTGCAGGCCCGCCGCGACCAACTGGTCGACGGGCTGACCGCGGCCGGGTTCGACGTGCTCACCCCCGAGGGCACGTACTTCGTCACCGCCGACATCACCGCCCTCGGCGGCACCGACGGGGTCGACTTCTGCCGTGCGCTGCCCGAGCGCTCCGGCGTGGTGGCGGTACCCACCCAGGTTTTCTACGACGATCCCGAGGCCGGCCGGCGGCTGATCCGGTTCGCCTTCTGCAAGCGCCAGGAGGTGCTGGCCGAGGCGGTGACCCGGCTGCGCCGGCTGCCCGAGTTCCGGTGACCGACCCGGCGTCAGCGCGGGGTGTGGGCAGTCCCGCTGTCGGCCGGCGCCGCGACGACCGGCGACCGCGCGGCCCGGGCCCGTCGCCGCGCCGCCGACCAGGCCAGCACCATCGCGACGAGGAAGAGTACGGGCGCGAGCTGAGCCAGCTCGGCGGCGGACCGGATGTCGTCGGTGACCGCGAGGAAGCGGGCCCGCTCGGCCGCGTCCTGCCAATCCTCAGGATCCAGCGCAAGAAAGTCGTGCACCAGGACGAGCCCGAAGGCCACCGGCACCGTCACCAGCAGCACCGGCAACCGGCCCCGGGTCGACCGGCGCAACACGGCCCACCAGGTCAGGGCGGCAAGTGCCAGGGTGCCGACCATGGTGAGCACCGACGCGGTGCCGAAGGTGGGCCACCAGACGTTGCGCCGGTCCAGTTCGTCAGCGGTCGCGCCGTACACGGTCAACCAGGGCAGAGCCAGGCCGGCGAGCAGCGCCAAGGAGCCGGCCGCAGCGGTGACGATCCGGCCGGAGCCCGGCCACCAACTGGTCAGCACCACGATGGCGAGGGCCGAGACGGCGAGCACCGCGAACGTCAGACCGGGACTGTCGTAGCCGTACGAGATGGACCCGTAGTCCCCGTCCAGCATCGGCGCCAGCCGGCGGACGACCTCGGCCCAGCGGGCAGCTGCCTCGTCCGGTCCTGAGGAGAGGTGGTAGGCGGCGCCGACCAGGACCGTCGACATGGCCAGCAGCGCGCCGCCCGCCGCGACAGCTGCGGCCCGCCCCGCGGTGCCCGGCAGCACCGCCGAGGCAACTGCCAGCAGCACCAGCGGCACCAGCACGAGCAGGTACGCCCATCCCCAACCGTCGATCTCGGTAACCGCGAGCCCGGCGGTCGAATCCTGATGGACGAGCGAGTCACCCCTGGTGCGGCCCAGCACCCTGAGGGTCACCTCGGACCACGGTGCCGCCACGGAGCCGACAGCCAGCCCCAGCGCCACCACGATCATGAGCAGGCGACCCCAGTGAGCCCCGATCCAGCTCTGTGGTGCGCTGGACGGGGCCTCGGCCAGCGGCTGGCCGGCGGGCTGCCCGAGGGAACCAGGAGAACCTGGGTGGGACACAGTCACCCCCGAAGATGTGGCGTCCGCCCGTACGGCGGCCGGCGGTCATCGTCCCACGGCACGCTACACAGTAGGGGGACGCGGGTGCGGCCTCGGCCGAGCCGATCGCAGCCGGCGGTGTGGGTCAGGCCGGACTGGCGGTACGGACGTGGTCGGCGATCCGCTCGGCGACCTCACGGGCCTTCTGCTCGGTGGCGGCCTCGACCATCACCCGGACCAGCGGCTCGGTACCCGACGGGCGCAGCAGCACGCGGCCGGTCTCACCCAGCTCGGCCTCGGCCCGCTCGACCTCGGCGCGTACCGCCGGTGCGGCGGCGCCTACGGTACGGTCGCCGACCGGCACGTTGATCAGCACCTGGGGAAGCTTGTTGACCACGCTGGCGAGGTCCGCCAGGGAGCGACCGGTGGCCGCCATCCGGGCCATCAGGTGCAGCCCGGTGAGGACCCCGTCACCTGTGGTCGCGTACGCCGGCATCACGATGTGTCCGCTCTGCTCGCCGCCGAGCGCCAGCCCGGAGGCGCGCAGCTCCTCCAGCACGTACCGGTCGCCGACCTTGGTCTCGACCAGCCGGATGCCTGCCGCGGACATGGCCAGGCGCAGACCGAGGTTGCTCATCACGGTGGCGACCAGGGTGTCCCCGGTCAGCGTGCCGGCCTCCCGCATGGCCAGCGCCAGGATCGCCATCACCTGGTCGCCGTCGACCTCGTCGCCGTCGGCGGTCACGGCTACGCACCTGTCGGCGTCGCCGTCGTGCGCGATGCCGAGTTGCGCCCCGTGCTCCACCACCGCCTGGCGCAGCGCCTCGATGTGGTTGGAGCCGCACTCGTCGTTGATGTTGAGCCCGTCCGGCTCGGCATTTATCGCGACGACCTCGGCACCGGCCTCGCGGTAGACCACCGGGGCCACCTCGGCGGCGGCGCCGTTGGCGCAGTCGACCACGACCTTGATCCCGTCGAGGCGGTGCGCCGCGGTGCCGGCGACGTGCTGCACGTAGTGGTTCGCGCCGTCGAGCAGGTCGTGCACCCGGCCCACGCCCGCGCCGACCGGGCGCTTCCAGGCGGTGGTGGCGTTGGCCTCGATCGCCGCCTCGATCCGCATCTCGATCTCGTCGGGCAACTTGTGCCCGCCAGCCGCGAACAGCTTGATCCCGTTGTCCGGCATCGGGTTGTGCGAGGCCGACAGCATCACTCCGAGATCCGCCTTGGCCTCTGCGGTGAGGAACGCCACCGCCGGAGTGGGCAGCACACCCACCCGGATCACCGTCGCACCCGCGCTGGTGAGCCCGGCCACCACGGCAGCCTCAAGCATCTCGCCGCTGGCCCGGGTGTCCCGGCCCACCACGGCCAGCGGGGCGCGACCACGGTCCGACTCGGCGAGGGTGTGGGCGGCCGCCACGGCCACCGAGAGCGCCAACTCCGGGGTGAGATCGGCGTTCGCCCGCCCGCGTACGCCGTCCGTGCCGAACAACCGGCCCATACCCACCAACCTCCGATGAACTGCCGATAGAGGAAAAACGCCTTGTCGTGAGGCGACGAAACGGCCGGCCCGCCTCCCCCTGTCGAGGGGAGGCGAACCGGCCGTCCGTCAGAAGTACAAGGTGCGGCTGGAGATCAGCGCTTCGAGTACTGGGGAGCCTTACGGGCCTTCTTGAGGCCGTACTTCTTGCTCTCCTTGACCCGGGCGTCCCGGGTCAGGAAGCCGGCCTTCTTCAGGGCCGGGCGGTCGTCGGGCTCGCTGACGATCAGCGCCCGAGCGATGGCCAGCCGCAGCGCACCGGCCTGGCCGGTGGTGCCACCGCCACGCAGGTTGGCGATGACGTCGAACGCCTCGGGCTTCTCGGCGGTCACCAGCGGATCCTTGATCAGCTGCTGGTGCACCTTGCTCGGGAAGTACGCCTCCAGGTCACGCCCGTTGCAGGTGATCTTGCCGGTGCCCGGCACGATGCGCACCCGGACGATGGCCTCCTTGCGCCGACCCACGGTCTGGATCGGGCGGTCACCACGAGGCGCGCGCGCGACGGGCGCCGGCGCCTCGGTGGCCTCAGGGGCGACCTCGGTGGCGGTGATGTCGGTCATGCTGCTTCCTTCGCCCGCGCTCACTGCGCGATCTGCTTGATCTCGAACGGCACCGGCTGCTGCGCGCCGTGCGGGTGCTCGGCACCGGCGTAGACCTTCAGCTTCTTGATCAGCTGACGGCCGAGCTTGTTGTGCGGGAGCATCCCCTTCACCGCCAGCTCGATGGCCCGCTCGGGGCGCTTGGCCAGCAGCTCCTCGTAGCCGACCTGCTTCAGGCCACCCGGATAACCGGAGTGCCGGTAAGCGATCTTCTGCTGGCGCTTGTTGCCGGTCAGCGCTACCTTGCCCGCGTTCACGACGACGACGAAGTCGCCCGTGTCGACGTGCGGCGCGAAAGTCGGCTTGTGCTTGCCCCGCAGCAGCGTGGCGGCGTGGGTGGCCAGGCGGCCCAGCACGACATCAGAGGCGTCGATGACGTGCCACTGACGCTCGATCTCACCCGGCTTCGGGCTGTACGTACGCACAGGTCTACCTTGTCTCGTCGTCGGTCTGGGGTAGCGCGCCGAGGTGACCAGGACATCCCAGCCGGACCAGCGCGCA
The DNA here is from genome assembly GCF_016863575.1 of Micromonospora sediminimaris. Classification (NCBI taxonomy): domain Bacteria; kingdom Bacillati; phylum Actinomycetota; class Actinomycetes; order Micromonosporales; family Micromonosporaceae; genus Micromonospora; species Micromonospora sediminimaris. The sequence continues at coordinate 14,552 of NZ_BOPD01000054.1, forward strand.
CGAACGACCAAGCGTACCTCAGGCGGCACGCCCACAGATGTCGTACAACAGCAGGCAACGATACCCGCAGCCCCGCCGGCCGGTCAAAACGGGGTCCGGCCGGCGGGGCTGAGCGGGTTCCTACATGACGGTCGTCACACCCCGGCGCGGGCCATCCGGCTGCCGGGACGCAGGTACGCCGCCCAGGTGACCACCAGCAGCACCAGGAAGAATCCCACGTAGAAGCGCAACGCCGGCTGGATGCCTCCGTAGGTCGACCGGGCCCAGGCGTAGCAGATCGGCACCAGGAATCCGCCGAAGGCGCCGACCGCGGAGATGATGCCCAGGGCACCGGCGGCCTGTCGGCGCATCGCCAGCATCACCTCCGGCGCACCGCCCCGTTCCTCACCCTTGATCTGGAAGATCCTGCTGATCATGCGGTAGGTCGAGCCGTTGCCGACGCCGGTGGCCACGAAGAGCAGCAGGAAGGCCACGAAGAACAGGCCCATGTTGCGCTGCTCGACCGACCAGAGCGCGCCCAGGGCACCGACCGCCATCAACACGAAGCTGGCCACCGTGACCCGGGCCCCACCGACGACGTCGGAGAGGCGGCCACCGAACGGCCGGCAGAGCGAGCCCACTCCCGCACCGAGGAACGCCCAGGCCAACGCGACGTCCGGCCGGCCGAACACCGAGTTGAGCAGGGTGGGAAAGGCAGCCGAGTAGCCGATGAACGAGCCGAAGGTGCCGATGTAGAGCAGCGACATGATCCAGGTGTCGCGGTGCCGCAGCGACGACCAGACCGGCCGCACGTCGGCCTTCGCCTCGACCAGGTTGTCCATGAACAGGTACGCGCAGACGGCGGCGATCACCGCCAGCGGGATGTACATCAGACCGGCCCGGGCCAGCGCGAGCCCGCCGCCCAACACGATCACCTGGGGCACCACGAACTGCACGACGGCCACCCCGATGTTGCCGCCGGCGGCATTGAGCCCCAACGCCCATCCCTTCTCCCGCTCCGGGTAGAAGAACGAGATGTTGGCCATGCTGGAGGCGAAGTTGCCGCCACCGAATCCGGCCGTGGCGGCTATCAGCAGCAGCGACACGAAGCCGATCTCCGGGTGCTCGACCGCCCAGGCCAGTCCGGCGCAGGGCACGATCAGCAGCAACGCCGAGATGACGGTCCAGTTGCGGCCGCCGAAAACCGGCACGGCGAAGGTGTACGGCAGTCGCAGCAGGGCGCCGACTCCGCTGGGCACGGCGGTCAACCAGAGCGCCTGGCTGGTGGTGAGCTGCCACCCGGAGTCGCCGAGCCGGACGACGACGATGCTCCAGAGCAGCCACACCGAGAAGCCGATGTGCTCGGCGAAGATCGACCAGATGAGGTTGCGCCGGGCGACGCCGCGGCCGGTCCGCTGCCAGAAGGCGGGATCCTCCGGTGCCCAGTGCCCGATCCACCGACCTGGTCGGCGATCCAGGCTCTCCTCTTCGATTACCGTCGGCTGCTCGCTCGTGGTGGTCATGCCGCAGAAGTTAGGGAGCCGCCGTTACCGCGGCGTTCGCCGTTCGGGTCAGATCGGCAACGTGGATCGCACCACTGATCGACGACGGCGGTGAGGAGCGCGTCGGCTCAGATTTGCTGAAGGATACGCAACGCCCGGTCCACCCGCCGCATCGTCTCCGCGTCGGCGACGTCCACGCACTCGGTGAACCACTTCTTCATCGGCGAGGAGATCCGGTCGGGCATCACCACCCGCTCCCCCATCGACACCGCCAGTGGCGAGTCGCGCAGCAGCGCCGCCCCCACCACCTCGGCCACGATCACGATGGGCACCGCCGTCGAGTTGTAGACATCGGAGCTGATCACCAGGCCGAGGCGTTCCCGGGCTCCCTCGATCCGCCAGACCTCGCCCCTACGCAGCACGCGGCGGACCGCCGAAGAGCAGGTCGTCGACCATGCCGACCTCCTGGGCATCGGCCAGCGAGGCGGATTCCAGATCCAGCCCGGCCCGCCCGACCGCGGCGGCGTGCGCGGCGAAGACCTCGCGCAGCGCCTTCTCCCGGGCCGCCTGGTCCATCCAGGCGGAGAGCGAGAGCCCCTCCTGCTTGGCGAACCGCCGGGCATCCGCGATCGTCTCGTCGGCGAACGACAGAGTCACCTTGGCTGTCATACCGGCAGACTACCCGGCGGTATGACTTCCAGTCATCCCCGACCACCGATCACGGCGAAACGCCACGCCTTGAAGAAGCAGTCGACGTCCGCCAGGCCCGCCTCGGTCAACCAGCGGCACTGTTCCGCCACCGGGGCGGGGCGGTCGTAGGCCATCCGCTGCTCGGCCGCGGCGATCTCGGCGGCGTCGGCGCCGAGCGCCGCGACCTGTGCCAGCCACACCTCGTGGTAGCGCCGGTCCAGCTCAGGAGTCGGGCCGGCTACCTGTTCGGCGTTGACGAAGACTCCGCCGGGCACCAGCGCCGCAGCCGCCCGGCGGTAGAGGTCGCGCTTGGCGGAGTCGTCGAGGTGGTGGATCGCCAACGCGCTGACCGCTGCGTCGTACCGGCCGGCGGGCAGCGGGTCAGCCAGGTCGGCCACCACCACCCGGTGCGCGACGCCCCGGCCGGTCAACTGCTCGGCGGCGACGGCCAGCATCTGCGGCGCGCCGTCCACCAGGGTCAGCCGCACGCCGGGTACGACCGCGGAGAGCAGCGACGACAGCAGGCCGGTCCCGGCGCCCAGATCGAGCACCTCGGCCGTACGCCCGGCCGCCAGGGCGGCGCGCAACGGCGGCGTGGCCACCTCGACGGCGGTGGTGTAGAACGCGTCGAAGCAGGGCACGAGCCTGCGGCGGGCGGCATCGTAGCCATCCGCCACCGCGTCGAACGCCTCGGCCACACCCATGACGGCCCTCCCATATTTCAGGATATGTGTTCCACATTGTAGACGGTGCGAGCTGGCCCTCTGCCGCGGTGCGGTGTGAGCGGCTCTTGACAGGACCGAAACAAACGGGACGCGGACCGGAAACTGCCCAACGGCACGCTTTGCCGACATGACAGACGGTGCACGGCCGGCGACGCGACCGGGGCGCGAGCCCCGGGAGGTGGCGACCCACTGCCCGTACTGCGCCCTCCAGTGCGGGATGGTCCTGCGCGAGGAGGACGACGCGGTAAGCGTGCTACCTCGCCAGTTCCCCACCAACCGGGGCGGCCTCTGCCAGAAGGGCTGGACCGCGCCGGAGCTGCTCAGCCACCCGGAACGGTTGACCACTCCCCTGCTCCGCGACCCGGCCACCGGCGAGCTGCGTCCGGCCACCTGGGAGGCCGCGCTGGACCGGATCACCACCGGGCTTCGCGAGGTGCAGGAGAAGCACGGCCGCGACGCGGTCGCTGTCTTCGGCGGGGGCGGGCTCACTAACGAAAAGGCGTACGCGCTGGGCCGGTTCGCGCGGGTGGCGCTGCGCACCCGGCACATCGACTACAACGGACGGTTCTGCATGTCCTCGGCCGCGGCCGCCGGCATGCGCGCCTTCGGCGTGGACCGGGGGCTGCCGTTCCCGCTGTCCGACCTGGGTCGGGCGGACACCCTGCTGCTGGTCGGCGCGAACCCGGCGGAGACCATGCCGCCGCTGGTGCGCTGGTTGACCGAGCAACGGGAGCGGGGCGGCAAGCTGATCGTGATCGACCCACGGGTGACCGCCACCACCCGGCAGGCCGATCTGCACCTGCAACCGCTGCCCGGCACCGACCTGGCGGTGGCCAGCGCGCTGCTGCACATCGCCCTGACCGAGGGGTACGTCGACGGTGACTACGTCGCCACCCGTACCACCGGATTCACCGCCGTGCGACGCACCGTGGCGGGCTGGTGGCCCGCGCGCGCCGAAGCGCTCTCCGGCGTGCCCGTGGCCGACCTGGAGGAGACCGCGCGGGCGCTCGGCACCGCCGAACGGGCGATCATCCTGACCGCCCGCGGCGCCGAACAGCACGCCAAGGGCGTCGACACCGTCACCGGCTTCGTCAACCTCGCCCTCGCGCTCGGACTGCCCGGTCGCCCCGGCTCCGGCTACGGCTGTCTGACCGGGCAGGGCAACGGGCAGGGTGGCCGGGAGCACGGGCAGAAGGCCGACCAACTCCCCGGGTATCGCAAGATCGACGACCTGGAGGCCCGGGCCCACGTCGCGCGGGTCTGGGGGGTGCCGGCCGACGAGCTGCCCGGGCCGGGCGTGCCGGCGTACCAGCTGCTCGACTCGCTCGGCACCGATCAGGGGCCACGGGCGCTGCTGGTGTTCGGCTCGAACCCGGTGGTCTCCGCACCTCGCGCCGCCCGGGTCGAGGGCCGCCTGCGCGACCTGGACCTGCTGGTCGTCGCCGACTTCCTGCTCTCCGAAACGGCGGCGCTGGCCGACGTGGTGCTGCCCACCGCCCAGTGGGCCGAGGAGGACGGCACGATGACAAACCTGGAAGGGCGGGTGCTGCGTCGACGGGCGCTCCGTCCGCCCCCGTCGGGTGTCCGCACCGACCTGGAGATCCTGGCCGCCCTCTCCGCCCGGCTACGAGGAACCCCTTCACTCCGCGCGCTGCCGGGAGACGGCCCCGGCTCGGCCCCGGGCACGCGCCCGAGCGAAGCGGCGGCATCGGACCCGCAGGTCGTCTTCACCGAGCTGCGCCGGGCCTCGGCCGGCGGAATCGCCGACTACGCCGGGATCAGCTGGGACCGGATCGACGCAGCGGACGGCGTCTTCTGGCCGTGCCCCGACGATGAGGGGCCCGACTCGCCCCGACTCTTCGCCGACCGCTTCGCCACTCCCGACGGGCTGGCCCGGTTCCACCCGGTGGAGCACCGGCCGGCGGCCGAGGAGGTCTGCGCCGACTATCCGCTGCACTTCACCACCGGCCGGGTGCTCGCCCAGTACCAGTCCGGCACCCAGACGCGCCGGGTGGCCGCGTTGCGTCGGGCTGCCCCCGAGGCTTTCGTGGAGCTGCATCCGGATCTCGCCGAGCGCCTGGGCGTCGCCGACGGCGAGCCGGTACGGGTGCTCTCCCGACGCGGCGAGTTCCAGGCACCGGCCCGGCTGAGCCCGGGCATCCGGCCGGACACCGTCTTCGCGCCGTTCCACTGGGGTGGGCGGGCACGGGCGAACTCCGTCACCAACGACGCCGTCGACCCGGTCTCCGGGATGCCGGAATTCAAGATCTGCGCGGTACGGGTGGAGAAGGCATGACCGGGCGCAGCGAGCGGATCGTGGTGGTCGGCAACGGCATGGCCGGCGCCCGGGTGGCGGCTGAACTGCACGCCCGGGGCGAGGACCTGAAGGTCACCGTGCTGGGTGCGGAACCGCATCCCGCGTACAACCGGATCATGCTGTCCACCCTGCTCACCGGCAAGATCGGCGAGTCGGAGGTGGAACTCGCGGAGGTCGCCGGGCGCGGCGTCGACCTGCGTACCGGGGTCACGGTCAGCGCGATCGACCGTGCCACCGGGCTGGTACGCACCGACGACGGCGACCGGATCCCCTACGACCACCTGGTTCTCGCCACCGGCAGCCGGGCGGTGGTGCCCGCCCTGCCCGGGCTCGACCCGGCACGCCTGCCGGAGCGGGTGATCCCGTTCCGCACCCTGGACGACTGTCGACGCATTGTCGCCCTCTCCGGTGCCGCCCGGCGCGCCCTGGTGCTCGGCGGCGGGCTGCTCGGCCTGGAGGCGGCCCGAGGGCTGGCGCTACGCGGACTCGACGTGGGCGTGGTGCACCGGGTGCCGTACCTGATGGACCGTCAGCTCGACCCGGCCGCCGGGGCGATGCTCGCCGGTACGCTCGCCGATCTCGGTGTGACCACCCACCTGGCGGTGGAGCCGACCGCGCTGCGCGCCGACGCCACCGGGGTGCGGCTGGAGCTGTCCGACGGTCGGTCGCTCGACGCCGACCTGCTGGTGCTCGCCTGCGGAGTACGCCCCGACACCGACCTCGCCGCGGCAGCCGGCCTGAAGGTGGAACGGGGTGTGCTGGTCGACGACCGGCTGCGCACCAGCGACCAGCGCATCTCCGCGATCGGCGACTGTGCCCAGCACGACGGCACGCTCACCGGGCTGGTGGCGCCGGCCTGGGCACAGGCCCGGGTGGTGGCCCAGGTGGTGACCGGGCAGGACCCGCAGGCCCGGTACCGGGCGCGACCGGTGGTCACCCGGCTCAAGGCGGCCGGCATCGATCTCGCCGCGATGGGCGACCCCACGGAGGGCCCCGGCGAGGAGCTGACCTTCGCCGACCCAGCCCGGGGGACGTACGCCCGGCTGCGGATTCACGACGATCGGTTGGCCGCCGCGATCCTGCTCGGCGACAACCCCTCGGTCGGCACCGTGATCCAACTGTTCGACCGCGGTCACCCGGTGCCCACCGACCGGCGGGCGCTGCTGCTCGGCCGGGCAGTGGGCGGGGCGGTCGCGGCACCGGCCGCGTCGCCGGCGCTGATGCCGGACGCGGCCACTGTCTGCCAGTGCAACACGGTGAGCAAGGGCGCCCTCGTGCGCTGCTGGCGGGACGGAGCCCGCACGGTCGACGCCGTGGTCGCGGGGACCCGGGCCGGCACCGGCTGCGGCAGCTGCCGCGACGCGGTCGCCGGCATCGTCGACTGGTTGTCCAGAACGGATCCCGTGGAGGTGGGGCGATGACCGGCGGCAACGTGGTCGTCATCGGCAACGGCATGGTCGGCCAGCGGTTCGTGGACGCGCTGCGGGCCCGCGACCCACAGGGGCGGTGGCGGGTCACGGTGCTCGCCGAGGAGAGCCGGCCGGCGTACGACCGGGTGCGGCTCTCGGCGTACTTCGACGGTGCCGACGAGGAGGACCTGAACCTGCACACCCCGCACGACGGGGTGCAGTTGCGCCTCGGCGAGCGGGCCACCGGCGTGGACCGGAGCCGCCGGGTGGTGACCACGACGTCCGGCGAGCACCCGTACGACGTCCTGGTGTTCGCGACCGGGTCGTACCCGTTCGTGCCACCGGTGCCGGGCGCGGACCTGACCGGCGTCTTCGTCTACCGGACCCTGGACGACCTCGCCGCCATCCGCCGGTACGCGAAGGACCGCCGCACCGGCGCGGTGATCGGCGGCGGGCTGCTCGGCCTGGAGGCGGCGAACGCGCTACGCCTGCTCGGGCTGACCACCAGCGTGGTGGAGTTCGCTCCGCGGCTGATGCCGGTGCAGGTGGACACCGCCGGTGGCGCGATGCTCCGGCGCTACGTCGAGGACCTGGACGTCGCCTGCCACCTGGGCGTGGCGACCACCGCGCTGCGGCCCGACGCGGACGGAGCGGTGGCCGCCCTGGAACTCGCCGACGGCGCGGTGCTCGACGCCGACCTGGTGGTGGTGGCCGCCGGCATCCGACCCCGCGACGAGTTGGCCCGGGCCGCCGGGCTCGACATCGGGCCACGTGGCGGTGTCCTGGTCGACGCCGCCTGCCGGAGCACGGACGAGCGGATCTACGCGGTCGGCGAGTGCGCGGCGGTCGACGGCACCTGCTACGGCCTGGTGGCCCCCGGCTACGCGATGGCCGAGGTGGTGGCCGACCGGCTGGTCGGCGGCGCCGCGACCTTCCCGGGCGCGGACACCGCCACCAAGCTCAAGCTGCTCGGCGTCGACGTCGCCTCGTTCGGCGACGCGCACGGTGCGACGCCCGGTTGCCTGGACGTCACCTGGACCGACCCGGCCGCCCGGGTGTACGCCAAACTGGTCCTCTCCGACGACGCGTCCACGCTGCTCGGCGGGGTGCTGGTCGGCGACGCCAGCGCGTACCCCACGTTGCGCGCCAGCGTCGGCGGGCCGCTGCCGGCCGCACCGCTGGCCCTGCTGGCCGGCGACGAAGCGGTGGGCGCCACGGCCGGCGCCCTGCCCGCGACCGCCCAGGTCTGCTCCTGCAACGCGGTCACCCGGGCGGACATCGACACGGCGATCGCGGACGGCTGCGCCGACGTGGCCTCCCTGAAGGCGTGCACCCGGGCCGGGACGAGCTGCGGCTCCTGCGTACCGATGCTCAAACAACTGCTCGACGCGGCCGGCGTCGTCCAGTCGAAGGCGCTCTGCGAGCACTTCGACGTCAGCCGGCAGGAGCTGTTCGACATCATCCGGGTACGCGGCATCCGGACGTTCTCCCGGCTGATCGCCGAGCACGGTCGGGGACAGGGCTGCGACATCTGCAAACCGGTCGTCGCCTCGATCCTCGCCTCGCTCGGCAACGGCCACATCCTCGACGGCGAGCAGGCTTCGTTGCAGGACACGAACGACCACTTCCTGGCGAACCTGCAACGCGACGGCAGCTACTCGGTGGTGCCCAGAATCCCGGGCGGGGAGATCACCCCGGAGAAGCTGATCGTCATCGGCGAGGTGGCTCGCGACTTCAACCTCTACACGAAGATCACCGGTGGGCAGCGGATCGACCTGTTCGGCGCCCGGGTCGACCAGCTACCGCAGATCTGGCGTCGGCTGGTGGACGCCGGGTTCGAGTCCGGGCACGCGTACGGCAAGGCGCTGCGCACGGTGAAGTCCTGCGTCGGCTCAACCTGGTGCCGCTACGGCGTGCAGGACTCGGTCGGCCTGGCCGTCGCCCTGGAGCTGCGTTACCGGGGACTCCGCGCCCCACACAAGATCAAATCGGCGGTCTCCGGCTGCGCCCGGGAATGTGCCGAGGCCCGCAGCAAGGACTTCGGTGTGATCGCCACGGAGACCGGCTGGAACCTCTACGTCGGCGGCAACGGCGGCTTCCGGCCCCGGCACGCCGATCTGTTCGCCACCGACCTGTCCACCGAGGCGCTGGTCACGCTGATCGACAGGTTCCTGATGTACTACATCCGTACCGCCGACCGGCTGCAACGCACCGCCGCCTGGATCGAGGCGATGGACGGGGGCCTGGACCACCTCCGGGCGGTGATCGTGGACGATTCGCTCGGCCTCTGCGAAGAACTCGACGCCGCGATGGCCCGGCACGTGGTGTCGTACTCGGACGAGTGGCGCGACGTCCTGTCCGACGCGGACCGGCTACGCCGGTTCACCTCGTTCGTCAACGCGCCGGAGGTCCCCGACCCGTCGATCACCTTCGTCACCGAACGCGGACAGCCGATACCCGTCGGCGGTCATCCGTCCGGCGCGCAGGGCCGCCAACCGGTCGCGCTCGGCCTGCCGGAGGTGCGTCGATGACCGCCGCGACGACACTGAGCTGGGTCACCGTCTGCCCGTTGGATCGCCTGGACCGGGACCGGGGCGTCGCCGCCCTGGTCGCCGGGGTGCAGGTGGCGATCTTCCGGACCGCGGACGGGCTGTACGCGATCGACAACCTCGACCCGGTCTCCGGGGCGTACGTCCTCTCCCGCGGCATCGTGGGCAGCCGGGGCGAGGTGCCGACGGTCGCGTCGCCGCTGCACAAGCAGGTGTACGACCTGCGCACGGGGGACTGTCTCGACCTGCCGGGCGTTTCGGTCGCTCGGCACCAGATCCGTTGCCACAACGGCATGGTCGAGGTGCGGCTGCGACAGGAGGGCTGATGCGCGAGGAACTGGCCGGCTTCACCATCGGGGTGACCGCCGACCGGCGGCGGGACGAGCTCGCCGCGCTGCTCCAACGGCGGGGTGCGCGGGTGGTGCTCGCTCCCGCTCTGCGGATCGTGCCGCTCGCAGACGACACCGAGCTGCGCGAGGCCACTCGTGCCTGCCTGGAACGGCCGCCCGACATCCTGATGGCCAACACCGGCATCGGGATGCGCGGTTGGCTGGAGGCAGCCGAGGGCTGGGGGCTCGCCGAGCCGCTGCGCGGGGTCCTCGGCGACGCGTACGTGGTGGCCCGGGGCCCCAAGGCCCGTGGGGCGATCCGCGCTGCCGGCCTGTTCGACCAGTGGTCGCCCGCCTCGGAGAGTTGCGACGAGGTGGTCGATCACCTGCGCCGGCGAGGCGTGTCGGGTCAGGTGATCGCCATGCAGCTGCACGGCGAGCGGCAACCCGAGTGCACCCGCGCGCTGGAGGAGGCCGGCGCCACGGTCATCGAGATCCCGGTCTACCGCTGGGCCCCACCGACCGACCCCGCGCCGCTGCACCGGCTGGTCGACCTGGTGGCGGGGCGGCTGGTCGACGCGGTCACCTTCACCTCGGCGCCGGCGGTGGAGGCGCTGCTGCGGGCCTCCGGCGATCGCACGGACGCGGTGCTGGACGCGCTGCGCAGCGACGTGCTGGCCAGCTGCGTCGGGCAGGTGACCGCCGAGCCGCTGCTCCGGCGCGGGGTGCCGGTGAGCGCGCCGGCCCGGGCCCGGCTCGGCGCGCTGGTCCGCACCATCGTCGACGAGTTGCCCCGCCGCACGGTGACCATCAAGGTCGCCGGCCACCTGCTCACCCTGCGCGGCCACGCCGCAGTGGTCGACGGCGAGTTGCGTCCGCTGGCCCCGGCACCGATGGCGGTGCTGCGGGCGTTGGCGCAGACGCCGGGCCGGGTGCTGTCGCGTACCGCCCTGTTGCGGACGCTGCCGCGGGGTGCCGACGAGCACGCGGTGGAGATGGCGGTGGCCCGGCTGCGGGCCGGCCTGAAGGCGCCACGCGTCGTGCAGACGGTGGTCAAACGGGGCTACCGCCTCCGCGTCGACTGAGCCCCGCCGGGCCGGCGGTCACCGGGCCGGCGGGACTTCGACACAGGGCCT
>NZ_BOPD01000055.1:0-20894 GCF_016863575.1 Micromonospora sediminimaris
TTAGAGGGGGCCGCGGCCGGCGCGGAGCAGGAGTAGGGCGAGTTGGGTGCCGTCTGCGCCCAGGGCCGACCGGAACCGCTCCAGGATCTCCTGCTCGCGGGAGAGGACGAGCCGGGTACCGCCCGAGGCCATCCGGGTCGCGCCGACCTCCCGGGAGAGCGCGGCCCGCTCCTGCCACAACTCGATCAGCGCTCGGTCGATCTCGTCTATCCGCACCCGGATCTCGGCGATCCGGCTCGCGGCGTCCGGCTCGGCGGTCCCCGTGGCGGGGGTGCCCCCCTTGGGCCCGGTGGCACCGGCGCCGTTCGAGATCGTGCCGGACCCGGTCGCGCCGCCGTTCTGCTCCATCACGTCTGTCATCTTCAGGTACCCCTCGCGGTGTGGTGCCCGTTGCCCGGATTCCGGGACGCGAAAAGCCCCGGGCTCCGAGAGCCCGGGGCTTTTCGTAGGTCTGATCGATCAGGCGCGACCTACGGCTGCCGGACTCCCGGAGCCGTAGTAAAAGTAGAAGCGCTTGTCGAACACGCTGTCGAGTATGCCGCCCCGTGGGTTGGCGCGCAAGGAAAGCCGTCAACAAGGGGGACTGCCACTACCGCGGGCGTCAACCGGCCGCCTTCCCTGCATCTGGGCGGTGGTGCCGTCGGCGGGTGATGTCCGGCCGGCGGCATAGACTCGCCGTGCGATGCATCCTCTCTTCGACATCCCCGCGTCCCCGCCCGAGCCCGAGCCTGCCCGGGCGCTGCCGCCCCATCGGCCCGCGCCCGGCCGCCTCGACCCGACGCAGCTGGTGGAGGGACTCAACGGCCCGCAGCGGGACGCGGTCACCCATGCGGGCTCGCCGCTGCTGATCGTGGCCGGCGCCGGGTCCGGCAAGACCCGCGTGCTGACCCACCGGATCGCGTACCTGCTCGCGGCGCGGGACGTGCATCCCGGCGAGATCATCGCGATCACCTTCACCAACAAGGCCGCCGGCGAGATGAAGGACCGGGTCACCGCCCTGGTCGGCCCACGGGCCCGGCTGATGTGGGTCTCCACGTTCCACTCCGCCTGCGTACGGATCCTGCGTGCCGAGCACGAGCAGGCCGGCCTGAAGTCCACGTTCTCGATCTACGACGCGGACGACTCCCGCCGGCTGATGCAGCTCGTCGCCCGGGAGCTCGACCTGGACCCGAAGCGGTATCCGGCGCGGGGCCTGGCCGCCCAGGTCTCGAACCTCAAGAACGAGCTTGTCGACCCGGAGACGTTCGCCGCGCGGGCCAGCGGCCCCAACGAACGCGCCCTGGCCGAGGCGTACGCTCTCTATCAGCGGCGGCTCCGCGAGGCCCACGCGTTGGACTTCGATGACCTGATCATGACGACGGTGCATCTGCTCCAGTCGCATCCGCACGTCGCGGAGAGCTACCGCCGTCGTTTCCGGCATGTGCTGGTCGACGAGTACCAGGACACCAACCACGCGCAGTACGTCCTGATCAAGGAGTTGGTCTCCGGCACCGAGGGCCTCGACCCGGCGGAGCTGTGCGTGGTCGGCGACGCGGACCAGTCCATCTACGCCTTCCGGGGCGCGACGATCCGCAACATCCTGGAGTTCGAGCGCGACTTCACAAACGCCCGCACCATCCTGCTGGAGCAGAACTACCGCTCCACGCAGACCATCCTGAACGCCGCGAACGCGGTGATCGACCGCAACACGTCTCGCAAGCCGAAGCGATTGTGGAGCGACGCCGGCCAGGGTGAACCGATCGTCGCGTACGTCGCCGACACCGAGCACGCCGAGGCGGACTGGGTGGCCCGGGAGATCGACAGGTTGGTCGACGACGGGGAGACGCGTCCGGGCGACGTGGCGGTCTTCTACCGCACCAACGCCCAGTCCCGGGTCTTCGAGGAGGTGTTCATCCGTCTCGGTCTGCCGTACAAGGTTGTCGGCGGGGTGCGCTTCTACGAGCGCAAGGAGGTCCGGGACGCCCTGGCCTACCTGCGCTCGGTGGTCAACGATGACGACACGGTCAGCCTGCGGCGGATCCTGAACACCCCGCGCCGGGGCATCGGCGATCGCGCCGAGGCCTGTGTGGAGGCGCTGGCCAGCCGGGACCGGATCTCCTTCGGTGCCGCGTTGCGGCGCGCCGGCGACGCGCCCGGCATCTCGACCCGGGCGGCCAACGGCATCGCCGACTTCGTGGCGCTGCTCGACTCCGCCCGTGAGCTGGCCGTCGACGGCACCCCGGAGGAGGTGCTGGAGGCGGTGCTGACCCGCTCGGGTTACCTGACCGAGCTGGAGGAGAGCCTCGACCCGCAGGACGCGGGCCGGGTCGACAACCTCCAGGAACTGGTCAGCGTCGCGCGCGAGTACACCGAACGGATCGAGGCGACCGGCGCGGAGGGGGAGCGGGCCACCCTTGCCGGTTTCCTGGAGCAGGTCGCGCTGGTCGCCGACGCCGACCAGGTGCCCACCGACGACCCCGAGCATCAGGGTGTGGTCACCCTGATGACCCTGCACACCGCCAAGGGCCTGGAGTTCCCCGTGGTGTTCCTGACCGGCCTGGAGGACGGCGTCTTCCCGCACCTGCGCTCGCTGGGCGACACCCGGGAGTTGGAGGAGGAGCGTCGGCTGGCTTACGTCGGCATCACCCGCGCTCGGCAGCGGCTCTACCTCTCCCGGGCGGTGACCCGCTCGGCGTGGGGCCAGCCGTCCTACAACCCGCCGTCCCGGTTCGTCGAGGAACTGCCGCCAGAGCTGGTCCGCTGGGAGCGGACCGAGGGCTCGTACACCTCGTGGGGCGGCGGTGGCGGCGGCGTGGGCGGTCGCGCGGAGCGGACCCCCGGCGGTCGCGGTGGGTTTGCCGGCGGCACGCCCCGGGCGGTACAACTGGCCCGCAAGCTCGGGGTGGACGGCAGCCGGCTGGCCACCGCGAGCGAGCTGCCACAGGGGCCGAAGGTCACCGCCGGGGACCGGGTGAACCACCAGCGGTACGGTCTCGGCCGGGTGGTGGCGGTGGAGGGGCACGGCCCGGGTGCCCGGGCGCAGATCGACTTCGGTGACCAGACGTTGTGGCTGGTGCTGCGCCACGCCCCGATCGAGAAGATCTGACCCGGAAGGACGACCCAGCGGATGACGGTTCAGGTCATCGTGCTCAATGGCGGATCCAGCTCAGGCAAGTCGGGAATTGTCCGCTGCCTCAGACACCTGCTACCAGGACCCTGGATCAACCTCGGGATCGACGACCTGATCGAGCGGCTGCCACCGTCCATGGTCACCTTCGGGTCGCAGGGCGAGGTCATCCTGGGGGAGGGCTTCGACGGCATGCAGCACGCCTGGTGGGTCGGCGTTGCCGCGATGGCTAGGGCCGGTGCCCCAGTCATCGTCGACGACGTGTTTCTCGGCGGGGGTGCGTCGCAGGAGCGCGTTCGCCGGTACCTGGAGGGCCTCCGGGTGCTCTGGGTCGGAGTGCGCTGCGACCCCGACATCGCGACCGCCCGGGAGATCGCCAGAGGCGACCGGGTGACCGGCATGGCCGCGTCGCAGGCCGCGGTCGTGCACCAGGGTGTCGCGTACGACGTCGAGGTGGACACCAGCCGCACCGAATCGCTGGACTGTGCCCGTGCGATCGTCGCGCAGCTGAGCTGAACTCGTCTGCGCGACGCCCGAGCCGCGTCACCCGGCGGGTCAGCAGGCCACGTCGAGGCCGCGGGCGCGCAGGAACGGCGCCGGGTCGATCTGGTTCCACATCTGGCCCTGGTGCACCTCGAAATGCAGATGCGGGCCGGTGGAATCGCCCGTGGAGCCCTCCAGACCGATCGTCTGCCCGGTGCTGACCTTCGCACCCACGCTCACCCTGGCCGTGCTCAGGTGGGCGTAGTGGGTGAGGTAGCCGTTGCCGTGGTCGATGACCACCGAGATGCCGTACCCGTCGCCGACGTCGCCGGCCTTCGTCACGGTGCCAGCGAAGGCGGCCCGGACGGGGGTGCCGGCGGGCATGGCGAAGTCGATGCCGGCGTGCAGGGTGCCCCACCGAGGCCCGTAGCAGGAGGTGATGGCACTTCCGGCCATCGGCAGGACCCAGGACGACTTCGGCTTCGTACTCTTCTTCGGCTTCGCCTTGGCGGTGGCCGTTCGGCTGGCTTTCGGCTTCGGCTTCGGGCTGGGCTTCGCGGTGGGGCTGGCGCTCGGCGACTGGCTCGGTGACGGGCTGCCCGAGGCGGCGGGTTCGCGAGCCGACCGGTCGGCTCGCTCGGCGGCCTCGGCCCGGGTCTGGGCGTCCAGGGCGACCGGGCTGGTGGTCGGCCGCTTCTCGCGGTCGGTCATGACGACACCGCCGACGCCCACCGCCGCCAGGGCGACCGCACCGACAGCCAGCAGCCGGGAGCGCCGGCTCAGGCGTCGCCGATGGCGGGCCGGGGCGTGGGGGATCTCGCGGGTCGGGGTGGGGCTGTCGTCCTGCACGGGTACGGACCTCATTGGTTTCGAGTGGTACGTGACCTCGAAATCCTGGTGTCGGTCCGGGCGGTGCCGGGTACCGGGGGTGTGGGCGGCGCGGGCGGTGGTCGGTGCCGCTGTCCGCCTTCGTGCCGGGCTGTTCTCGACTGCCCGATGTTGATCCGCCCGGCCTTTGTGCCGTCAGTCACAATTGTTCGAGTGAGCTGGGGCACTTGCGGGCGCGAGGTACCAAGCGAAACCGCCCGGATCGACAGATCCGGGCGGTCAACAGGCGTTACGGCCGGTCAGGACGCGGCTACCTCGCTGTAGATTGCCTCGACTTGTAGCTTGATGTCCACTCCGCGCTCCTGAAGCCACGGCACCGGGTCGAGCGGCTCGCCCTTGACATGGATCTCCAGGTGCAGGTGGGAGCCGTAGGAGTGGCCCGTGTTGCCGACCAGGCCGAGCTGGTCACCCGCCTTGACCTGCTGCCCCTCGCGCACGCTGAGCGCGGAGGAGTGGCCGTAGATGGCCTCGCTGCCGTCGGCGTGCTGGACGATCACCGCGTTTCCGTAGCCGCCGAACCAGCCGGCCTTGGTGACGGTGCCCTCGTGGATGGCGACGTACGGGGTGCCCTCCGGCGCGACGAGGTCGACGCCGGTGTGCAGCTTGCCCCAGCGCATGCCGTAGGGAGAGTTGAAGTCGTAGCCCTGGAGGGGGAGCAGCCATACGCCGGTGTCCTCGGCGCTCTCCGGGCCGGTGCGACTGTCCCGGGAGGCTCGCTCGGCGGCGTCGGCCCGCTCGGCGGCGCCCTGGTTGCTGATCGACGCCTGCTTCAGCTCGTCGAGCACCGAAGGGCTGACGCTCTTGGCGTCCGGCATTGCGTTGGCACCCAGCGCCACCACACCGGCACCGACGAAGGCGGTGGTGACGACCGCGGCGTAGCGGCTGCGCGGGGGGGTGGGTACGCGGCGGCGGCCGCGATATCGATCGGGCTCAGACGACAGGCGCTGGCGCACGCATACCCTCCGTTGTCGGGGTTCCGATGCGGATCAGCCGTCGTCCGAATCTGGTGACCGTGCGTCGGCTGGTCGCGTCGTCACCCGTCCGTAGACCTGATGACAACCGTGGACACGGTAGCCAACCGTCAGTCCTGTCACAAGCCGGAGCGCCGAATTGGTTGCAACGTTCTGTCCGCTTCCGTACTGGATTGTCATGGCTCGGGGATGTAGTGGGGTGTCCTCGTTATCCTCCGTTCGTCGCACACCGTGACCGATCGGCGGAGTCGTCCCGCTTGACGCGTCCCGTATTGGTCGTGCCTGTGCGTGAGGTGTCGATGATGCCTGCGTGAGGTGGCCGGAGGCTGCGGCGAGTCCGAATGCCGAACGCCGTTTACCGCTCGCCCTGCCGGCCCCGGTTCCCCGGCCCCGGCCGGGCGGGTTACCGTTCGTTCAGGTGAAAGCCGCGGAGCCGGTGAAAGGGATGCCCAGATGAGCTCTCGTGTTCGGGTCGTCGTCGCCAAGCCGGGCCTGGACGGCCACGACCGTGGCGCCAAGGTGGTGGCGCGCGCTCTCCGTGACGCCGGCATGGAGGTCATCTACACCGGCCTGCACCAGACCCCGGAGCAGATCGTGGAGACCGCGATCCAGGAGGACGCCGACGCGGTCGGTCTCTCGGTGCTCTCCGGGGCGCACATGACGCTGTTCCGCAGGGTCCTTGAGCTGCTCGACGAGCGGGAGGCACGAGACATCGTCGTCTTCGGCGGAGGCATCATCCCGGAGGCCGACCTTCCGGAGTTGGAGCGGCTCGGCGTGGCCAAGATCTTCACCCCGGGCGCCACCACCGCATCCATCGTGGAATGGGTCCGGGACAACGTCGCCCAGCCGGTGGCCTGAGCACAGGGGAGGGGCCGGACGCACCCCTCACACGTCCGGCCCCTCTATGCACGATGCCCCGCCGCCACCCCTCGACCGACAGGGCATCGGCCGTTTCCGTCTTCGCGCTTTCCAGCGCTCCGACACCTGACTCAACGACGCCCTTCCTGCGGGGTTACGCAGGACCGCCGAGAACTGTCGCTGCCCTGACAAGATCGCTCGAACGGGTGACGCGGGCCCTGCGGTGGACCGCGCGGCGGCCCGGGCTGTGCATTACCGCACACCGCGCACCCGCTCGGTTGCCGGAGGTGCCGGCATCGCTAGGCTGCGCCCAATGAAACCTTTCCCACCTCCCTCTGCGAGCCGGACCGTCAGGTCGGCTGCGGCGCGTGGTCGCGGTGGCGAGGGTTCGACGGCCCACGTCAACTTCAACTGATGTCGGGCATCACACTGTTTTCTTTCCATACGCTGGTGGCGGCGCGACGGTGCGCCGCAGAGACGGGACGGGACGCGCAATCGTGGACCTGTACGAGTACCAGGGGCGGGACCTGTTCGAGCGGCACGGGCTTCCCGTGCTCGCCGGCGGCGTCGCCACGACCCCGGAGGAGGCCCGCGCGATCGCCGAACGCCTCGGCGGCCGGGTGGTCGTCAAGGCACAGGTGAAGGTCGGCGGCCGAGGCAAGGCGGGCGGCGTCAAGCTGGCCGAGGGCGCGGAGGAGACGGTGGCCCGTGCCACCGACATCCTCGGCATGGACATCAAGGGCCACACCGTCCACAAGGTCATGATCACCGTGACCGCGGACGTGGCCGAGGAGTACTACTTCTCGTACCTGCTCGATCGGGCGAACCGCACGTTCCTCTGCATCGCCAGCGTCGCCGGCGGCATGGACATCGAGCAGGTCGCCGCCGAGACCCCCGAAAAGGTCGTCAAGGCGCCGATCGACGCCGTCAAGGGCGTGGACGAGGCGAAGGCGCGGGAGATCGTCGAGGCGGCCGGCTTCCCGGCCGAGGTCGCCGACCAGGTCGTCGACGTCGCGGTCGGCCTGTGGCGGGCGTTCGTCGCCGAGGACGCCACCCTGGTCGAGGTGAACCCGCTGGCCAAGACCGCCGAGGGCAAGCTGCTGCTGCTGGACGCCAAGGTGACGCTTGACGAGAACGCCGGCTTCCGGCACCCGGACCATGAGGCGCTTGTCGACCAGGCAGCGGTGGACCCGCTGGAGCAGGCGGCCAAGGAGAAGGACCTCAACTACGTCAAGCTCGACGGCGAGGTCGGCATCATCGGCAACGGCGCGGGCCTGGTCATGTCGACCCTCGACGTGGTCGCCTACGCCGGGGAGCGGCACGGCAACGTCAAGCCGGCCAACTTCCTCGACATCGGCGGCGGCGCGAGCGCCGCGGTCATGGCCAACGGTCTGGAGATCGTCCTCTCCGACCCGTCGGTCAAGAGCGTCTTCGTCAACGTCTTCGGCGGCATCACCGCCTGCGACGCGGTCGCCAACGGCATCGTGCAGGCGTTGGGCCTGCTGGAGCAGCGGGGCGAGCAGGTCACCAAGCCGCTCGTCGTCCGCCTCGACGGCAACAACGCCGAGGCCGGTCGAGCGATCCTCGACGGCGCGAACAACCCGCTGATCGAGCGGGTCGACACCATGGACGGCGCGGCCGAGCGGGCCGCCGAGCTGGCGGCTGCGGGGGTCTGACACATGGCTATCTGGCTGACCAAGGACTCGAAGGTCATCGTCCAGGGGATGACCGGTTCCGAGGGTTCCAAGCACACCCGCCGGATGCTCGCCGCCGGTACGAACGTGGTGGGCGGCGTCAACCCGCGCAAGGCGGGCACCACCGTCGACTTCGACGGCACCGAACTGCCGGTCTTCGCCAGCGTCGCCGACGCGATGAAGGACACCGGCGCCGATGTCACAGTCATCTTCGTACCGCCGCAGTTCACCAAGGCGGCGGTCATCGAGGCGATCGACGCCGAGATCCCGCTGGCCGTGGTGATCACCGAGGGGGTGCCGGTGCACGACACCGCCGCCTTCTGGGCGTACAACGTGGCCAAGGGCGAGCGGACCCGGATCATCGGCCCGAACTGCCCCGGCATCGCCTCGCCGGGCGCCTCGAACGCCGGCATCATCCCGGCCGACATCACCGGCTCCGGTCGGATCGGTCTGGTCAGCAAGAGCGGCACCCTGACCTACCAGATGATGTACGAGCTGCGGGACATCGGCTTCTCCACCTGCGTCGGCATCGGCGGCGACCCGATCATCGGGACGACGCACATCGACGCGTTGGCCGCCTTCGAGGCCGACCCGGACACCGACGCCATCGTCATGATCGGTGAGATCGGCGGGGACGCCGAGGAGCGGGCGGCCGAGTTCATCAAGGCCAACGTCAGCAAGCCGGTGGTCGGCTACATCGCCGGTTTCACCGCCCCGCCCGGCAAGACCATGGGGCACGCCGGTGCGATCATCTCCGGCTCGGCGGGCACCGCCGACGCCAAGAAGGAAGCGCTGGAGGCGGTCGGCGTGAAGGTCGGCAAGACGCCGACCGAGACGGCCAAGCTGATGCGCGAGATCATGTCCGCGGGCTGAGCGGAACACGCATCGAGGGGCCGACCGGAAGGTCGGCCCCTCAGCGGTTCCAGTACGGGTAGTTGCCGGTCGCCTGCAGGATCAGGCTGACGACGATGTTCAGCACGCCCAGCGCGATGGCCACGTAACCCAGCACCGGCGACTGGCGGTACCGGCGCGCGTCGCGGATCGACAACCAGCCGAAGACGATGCCGAGGATGCCGCAGCAGAGCACCCCGGTCACGATGCCGAGCACGCCCCAGAGAGTCGTGCGGTCCCGGCCGGCCGGTGGTGGCGGGGGCGGTGGATACGGAGCGTTCACGACTCCCCTTCCGGTCACATGCTGCCGCGACGTCGGTCACGGCCCCTGTGCCGAGGCTAGAGGAGCCGGTGCCCGCCCACGCCGGATCAGGCGAACTGGTGCGTCCGGCGACCTGGCGTCGGACGCACCGAGCGGGTGTCGGGCAGCCAGGGCCGGCACGGCATGCCAGAGTAGAGCCGATGTCCTTCGTCACCCCTGACCAGCCTCGCCGGGCCACGGACGCCCGCGGCGTCGGCGCCCGGCCACCCGGCCGGGCCGGCCCTCCGCGCCGGGTGCCCGCTGCGCGGGCGGCACCCCCGGGGCGCAGCCACGCGCCGCTCGCGGTCGCCGCACTGGTCGCCGCCAGCGGAGCGGCCGTCACCACCTGGCTTCCCGTGGCGCTGGCGCTCTGGCTGTTCCAGCTCAGCGAGGGGGCCGGCAGTCTGCTCGACGCCGCCCGTGCCGGGGCGGCGGGCTGGCTCCTCGGTCACGGAGTTCCCCTGACCACGGCCACCGGCCCGCTGGGCCTGGCGCCGCTCGCGGTGACCGCGCTGGCGGTGTGGCGGCTCACCCGGGCCGGGGTGCACGCCAGTCGCGCGATCGGTGCCCGCGGCGGCCGTTCGCCGAGCCGTACGCTCGCCGCCGCGACAGCGGTAGGTGTCGCGTACGGGCTGTTGGGAACGCTTGCCGCCGTCGTGGTCGGTGCGGGTGGTCCCGGTGTGTCGCCGGTACGCGCCGGGCTGACGCTGGTGACCGTCGGCACCCTCGCCGCCGGTGTCGGTGCCGCTCGCACGACCGGGGTGGTGGAGGTCTTCGCCGCGCAGGCACCGATGCCGTTGCGCGAGGGCGTGCGTGCCGGTCTGGTCGCCGCGCTTGTGCTGCTCGGCGCGGGAGCCGCCGTGGCGGGGCTGGCGGTGGCGACCGGCGGTGGTGACGCGGCCGACCTGATCGGCGCCTATCAGACCGGTGTCGCCGGTCAGGCCGGCATCACGCTGGTCAGCCTCGCGTACGCGCCAAACGTCAGCGTGTGGTCGGCCAGCTACCTGCTCGGCCCCGGCTTCGCGGTCGGCACGGACACGGCGGTACGCACCAGCGAGGTGTCGGTCGGCGCGCTACCGGCTCTGCCGTTGTTCGCCGGTCTGCCCAGCGGGCCGGTCGACGGGCTCGGCGCGGTCACCGTACTCGCCCTGCCCGTCCTCGTTGGAATGGCCACCGGCGGGCTGCTCGCGCGCCGTCTGCTGCGCCTGGCCATCGCCGAACGCGCACCCCTGTCGTGGCGGCGGCTGCTCGTACCGGCGGCGCTCGCCGGACCGGTGGCCGGCCTGCTGCTCGGCGCGGCGGCCAAGGCGTCCGGCGGGCCGCTGGGCGGCGGCCGGCTGGCGGAGGTCGGGCCGGTCGGTTGGCAGGTGGCGCTCGCGGCGCTGTTGGTCACCGGTGCCGGCGCGCTGCTCGGTGCCGCCGCCATCCGCTGGCTCGCCCGACTCGCCACCTGAGCTTCCGGTACCGGCGCGCCGCCGCCACCTGCTGACTCGAAGACCGCACCTTCCCGAGCCGGTGGGTGCATCCCACGCCGGGAGACTGCGGAATCCCCGATGTTGTGGCCTGCCTGGGTGCGCAAGGCGGCAACATCCCCGATGTTGTCCGTGCATCCCGCGCCGGAGGCGGTAGGGCTGCGATGGGGGTGGGGCGGCTCTGACGAGGCAGGGGCGTCCCGGATGTTTCGGGACGCCCCTGGCGGTGGGCAGCTACTTGTCAGGGATACATCGATCCGCCGACGTTCAGTGCCACCACGACGATCTGTAGCAGACCCAGCAACAGCCCCACCGCGCCGCAGATCAGGCCGGCGAGTGCCTGGCCGGAGTTGCCGGCCAGCCCCTGGTCGGCCTTCTGCTTGCCCAGCCAGCCGGTGACGAGTGCTGCCAGTCCCAGCGGGATACCGAGGTAGCAGCAGCTCAGCGGAATCGACGCGATACCGAGGATCATCGCGATCAGGCCGAGGGTGTTCTGCTGCCCCTGCGCGCCGGCGAAGCCAGCGTGCGGGTACATCGGCGTGCCGCCGTAGGGCTGCGCAGCGTACGGGTCGGCGTAGGGCTGCCCGTAGCCCGGCTGCCCGTACGCCGGCTGCCCGTAGCCCGGTTGACCGTACGCCGGCTGGCCGTACGCCGGGGGTTGCCCGGCCGCCGGTGGAGGACCGGCCGGCGGAGCGTACGGGTCGTAGGGCGCGGGCGAGGCCGGCGGCGGGGCCTCCGGCTGACCCGGGACCGGTGGCTGCTGACCGTACGGATCGGCCGGTGGCTGCTGACCGTACGGATCGGTCGGCTGGGCGTACGGGTTGGCCGGCGGTGGCGCGTACGGGTTGGCCGGGGGCGGCGCGTACGGGTTGGCCGGCTGGGGTGTGGTCGGGTCCCCGTACGGCGGCTGCTGGCCGTACGGGTCCTGACCGGGGTGACCGGGCTGCATCCGGTGCTCAGTAACCGCTGGCGTTGCTGTCGCTCATCGAGCCCAGCAGGCCGCCGCCGAGGCAGCACACCAGGACGATCGCGAGCCAGGCGATACCGACGATCAGGGCCCACTTGGACCACTTCTTCGACTCGGCCGCCGCAGCCTGGGCACCGGCGTAGTCACCCTGCTGGAGCAGCGGGTTGACCTTCGAGGCGTTGATGATCGCCGGGATGGCCAGCGGCCAGAAGAGGAAGATCGCGACGATCGACATTGTCATGTTGTTGTCGACCGACTGCGGTGGCTGTGACTGGTACTCGGGCTGCATGACGACGTGCTCCTCACGGTTGTTTCGCTGACGGGTGTGGGACCGGACATGCGCCGGTCCCAAGCGACCGGCAGCGTACCCGCTTCCGGCCAGTTCGGTGGTCACGCGCGCCGCGCTGCCCAGCGGATGGGCACCGGTCGGCGGCCGGATAGGGTGTGCCGGTGACCCAGTCCGCCCGTATCGTCGTTCTTGTCTCCGGCTCCGGAAGCAACCTTCAGGCTCTGCTGGACGCGACCGCCGACCCGGCGTACGGGGCACAGGTGGTCGCGGTCGGTGCGGACCGCGACGGCATCGCGGGCCTGGACCGGGCCGTCGCCGCGGGGGTGCCCACCTTCGTGGAGCGGGTCAAGGACCATCCGGACCGCGAGCAGTGGGACGTCGCGCTCACCGCGCGGGTCGCCGAGCACCGACCCGACCTGGTCATCTCGGCCGGGTTCCTGAAGCTGGTCGGTCCCCGCTTCCTCGGCGCTTTCGGCGACCGCTACCTGAACACGCACAACACCCTGTTGCCGGCGTTTCCCGGCATCCACGGTCCGCGTGACGCCCTCGCCTACGGAGTCAAGGTGACCGGGGCGACCCTCTTCTTTGTCGACGCCGGGATGGACACCGGCCCGATCGTCGCGCAGGTGGCGGTGCCGGTACGCGACGACGACGACGTCGACACGCTCACCGAGCGCATCAAGGAAGCGGAGCGGAGCCAGCTCGTCGAGCAGGTGGGCCGGCTGGTCCGTGAAGGTTGGACGATCACTGGAAGAAAGGTCATGGTCGGCGTGAACCCCATCCAGGACGGGCGTCGCCCCATCCGGCGAGCACTTGTCAGCGTCTACGACAAGACCGGCCTGGCCGGCCTGGCCCAGGCACTGCACACCGCCGGTGTGGAGATCGTTTCCACCGGCAGCACCGCGTCGACGATCGCCGCGGCGGGGGTGCCGGTGACGCCGGTGGAGCAGGTGACCGGCTTCCCGGAGATCCTCGACGGGCGGGTCAAGACCCTGCATCCGGCCATCCACGGTGGGCTCCTCGCCGACCTGCGCAAGGACGCGCACACCGCCCAGCTCGACGAACACGGCATCGCCGGGATCGACCTGCTGGTGTCCAACCTGTACCCGTTCCAGGACACCGTCGCCTCCGGGGCCGGTCCGGACGAGTGCGTCGAGCAGATCGACATCGGCGGCCCGGCGATGGTGCGGGCGGCCGCCAAGAACCACGCCTGCGTGGCCGTGGTCACCGACCCGGGTGCGTACCCGATGCTGCTGGCCGCACTCGACGGTGGTGGCTTCACCCTGGCGCAGCGTCGGGCGCTGGCCGCCCGCGCCTTCGCCGACATCGCCGAGTACGACGTGGCGGTCGCCGAGTGGTTCGCCACCTCGGTCGCCCCGGCGGCCGAGGGCATGCCGGAGTTCGCCGGTCTGGCGCTGCGCCGGCAGTCGGTGCTGCGCTACGGCGAGAACCCGCACCAGACCGCCGCGCTCTATGCCGACCCGGCCGGCCCGGTGGGGCTGGCTCAGGCCGAGCAGTTGCACGGCAAGGAGATGTCCTACAACAACTACGTCGACGCGGATGCCGCCTGGCGGGCCGCGAACGACTTCGCCGACCAGCCCGCGGTGGCCATCATCAAGCACGCCAACCCGTGCGGCATCGCGGTCGGCACTGACGTGGCGGAGGCGCACCGCAAGGCGCACGCCTGTGACCCGGTCTCCGCCTTCGGTGGGGTCATCGCCGTCAACCGGCCGGTCTCGGTCGAGCTTGCCGGGCAGATCGCCGAGATCTTCACCGAGGTCGTGGTGGCACCCGACTACGAACCCGGTGCGGTGGAGACGCTCCAGGCCAAGAAGAACATCCGGCTGCTGCGCGCGCCCGCCTTCCAGCCGCGTCCGACCGAGTGGCGGCAGGTCAGCGGCGGCGTGCTGGTGCAGCTGCGGGACGCAGTCGACGCCGAGGGCGACGACCCGGCCAGCTGGCGGCTGGCCACCGGCGAGCCGGCCGACGAGGCGACCCTGGCCGACCTGGCCTTCGCCTGGCGGGCGGTACGCGCAGTGAAGAGCAACGCGATCCTGCTGGCCCAGGACTGCGCCACGGTGGGCGTCGGGATGGGACAGGTCAACCGGGTCGACTCGGCCCGTCTCGCGGTCAGCCGGGCCGGCGCCGACCGGGCGCGCGGTGCGGTGGCCGCCTCGGACGCGTTCTTCCCGTTCGCCGACGGCCCGCAGATCCTCATCGACGCGGGCATCCGGGCGATCGTCCAGCCCGGCGGCTCCATCCGCGACGAAGAGGTGATCGACGCCTGCAAGCGGGCCGACGTCACCATGTACCTCACCGGCACCCGCCACTTCTTCCACTAGGCGCGCATCGCGGGTACGGCGAACGCGGCCCGCGTCGCGTCCGTGCCCGGCGCAACACCGCTCCCAACGGACGCCCCGATCCACGGGATGCGAATGCGAGATCTTGGAAAGTTTCCGTTAGCGCCGAACGGAAACTTTCCAAGATCTGGACCGGATCAGGTCGGCCGTCGGACGGCTGTCACGGTCTGCTGCCGGGCGAGTAGGCCGGCGATGCCGTCGGCGGTCATCGGTCGGGCCAGGTGGAAGCCCTGACCACGGGTGTAGCCGAGGGCGCGGAGGACAGCGACCTGTTCGGCGCTCTCGACGCCCTCGGCAACGGTCTCCAGGCCGAGCGCGTGGGCGAGCTGGATCACCGCGCGGGCCACCGCCCGCCGGGCGTCGGCTGCCGCTGCCTGGCCGTCGTCGATCTCGATACCGTCGACGAAGGACTTGTCGAGCTTCACGATCGCGGCGGGAAAGGCGCGCAGCAGGCTCAGCGACGACTCGCCGGTGCCGAAGTCGTCAAGCGACAGGCGGATGCCCATCCGGTCGAGTTCGAAGAGGGTTCGGGAGACCTGCTGACCGCGCAGCACCGCCGACTCGGTCACCTCCAGCACCAGTCGCTCGCACGGCAGCCCGCTCTCGGCGAGCGCGGCGGTCACGTCGGAGACGAAGTCGGGATCGTGCAGTTGCCGCGCGGAGACGTTCAGGCCCGCCTCCCGGAGTGCCTCCGGCCCGAACTCCCGGGACCATGCCGCCGCCTGGCGGCACGTCTCGCGCAGCACGAACCGGCCCAGCGGCACGATCAGCCCGGTCCGTTCGGCGGCCGGGATGAACTCGGCCGGGCTGACGACCCCGCGGGTCGGGTGGTGCCAGCGGACCAGCGCCTCGACCCCGACCAACCAGTTGTCGTCGAGCCGCAGGATCGGCTGGTAGACGACCCGAAGCTCGTTGTCGTCCAGGGCCCGCCGTAGCTCGCCGCCGAGCTGCATGTGCGCCAGTACCGGCTCACCCATGCCGTCGACGTACCGTACGAAGCTCGCCTTCCCACGCTGCTTGGCCGTGTACATGGCGACGTCGGCGTCCCGCAGCACCGAGTCGACGGTGGCGCCGGGCGCGGTGTCGGCGATGCCGATGCTGGCCTGCACCAGCAGGCGGTGCTGACTGATCGGCTGGTCGAGCGCGGCCAGCAGCCGGCCGGCCAGTTCCTCGGGGTCGGCGTCCGCGCCGGTGAGCAGCACGGCGAACTCGTCACCGGCGACCCGTACCGGCAGGCCGTCGTCACCGACCTCGGCACGCAGCAGCTCGGCGACCGACACGAGCAGCCGATCACCGACGCCGTGCCCGAGCAGGTCGTTGACGGTCTTGAAGTCGTCGAGGTCGACCAGGAGCACCGACGCGGGCGTCGTGGCGGTGAGCGCGGACGCGAGCCGGTCCCGGAACAGCGCCCGGTTGGCCAGCCCGGTGAGGCCGTCGTGGCTGACCTCGTACTGGAGGCGCTCCTCCTGGACGCGGGTGTTGCGCAGCAGCCGGGCGTTTTCTCGATAGGCGATGAACTGCCGGACGCTTACCAGCGCGGTGACCACCACGGCGGCGATCAGGACCAGCCGGACCGGCAGGGTCAGGGGGGCGCCGAACGCGACGGCGAGCAGCGGCACGTCGACCGCCACCACCGCCAGGTACGGCAGCAGCACGCCGTTGGGGGTCTGGGCCCGGCGGACACCGAGGTCGGCCCGCCACTGCGCCCTGACGCCAAGCGTGAAGAACACCGGGGTCAGCGGCATCACGATCGCCTGGACGGGGATGCCGGCGACGTAGCCGTACCGGACCGCGAGCACGGCGACTATCCCGGCGGTGACGCCGCCACTGGCCGCGACGAATCGTAGGGCGACGCGATCCACCGGGCCACCGGCGACGAAGGACACCTTCGTCGCGGCGCCGATCGCGACCAGGAAGGCGAGCCCGACCAGCGCCATCGCCTGCGGGCTCCACGGCTCGTCGGCGGTGAACATCGGGGCCAGCCCGACGTAGCAGAGCAGGGCCGCGCAGCCGAGGAACGCGATTGCGCGGTCGAGCAGGATGCGCCACCGCTCGACATCGCCGGTCTCGGCGATCGGCACCCGGGCCACCGCCCAGATGGCGACGACGAACCCGATCGCCACGCAGGCCGCCGCCGGCAGCGGCATGCTTCGGGTACGGGCCTCGGCGGCGTGCGTCAGCATGTCCAGCGCCAGCCAGCCGTACCCGATCGTGATGGTGGCCGCCGCGACGAGGAGCGCACGCCAGAAACGTCGGGTGACCGGGTCGAGGCTGGCGTGGCGGAGCAGGTGTACGACGGACCCGGCGGCGAAGATCCCGCCGACGGGAACGAAGGTGTACGCGAGCGCCTCGGTGCCCGCGCCGACCGTGAAGTTCGCGACGCACCATACGGTGCCGAGGACGGCGACCGCGACGGTGGCCTGCACGTACCGGACGGTGATCCGGCTGTTCGTCGCGGCGGCCCCGGCCGTGGGGCCCGTCGTCGGCCATAGCGCCACCTGCGTCACGGCTGTAGACCCTAGTGAGTGAGCAGAGGATCGCCATCCGTCATCGGGTGGTTCTTCGATGCCGCAGTATCCACTAGGGAGGGAGGTTGGGCGCTCACCCTCCCGGGCGCAGTTCGGCGAAGTGGCAGGCCGAGGGGTGCGGGTCGGCAGCGCGCAGCACCGCCTGCGGGTCCTGGGTGGCGCAGATGTCCTGCGCCTTCCAGCACCGGGTGCGGAAGTGGCAGCCGCTCGGCGGATCCGCCGGGCTCGGGACGTCGCCGCGCAGCCGGATGATGCTGCGGTGTTCCCGGGCGTCCGGGTCCGGCACCGGGGCCGCGGAGAGCAACGCCTGGGTGTACGGGTGGGTGGCGCGATCGTAGATCTCGTCCTCGGTGCCGATCTCCACGATCCGGCCCAGGTACATCACCGCGATCCGGTCGGAGATGTGCCGCACCACAGACAGGTCGTGGGCGATGAAGATGTAGGACAGGCCCAGTTCGTCCTGAAGTTCCTCCAGCAGGTTTATCACCTGCGCCTGGATGGAGACGTCCAGCGCGGAGACCGGCTCGTCGCAGACGATCACCTCGGGGCGCAGCGCCAAGGCCCGGGCGATGCCGATGCGCTGCCGCTGGCCACCGGAGAACTGATGCGGATAGCGGTTGATGTGCTCCGGGTTCAACCCGACGACGTCGAGCAGTTCCTGGATCCGCCGCTGGCGGCTGCCCTTCGGGGACGCCTCCGGATGGATCTCGAACGGCTCGCCGATGATGTCGCCGACGGTCATCCGTGGGTTCAGCGAGGTGTACGGGTCCTGCATGACCATCTGCATGTTGCGCCGGATCCGCCGTAGCTCGCCACCGGAGGCGGCGAACAGGTCGCGACCGGCCAGCGTGGCGCGGCCGGCGGTCGGCTTCTCCAGCCGCATCAGCAGTCGGGCCAGGGTGGACTTGCCGCAGCCCGACTCACCGACGATGCCAAGTGTCTCGCCGCGGCGCAGCTGGAAGCTCACCCCGTCGACGGCCTTGACCGCACCGGTCTTCTTCTTGAACACCACGCCCTGCGTGATCGGGAAGTGTTTGACCACGTGGTTGACGTCGAGGAGGGTCTCGCCGCGGACGGTGGTGGGACTAGCCGGCGCGGTCATCACGTACCTCCTGGGCGAAGTGGCACGCGCTGGTCCGGCCGTCGCCGAGGATCAGGTCGTGCGGCACCACGTCCACGCAGACCTGCTGCACGTACGGGCACCGGGGGTGGAAGGGGCAACCGCTGGGGATCCGCATCAGGTTGGGCGGCAGGCCGCGGATCGTGGACAGCTTCCCGCCCCGCTGGTCCAGGCGCGGGATCGAGTTCAGCAACCCCTTGGTGTACGGATGGGCAGGCGCCCGGTACAGCGACCGGACATCGGCGTGCTCGACGATCCGGCCCGCGTACATGACCGCGATCCGGTCCGCGACGTCGGCCACCACACCGAGGTCGTGGGTGATCAGGATCATCGCCATGTTCAGGTCCCGCCGCAGGTCGGCGAGGAGATCCATGATCTGGGCCTGCACGGTGACGTCCAGGGCGGTGGTGGGCTCGTCGGCGATCAGCACCTTCGGCTCCATCGCCAGGGCCATCGCGATCATCACCCGCTGCCGCATGCCGCCGGAGAACTGGTGCGGGTAGTCACCGAGACGGCTCGCCGCCCCGGGGATCTGCACCAGGTCCATCAGCTCCACCGAGCGGCGGCGGGCGTCCGCGCGGGACATGCCGAGTCGCTGGCGCAACGTCTCGCCGATCTGCCAGCCGACCGGGAAGACCGGGTTCAACGCGGAGAGGGCGTCCTGGAAGATCATCGCGATGTCCCTGCCCCGGATCTGCCGGCGCTGCTCCTCCGCCAGGCTGAGCAGGTCCTGGCCGGAGTAGCGGATCTCACCCGAGCTGATGTGCGCCGGCGGAGTGTCCAGGATGCCCATGATGGCCTGGGCGGTGACGGACTTGCCGGAGCCGGACTCGCCCAGCACGGCGAGGGTCTCGCCCGGATCCAGGTGGTAACTGACCCCGTTGATCACCTTGGCCACGCCCTCGCCGGTGCGGAACTCGACGTGCAGATCGCGTACCTCCAGCAGGTGCCCGTCGGGCGGGGTGGGCGAGGCCGGCGTCGGCCGGACGGCGTGCTGACTCATGAGGGGATCACCGGAGCTTCGGGTCGAAGGCGTCGCGGATCGCGTCGCCGAGCATGATGAAGGCCAGCACGGTCAGCGCCAGGAAGGTCGACGGGACCACCAGCGGGGTCGCCGACTCCCGCATGTGCACCCGACCGTTGTTGATCTCGATGCCCCAGGAGATGGTCGGTTCCCGCAGCCCGATGCCGAGGAAGGAGAGCGTCGCCTCGGCGGCGATGAACGAGCCGAGCGCGATGGTCAGGACCACGATGGCCGGGGCGAGTGCGTTCGGCAGGATGTGCCGCCACATGATCCGTCCGTTGCCGGCCCCCAGCATCCGCGCCGCGGCCACGTAGTCCTGCTCCCGGGCGGTGATCACCGAGGAACGGACCACCCGGGCCGCGGTGGTCCAGCCGAGCACCGCCAGCACGAAGATGACCGCGGCGACGCGTACCGTGGCGCTGTCGCTGCCGATGCGCTTGAGCAGGACGATCGCGGCCAGCAGCAGCGGGATGCCGAGCACGATGTCGATCACTCGGGAGAGCACCGCGTCGACCCAGCCGCCGAAGTAGCCGGCGACCATCCCCACGACCAGCGCGATCAGGCCGGTGAACAGCGCGCTCAGGGCGCCGACCAGCAGCGACGCGCGCGCGCCGTAGACCGCCCGGGCGTACGTGTCGCAACCCTGGAAGTCGTACCCGAAGATGGCGCCGCCGGAGGGCGGCGCGTGCTGTCGGGACAGCACGCAGTCGGCGGGGTCGTTGCTGGTGAACAGGCCCGGCACGGCGGCCATCGCGGTGACCAGCAGCACCAGGGTCAGGCTGATCCAGAAGATCGGCTTGCGGCGCAGGTCGCGCCAGGCGTCGCCGGCCAGGCTGCGCGGCTTGCGGGGCCGGCCCACCTGGTTCGGCGTGCCCGGTTCTCCGGAGGGCCCGCGCCGCGCGGCCTGGTTCTCCGACGCCGCCACCGTCTCGAAATCACTCATAGCGGATCCTCGGGTCCAGAACGGCGTACAGGACGTCGACCACCAGGTTGGAGACCAGGTAGACCACGACGAGCACGCTGACGATGCCCACCACCAGCGGGCCGTCCTCGGTGCGGATGCCGCGGAAGAGGTTGAAGCCGACGCCGGGGATGTTGAACACGCCCTCGGTGATGATCGCGCCGCTCATCAGGTTGCCGACCTCGACGCCGAGGAAGGTGATCACCGGGATGAGCGAGTTGCGCAACACGTGCACGCTCACCACCCGCCGATTCGGCAGGCCCTTCGACCGCGCGGTGCGCACGTAGTCGGCACGCAGGTTCTCGGCCACCGAGGTACGGGTCAGCCGGAGCGCGGTGGCCAGGGAGAGCGAGCCGAGCACGATGCCCGGCAGCAGCAGCGCGAAGAAGTCGGGGTCGGCGCCGGCGGTGGGCGGGAAGACCTGCCATTTGACGCCGAGGAAGTACTGCGCCAGCGGGGCGAGCACGATTGTCGGGATGCCGAGCACCAGCAGGGTCAGCAGCAGGGTGGCGTTGTCGAAGATGCTGGCCCGCCGGATGCCGGCGAGGACGCCTGCGGTGACGCCGAAGATGACCGCGACCGCGATGGCGATCAGGGCCAGCCTGATCGTGACCGGCCAGGCGGCGGCGAGGATGTCGCCGATCGACCGTCCGGTGAGCGACTCGCCCAGGTCGCCGCGGAGCAGATTCGAGATGTAGTCGAAGTACCTGTAGAAGAAGCCGCCGATCCCGGTGGCGTCGAGGTGGTACTTCTCCGTGAGGTACGCCCGCTGTGCGGCGGTGACCGGGCGCTCCCCGGCGAGGGCCTGGATCGGGTCGCCCTGACCGGCGAACATCAGCGCGTAGACGATCAGCGTGGTCCCGAAGAAGGCCAGGACCATCTGGAGCAGACGCCGCACGATGAAGCGGAACATACTTGGCAGTCTCCCTGAAAAGGGGCGAACCGCGTGGCGGGTCGGGTCACCTCGCGATGACCCGACCC
>NZ_BOPD01000056.1:0-19708 GCF_016863575.1 Micromonospora sediminimaris
CCCTCACCCAAGCCCAGTTCGTCCTATCACCGCTGCTCGGCCGAAACGACCTCACACCCGACGACGCACCACCCGCCATCCAACACGCCCTGCACTGGCTCGACCAACACGGCACCCTCACCCAAGCCCAGTTCGTCCTACCACCGCTGCTCGATCGCAACGATGTGCCGGCGGATGTGATGGATCGTGCCGTGGACATCGCGCTGGCCTGGCTTCAGGAGTACGGCGACACGGTCGGTGCCGGATTCGTCCTGCCGCCGCTGCTGGCCAGAAGGAAACTGACCGACCTGCCGCAGTGGCTGTCGCCGCTGATCGACCGCTGGGCGGACCAGCACCGGTCGACGCCGCACGTCGACTTCGTCAGCAAGCAGATCACCCGGCAGAAAGCCCTGACCGAGACCACTGCGGACGTGGTGTTGCAGTGGGCCGCCACGCACCCGGAGGATGTCGACATCCCCTGGCGCCTGACCGGCATCGCTACAGGTATCGACCGCTATCCGAGCTTGACCGGTCGGCTACTGCGCTCGGTGGAGGGCTACCTGGACGCCGTCGAGCACGACACGGCGGAGGTGAACGGGCACGGTCAACTGGACGGCCTGGTCCAGGCGCTCTGCCGGCGTCACCCGCTGCGCTGCGGGATCGCCGGGGCACGCCTCGACGACATCGTTCTCCGCTGGCTGGCCCATCCGTCCGCGCTGAACCCGAACTGCCCGAAAGGCTCCCAGTTCAGCGAGGCAGCGCGGCGCGTCCAGTCGCTGGTCTGGGCGGGGCGATTCACCCACCAGGGCGCGGTCGACGTGCTGACCCGACTGCACCGCTGGATTCCCCGGTGGCGGGTCGCCGAGCCGCATGTCCACCTGCGCGACGCCGTGTTGCGGGAGACGGCGGCGCTGCTCGCCGCGCTGACAGCCCCGGCAGCGGTACAGCAGTTGAGGGAATAGTCCCGACGGTGCGGCTTCCGTCGGCATACTTTCGGACTATGCGCCGCCTGGCCCGCCTCGCCGCCCGTACGCCGGCGGACCGGGAGCGCTACCTCGACCTGCTCCGGGCGCTGGCGATCGTGCTGGTGGTCCTCGGACACTGGGCGATAGCGGCGGTCGAGTACGACGAGAGTGGCCGACCCGACGGCCACTCGGCACTTACCGCCCTGCCCTGGGCGTACCCGCTGACCTGGGCGGTCCAGGTCATGCCGGTCTTCTTCCTGGTCGGTGGCTACGCCAACGCCGCCTCACTGGCCGCCCACCAGCGCCGTGGCGGCGACGCGATCGGATGGCTGCTCGGCCGCAGCGCCCGCCTGCTGCGCCCGACCAGCGCCCTGGTGCTGGTGCTCGCCGGTGGCGCGCTGGTGGCCCGGCTGGGCGGTGCCCAGCCGGACGAGGTTCGCCCGGTCGTCTGGTTCGCCACCATTCCGCTGTGGTTCCTCGCCGCCTACCTGGCCGTGGTGCCGCTGACCCCGGTCATGTACGCGCTGCACCGCCGCCTCGGGCTGCTGGTGCCGCTGGCGCTGGTGGTGCTGGTCGCCGCCGGTGACCTGGGCCGTGCGCTGGGGCCGGCCAACCTGGCCCTGCCCAACTACCTACTCGGCTGGCTCGCCGTCCACCAGATCGGCTTCGCCTGGTACGACGCCCGCCGGGGGCACTGCCACCCGTCCGGACTGCGTACCCGGTGCCTGCCGATGTCCCGCCGAGCCGCGAGTGCGATGCTGCTCGGCGGTCTCGCCGTGGCGATCCTGCTCACCGGCCCCGGGCCGTACCCGATAAGCATGATCAATCTTCCCGGTCAGCGGCTGGCCAACGCCGCCCCATCGAGCGTGGCGCTGCTCGCGGTCGCCACCGCCCAGCTCGGGCTGATCCTGCTGCTGCGGGAACGGACGGAACGGTGGCTGCACCGTGACCGTCCGTGGCAGGCGGTGATCGCGGTCAACTCGGTCGTACTGACGGTCTTCCTGTGGCACCTGAGCGCGGCCGTGCTGCTGGTCGGTGCGCTGCACGGGCTCGGCCTGCTCCCCACTCCGGAAGCCGGTACGGCGGCCTGGCTGGCCTGGCGGCTGCCGTGGGTGCTGATGCTGGCGGTGGTGCTGGCCGTCCTGGTCGCCATCTTCGGTCCGATCGAGGCGTCCACCGGCCGCCCCCGGCACCTGAGGGCGTCGGCCAGGTGGGCGGGTGCCCGCGCCGCACTCACCGTCGCCGGATTCGCCGCCGTCGGGTACGCCCTGGCGGCAAACGGCGTGGCGGCCAAGACCGCACCGGAGCCGCTCGGCTGGCCGGTGGAGGCGCTGGTGGCCTACCTGGCCGGCGCGGGCACGCTGCGCCTGCTCAGGTCCGGGTGGGGCAGCCGAGATTGACCGGGTGGCGTCTTGCACGGCACCAGGCGGGGAGGTGCAGCGCCGCCGCGACCAGCGCGAACCCGGCCCAGCCGGCGACCAGCGCCACCACGACCGAGACGTCCTGGCCCAGGTGGACCCCGACCAGGAACCCGATCAGCGCCAGGCTGTTGCGAGCGAAGTGCCGGCAGAAGACCGGCAGGTCCCGTCGCACCTCGACCGCCACCAGCACCCCGGCGTACGGGAAGGTCACCACCAGCCCCCGCAGCACCTGGCCGAGCAGCCCGGTCAGCGCCGCACCGGCGAGGACCAGCAGCAGCCGGGCCGCCACCGGCAACCGCGCCGAGCCAGCCGGATCGGTCGGATCGGTCGGGTGGCCAGGCCCCGGAAGCCGGTGCAGCACCAGCACGGCGAGCAGCCAGCAGGCGACCGTGACGGCCAGTGTCGGCCAGAACGGCAGCGCGACCGGACGCAGCGCCGCCGCGATCGCGAGGTAGCCGCCGACACCCGCCAGGTCGGCCAACAGGATCGGCCACCGAAAACGGTGATGGGCCAGTGCCACGACGCCGAAGAACAGGTTGAGCCCGACCACCCCGACGAGTTGCGCGCCGTCGACGGGATGATCGGTGGCCAGCAGCGCGGCCGTCATGGGCAATGGCAGCGCGGCCACGAGGGCCCGCCACCGGACCGGACGGATCAGGGTCACCGCCCAGACCACCACGGTCACCAGCAGCACGCCCTGGGCGGTCATCCCTTCGTCAGGTGTCGAAGGCGGCCCGGCTGAGGCACGCCTGGAACGTCTCGTCGGCCCGGGCAAGGTCGGCGGCGTTCACCGAGAACCGGTTCTCGTTGATCTCGCCGTGCGCGCTCATGCCGGCTGTCCAGCATGCTGTGCCGTCCCAGCGGATCAGATTGACGTGCAGGTCGGCCGGGACCGCGACGGTCGACAGCAGACCCACCCGTACGCCCGCCCGACGCTGCGTCGCCACCAGTTCCGCCAACTCGTCGGAGAACTCGGTGTAGGTGAAGATCCGGGTGATCTCTACGCCGCGGGCCAGCGCGGCGAGATTCTCCGCCCAGTACCGCCGGCCGATGTCACCGCGCCACCAGGCCAGCCGGGGCAGCACGTTGGTCAGCGCCTCCAACTGCCGTACGCAGTCCCGGGTGGCGCCGAGCATGTCCTGGTAATCCTCGCCGGGCCGGATGATGCGTCCCTGCCGGAGTTGGCCGAGGTCGGCGTGGAACCGCTCGAACCGGCGCTGGGTCTCCTCCGCGACCCGGGTGCCTGGGTGGCGGCCGACCGCCTCGG
The DNA here is from genome assembly GCF_016863575.1 of Micromonospora sediminimaris. Classification (NCBI taxonomy): domain Bacteria; kingdom Bacillati; phylum Actinomycetota; class Actinomycetes; order Micromonosporales; family Micromonosporaceae; genus Micromonospora; species Micromonospora sediminimaris. The sequence continues at coordinate 3,633 of NZ_BOPD01000056.1, forward strand.
TGGCGGCGGTGGCGAGTTCCGGAACTGCCCGGACCAGCCAGTGCGGGCCGGCAAGCAGCGCTCGCAGTTGGAACCGACGCTCGGCCCGGGCGATGGAGTCCACCAGCAACGAGATGGTGATGCCCATCAGACCGGCCAGCAACGACTCCACGCCGGTGGCGGCACCGGTCAGGTCCAGCGTCACGGAGAGCGAGATCGACAGAGCGACACCGATCAGGGCGACCGGGTCGGTGTGCGCCATCAGCCGCGCGACGCCGACCGCGTGCGCACGCCGGCCGGCACCTGGGCGGCGCAGCAGTTGAACCATCAACCACCTCCGGGAACCGACTCCCGTCAGCGTAAAACCCCCCAACCACCACCCCCGCGGTGGTTAGGCGGGGGTGGTGGCGCGGATGGCTTCGGCGAAGACTTCGGAGCGGTGTTCGAAGTTGCGGAAGCGGCCGTAGCTGGGGGCGGCGGGCGAGAGCAGCACCACACCGCCGGCTGGAGTCACCTGCCGGGCCAGCTGCACCGCCTCGGCGAGGTCGTCGACAAGTTCGGTGCGTACCTTCGGCAGCCCGTCGAGCGCCCCGATGATCCGCGGACCACTGTCCGGAATGCCGATCACGGTCAGTTCCCGCTCGGCCAGGTGCTCGCGCAGCGGCGTGTAGTCGACCCCCCGGTCGTTGCCCCCGACGATCACGGTCAACGGCCGCCCGTCGTACGCGTCGATGGCGTGGATGGCGGCGTACGGGCTGGTGGCGAGGGTGTCGTCGACGAAGGTCAGGCCGGACGGGTCGGCGATCTCGGTCAGCCGGTGGGCCAGTCCCTGGAACTCGGCGACCGCCACCGCCAGGGCGTCCTTACGCTCGACCAGGTCGATGCCAAACGCGTCGAGCACGGCCAGGGCCACGCACAGATTGCCCTCGTTGTGCCGACCGACGAGCGGCAGCACCGCCCGTGGGAATAGCGGCTGGTCGACCCGGTGGAACCAGGGCGTACCGTCCGGGCCGGTGGCGACGTTCACCGAGTCGGCGGTGCCGGCGCGTACCGCCGCGCGGTCGCCCAACTCGAACGCCAGCCGCGGGTCCGCGCCGTTCACCACCACGGTGCGCGGCCCGTACGCGAGCAGGTTGAGCTTGTCCCGGTAGTACTCCCGTTCGCCACCATGCGCGTCGAGGTGCTCGGGAAACAGCGCCGTGACCACCGCTACCCGGGGCGAGTCGGTCAGGTCGCTGCACTGGTAGCTGGACAGCTCCAGGACATAAAGCTCCGCCTCCGGCAGGTCCAGCGTCGGCACGCCGATGTTGCCGCCGAAGACGTTCGGCCGGTCCACCGCGGTCAACAGGTGACTGATCAGGCTGGACGTGGTGCTCTTGCCCTTGCTGCCGGTCACCCCGATGGTGCGGTCGCCATGGTCGGCCATCCAGAGCGAGGTGCCCTGGGTGACAGTCGCGCCCTGGCGGCGCAGCTCCATCAGCCAGGGATGCGTCTGCGGCACGCCCGGCGAGCGGACCACCACGTCGGCGGCGGCCAGCCGGGCGAAACCCTCGTCGCCGGTGACCAGTGGGGCGGCCTCCGCCAAAGGTCCGTCCCAGGGCAGCGAGAGGAAGTTCGCGCTGTCGTCGACGGCGACGAGGTCGGCCGGGCCGTGGGCGGCGATGGCCGTCACCGCTGCCCGGCCCTCCCGGCCGGCCCCCCAGACGGCGACTTTACGTCCGCGCAGGTCAGACAGGCGCACAGGTTCTCCTCGGGTACGACGGCGGCAGGGCGCGGTCCGGCCGAGCCGGGCACGGCCGGACGAACCAGGGCCTAGTATGGCGTGTGCTCAACACGCAGCTGGCGCGGATGGACGCGTTCACCTTCCCGTCCTACTCGATCGACCTGTCCACCGGCGAGGCGTTGTTCGACTACGCCCTGACCGGGCCCGACGGTGAGCAGCGGTTCACCGAGGTGGTCACCTTGCCGGTGCCGGAGGAGTCCCCGTCGGACGCCGCCGTGGCGGCGCTGGGTCGGGTGCTGGAGCTGCTGCACGTGGTGGCCGGGGTCAGCTACTACAAGACGGCCGCGCCGGGGCAGCTGGTGCTGCCGGCACCGCTCGGCCCGGCCGCCGTCGAGTTCGTCACGGCCGTCTACACCAAGGGCCTCGCCGAGTACGCGTACCGCAACCAACTGCCGCACGTGCTGGAGCTGACCCCGCGCGTGCCCGACGGGCGGGTCAAGCCGGCAGCCGAGTACGACAACTCCGACCGGCGACCGCTGTCGGCGGTCGGTGGCGGCAAGGACTCGATCGTCAGCTTGGAGGCACTGCGCCGGGCCGGCCTCGACCCGGTGCCCTTCTCGGTCAACCCGAACCATGTGATCAATGCGGTGAACGCGGCGTCGGGGCTGCCCGCTCTCGCGGCCCGGCGACGCATCGACCCGGTGCTGTTCGAGCTGAACGCGGCCGGCGCCCGCAACGGCCACATCCCGGTCACCGCGATCAACTCGCTGATCGCGGTCGCCACGGCGGTGCTGCACGGGCTGGGCCCGGTGGTGATGTCCAACGAGCGCTCGGCGTCGGATCCGAACCTGATCTGGAACGGTCACGAGATCAACCACCAGTGGTCCAAGGGCGTCGAGGCCGAGGGACTGCTGCGGGCCGCGCTCGCGGAGCACGCCGGGCTGGCCGAACCGTACTTCTCGCTGCTGCGCCCGCTGTCGGAGCTGCACATCGCCCGACTCTTCGCCGGCATCGACCGCTACGACGACGTGGTCACCAGTTGCAACGCCGCGTTCAAGCTCCGGGACGCCAGCGAGCGGTGGTGCCGGGACTGCCCCAAGTGCCGCTTCGTCTTCCTGGCCCTGGCTCCGTTCATGCCCCGCGAGCGGATCACCCACATCTTCGGCGGTGACCTGCTCGCCGACTCCGCGCAGATTCCCGGTTACCGCGAACTGCTCGGCATCGACGGGCACAAGCCGTTCGAGTGCGTCGGCGAGGTGGAGGAGTCGGTGGTCGCGCTGAGCCTGCTCGCCCAGCAGCCCGACTGGCGCGACACCCCCGTCGTGACCGCCCTGGTAGCCGCCGTTCCTGACAGCGCGTGGGCGACGGCCGCCACCTCCGACACCTTCACCCCTGCCGCCGCCAACCACCACATCCCCCCCACCTACCAAAAAACCCTCCAAACCCTCACCCCCTAACCCCCTCATCCCACCCCACCCCACCCGTGCTCCGCTCCCCGCCCGCCCCTCACCGCGTTGATCAAGAAGTTTTGGTCCTCGTTGGAGATCGAAAATGGCGCAAACTTCTTGATCAACGCGGAGGGGGTCGGGGGGTGGAGGGGGGTTGGTGGGGGTGGTTAGGGGGTGCGGATGGCGTCGAGGGCCAGCAGGGCCACGTGAAGGGAGAGGCAGGCGTCGACCGAGTCGAGGTCGACGTCGAGGATCCGGCCGATCCGGGCCAGCCGCTCGTAGAACGCCGGGCGGGACAGGTGCGCGGCCACCGCCGCCGCGGACTTGTTCCGGCCCTGCTCCAGGTAGGCGCGCAGGGTGCCGAGCAACTGCTCCCGGGGATGCTGCGCGTCGTACGCCAGCAGTGCGCCGAGTTGCCGTTCGACGAAGGTCTGCACCCGGGGCTCGTCGCGCAACAGGTGCAGCAGCCCGGCCAACCCCACGTGCGGCAACCGAAAGATCGGCAGGTCACGCCGGTCCCGGCGGGCCGCGTCGGCGACCTGACGGGCCTCGATCAGCGACCGGCGTGCCTCCCGCAGGCTACCCACGCCGGAGCCGGCGGCGATCAGCAGTCCAGCGACGGACCGTCGGCCAGCGTTCGTCGGCGCGTCGTCGGAGCGGCCGAACGCTCCGAGACGCCCCACCGAGTCAGCACGCCACGACGAGTCAGCACGCCCGGACGGGTCAACGCGCCCAGGCAGGTCAGCACGCCCAGGCAGGTCAGCACGCCCAGGCAGGTCAGCACGCCCGGACAGGTCACCACTCCCGGACAGGTCGGCGCGCCCACGCAGGTCGGGGCGGGTCCGGCGCAGCGCGGCGGCGAAGGCGGCCAGCGCCCGATCCTCCGCTGCCGCATCCGGCAGGGCGAGCAGGACACCCACCGTCTGGTCGTCCAGGGCGCTGGTGAGGCCGGTCAGACCGGCCTCGCGCAGCGCCTGTCCGACAGCCTCGGCGAGGTCGCGCAGCCGGGCGGGCCCGGCGTCCGGGACGTTGTCGAGCGCCTCGCCGGGGTGTCCCGGCTCGGTGAGCGGCCAACTGCCCGCCGGTTGGCGGTGACGCGCCATGTCCTCGCCGCCGGCCTCGGCACGGTGGCGGACCACCACTCCGACGAGCTGACGGCGCTCCAGCACGACACCGAGCGCCCGGGCCCGCAGGGCCACCTCGTCCACCGGCCAGGAGTGGTCGAGCAGGGCGGTGAGCAGGGTCCGGTGGAGCTGGCGTTCCAGTCCCTCGGCATCCCGCCGGATCAGCCGGCCGAGGGCGAGCGTGGACGCCGCCCGCTCCACGAGGATGGTCAGCCTGGTCGGCGGCGCCGAGGGCGAGTCACCACGCCCGGCCGGGGTCGCGACGGTCCGCCCGGGAGGCAGCACCGGGGCGGACCGCCCGCCGGCCGGCAACGGTTGACCACCGGCCAGATCACCACCGGGTGGCCAGCGCAGCAGCAGCCGGCCCCAGTCCTGTCCTCGGGCACCCACCATGGTGACCAGCCAGCCCCGGTCCGGGTCGTACGCCGTGCGCCCCTCGGGCCGGACCCGCCGGGAGTGCTGCTCCCACCCGTCCAGCAGCAGCTCGGCGCTCTCCCCCGCCGGGTCGTACGCCAGCACCTGGCGGGACAGGTTCTCCAGCACCACCGGACAGCCGGACAACTCGGCCGCCTGCCGGACCACCTCACCGGGGTCGGCCCCCTCCACCGACAGCTCAGTGAACCGCTGGTGGATCTCCTCGGTGGCGCGCAGCTCGGTGAGCTGGGCGTCCACGATCAGGGCGTGCACCGCCTCGGTGATCCGCACGAACGGGGTGGCCCGACGCAGTTCCGCCAAGGGCAGGCCGTGGCGTTCGGCGGCGGCCACCATCACCCGGGGTACGCCGTCGTGGTAGCGCCGACCCAACTCGACGACCAGCCCGGAGACGCCGACGCCGGCCAGGTCGCCGATGAAGGCCCGTAGTCCGGCGTCGTCGCCGGGCAGCCCGATACCCGTGGTGAGCACCAACTCGCCGCCGCCGAGCAGGGTGGCGATGTCCGGTACCTCGGCGACGTGCACCCATCGCACCCGGCGGTCCAGCCCGACCTCCCCCGCGACGAGGCGTGGCGCGCCGTGGCGGACCGGATCCAGGGCGAGGACCTCACGCACGGTAGGGAACACCCGCGACACGCTACCGTCCGTGACTTGCGGGGATGCTCGCCGGTGCCGCCACGGCTGCTACTCAGAGCGGGTCGTCGCGGCCCAGTTCCCAGCAGGCCACGGCGGTGGCGGCAGCGACGTTCAGCGAGTCCACACCGCGTCGCATCGGGATGACCACCCGGACGTCGCTGGCCGCCATCGCCGCGCCGGTCAGTCCGGCGCCCTCGGCACCGAGCAGCAGCGCGGCCCGGGACCGCTGGGCCGGGTCCAGTCGCTGGATGGGCACCGCGTCGGGTGCCGGCGTCATCGCCAGCACGGTGAACCCGGCGGCGCGCACGCCGGCCAGCGCCGTCGGCCACGGTTCCAGTTTCGCGTACGGCACGGCGAAGACCTCACCCATGCTGACCCGTACGCTGCGCCGGTAGAGCGGATCGGCGCAGGTTGGTGAGAGCAGCACGGCGTCCACCCCCAGCCCCGCCACCGCCCGGAAGATCGCCCCCAGGTTCGTATGGTTGTTGACGTCTTCGAGGATCACCACGCGACCGGCGGTGGTGAGCACCTCCGCGGCGGTCGGCAGCGGCTTGCGCCGGAACGACGCGAGCACTCCCCGGTGCACGTGGAACCCGGTCGCCTCGCGCAGCACGTCGGGGGTCGCGGCGTACACCGGGGCGTCGCCCGTGTCGAGGTCGGCCAGCTGGTCGACCCGCTTGGCGTCGACGAGGAAGGACCGGGCCGGGTAGCCGGCCCGCAGCGCCCGCCGCAGCACCAGCTCACCCTCGGCGATGAACAGGCCGTGCGGCGGCTCCCAGCGGGTACGCAGCTCCACGTCGGTAAGCGCCCGGTAGTCGGCGATCCGCTCGTCGCCGGGCTCGGTGATCAGGTGGACGGGCACCCGCCGATTCTGCCGGATCGGGTGATGCCGGGAGCTGACCGGCCGGCGCCCGACCGGCATGACGGCCACGCAAGGCCGCGTCCACCGACCGAGGGCGCGGGTACGGCTACTTCATGGTGGCGAGCTGGATCAGGTTGCCGCAGGTGTCGTCGAGCACGGCGGTCGCCACCGGGCCCAGGTCGGTCGCCTCCTGGGTGAACTCGACGCCCAGTTTCTTGAGGCGCTCGACCTCGGCGTACACGTCGTCGACTGCGAACGAGGTGAACGGGATGCCGTCGGCGACCAGGGCCTGCTGAAACGGACCCGTCGCCGGGTGGTTGGCCGGCTCCAGCAGCAGCTCGACCCCGTCCGGGTCGGCCGGCGAGACTACGGTAAGCCAGCGGTACTCGCCGGCGGGCATGTCGGTCTTCTTGGTGAACCCCAGCTTCTCCGTGTAGAAGGCGAGCGCCTTCGCCTGGTCGTCGACGAACACGCTTGTCACATGGATACGGATCACGGATCTGGTGCCTCTCGGTCGATGGGCCACCGCTCGACGATCACCCGCAGCGGGCTCGTGTCGATGTGGTGGAACTTGTACCGGCCTTGTCGCCGGGTGCGTACCAGGCCGGCCTTTTCGAGCACCGCGAGGTGCTGTGAGATGGCCTGGCGCGAGGAGGTCAGGTTGTGCTTCACGGCCAGTCGGCCGCAGATCTCGAAGAGCGTCTGGCCGTCCCGGTCGATCAACTCGTCCAGGATCGTGCGTCGCGTCGCGTCATCAATGGCCCTGAACAGGTCACGCTCCGCGTCCACTCGCACAGTTATAGGCAAGTGGCCACTTGCCCGTCAAGCCGACTCACCGACAACGATCCAGCCGGGTGGAACGTGGCCGGTGAGCCAGACACCGTTGACGGCCCGGTAGAAGACGAACCCGCGGCGGTGCATACCGGCCGCGTCGACGGTCAGCACGACCGGGTCGCCACGTCGGGCACCGACAGTGACGGCGGTTTCCCGGTCCACCGACAGGTGGACGTGCGTACGGCCGCGTGGTCGCAGCCCCTCGGCCCGGATGCCGGGCAGGTGGCGGGCCACCGTGCCGTGGTAGAGCAGCGCTGGCGGCACGACGGGTTCCAGGCGCAGGTCGACGCGGACCGAGTGGCCCTGCGCGGCGCGGATCCGCCCGGCGTGCAGCTCGAAACGCTGCTTGTCGGTGCCGGCGACCAGCTCGGCCAGCACCTGTCGGGTGACCGGACGGCCATGTCGGGCGAGCGCGGCGAGCAGCACCTTCACGTCGACCCAGCCGCCCTCGTCGAGGGTGATGTCGACGGCCTCCGGACGGTGGCGGAGCACGTACGCGAGGAACCTGCTGGCCGAGGTGAGCCGGTCGGTCACTGGCCGGTTCCGAACTGGTCGAGCAGGTCCTGCACCACGGCCCGTCGGGGTGGCCGCCAGGTCGCCCAGTACCGGATATCCGGCAGGCCGTGGATCGGGACCGCACGCAGACCCTCGGGAAGCCCCACACAGCCGTTGACCACGGTGGCGCCGACCCCCAACGCGGCCAGATGCACCAACAGGTCCCACCCGTCGACCTCGGCGGCAACCTGCCAGCGCACGCCCGCGTCGAGCAGGGCGCGGTCCAGCGCCCTGCGGTGCGGACGCCCGACCGGGGGTACGACGAGATCCAGACCTTCGAGATCACCGAGCCGGACCTGCCCGCGCGCGGCGAGGGGGTGCCCGTCACCGAGTACGAGCACCTGTCGGTAGGCGGCGATCTGCATGGCCTCGACCTGCCGACCGGGCGGGTCGTGGGCGACGATGGCGAGGTCGGCCTGCCCGCTGGTGACGGCGGTGAGGGCCGCGTCCCGATCAGCCGTGATCACCTGTACCCGACGGCCCCGGTGCCCGACCCGCTGGATCGCCTCGCCGATCACCCACCGCAGCGCGCCCCGCCCGGCCGCGATGGTCAGCGTCGGCGCGGACTGGTGGTGCAGCTCCCGCAGGAACTCTTCGGCCCGTCGGCGGGAGTCCAGCGCGTACGCGGCGAGCCGTTCCCCCGCGACCGTCAGGGTCAGCCGGCGACCGTCGCGTTCGTACAGCTCCACGCCGAGCGCGGCGGCCAGCTTCCGGATCTTCACGTGCAGGGAGGGCTGACTGATGTGCAACTCCCGTGCGGCGGTGGTGAAGTTCCGGTGCTCGGCGAAGACCCCGAACGAGCGTAACGGGTCGGCTTCCAGCAAGTCCCGCCCATCCATAGCCAGTGACTATAGACCAGGCATCAAACAATAGTTCTGCGCGGGCTGGGTGGGCCGCATCCTGAACGGCATGACGAACCAACTCCCCCGGCTCGGCATCGACATCGGCCGGGTCATCATCGACGGCCCCGCCCACCCGGGCGGCGGCGACACCGCCTTCTTCAGCGGAGACGAGGCGACCATGCTGGCCACCCCCGAGGTGCCCGGTGCCGTCGACACCATCGCCCGCCTCGTCACCCTGTTCGGCGGCCAGGTATGGCTAATCTCCAAATGCGGCCCGCGCGTCCAGGCCCGTACCCTGCGCTGGCTCGCCGCCCACGACTTCCACCGGCGCAGCGGCGTCCCCCACGACCACGTCCGGTTCTGCCGGGCGCGGGCCGACAAGCGGGCCCACTGCCTCGACCTCGCCCTCACCCACTTCGTCGACGACCATCGCGAGGTGCACGCCGCCATCCGGGGAACCGTCGCCCATCAGTACTTCTTCGGGCCCCAGCGCCATCCGGTGCCCGCCTACGGCCGACCCACGCCCACCTGGGCCGATGTCGAGCGCCACATCGTCGGCTCGCTACCCACCGCGAGCCCGGCCCGCCGGTAGGACACCAGCGGCGCGTCAGGTCGGCAGGCCGGCCGGTCGCCCTCACGGGTTGCGGCATCTCGCGCCTTACCGCTCCGCCGACACCCCGTGATGCCGCAACCCGCGAGGAGGATCCGCCCGCCGTCGACGCGCGCGGTCGGGCCACCCGATCCTGGCGACGACTAAGACACCTGGGCTCGGGTCGTGGTCAGACCCAGCCAGGTGGCGAGAGCTTCGATCTCGGCGTCGACCTCGGCGGTCATCGCCCGGGTGAAAGGGACGTCCTCGTGCAGGGCGTTGACGGTGAGGACGCCCGCCTTGCGGTCGGCGGTCGCGTCCAGCTTGCCGACGAGCCGGTCATGATGGAGTACGGGCAGGGCGAAGTAGCCCCACCGACGCTTGCCCCGAGGCTTGTACATCTCCAGGAGATACTCGTAGCCGAACAACTGCTCGGTGCGTACCCGGTCGTGGATCAGCCGGTCGAACGGCGACAACAGCGCGGTGCGCCCCTCGAACGGCAGCCCGAGGTACGCCGGGTCGACCCGCCACGTCCCCGGTACGCCCTCGACCACAGCCTCCTCCCTCGCGGCACCGACGAACGGCGACTCACCCGGGGTCAGCGTCCCACCGGACCGGGCGATGCCCAATGCGGCGAGCCGACGCTCGTCGCGCAGCCGGGCCGCCTCGTCCGGATCGAGGTCGGGCAGGTCGACCGGGTACACCCGCTCGGGGAGATCCCAGTAGCGCTGCCGCCCCTTGCGACCGCAGATCGCCACCTGGCCGTGTCGAGCCAGCAGTTCAAGCATCTTGGTGACGTTTCGGTTGTTGGTCCAGCCACTCGACGGCCACGGCACCACGCTGGTGTCGGGGATGTCCCGGGACAACAGTGGTCCCCTCGCCGCCAACGCCGCCAGGATGTCCCGGCGAAACGACGCGTTCTGTTCCATCCAGGCTCGGGCGGACGGATGGGTCGCGGCGCGGGCCTCGGCGATCACGGCGGGCAGGTCACCCGGCGTCCGGATGTAGGCGACGGTCTCGACCAGGCTGCGCTCGACCTCGATCGCCCTGGTCAGGTGCGCGGGGTCGTAGGCCGGACCGAGTCGGCTCCACAGCACGAGATCGGCGCTGGGCGCGATGGCCGCCGTGGGGTCGAGCTGCAGAATCGTGAGGCGCTCGACGACCTCCACCAGGTCGCTCGGGCGCGGCGCGGCGAGCAGTTGGGCGTGGATCGCGACGCGCCGGGCTTCGTCCCGCGTCAGCCGATGAACGACCACACCGCCGACCCTACCCGACCGTCGACCCTCTCAAGATCCGCGCACTTTCGGGGATATTGCCGCCTCCGGCACCTGCGACGCCGCAACATCAGGGAAGTTGCGGCCGAATGCCAGTAGCCCGAGCCGGAGAGGCGTATGCGATGAGCGCAGAGCATGTCGGCAGTTATGTGCCGGTCGACCCGTGGCCGTTGCCCCGTGGCGCCAGCGTCGCGGACCACATCGTGCAGCGGCTCGCCTGCTGGGGTGTACGCCGCTACTTCGGCTTTCCCGGCGACGGCATCAACGGGATGACCTCGGCCCTGCAACGCACCCACGAGCAGGTGCAGTTCGTCCAGGTGCGACACGAGGAGACCGCCGGGTTCGCCGCGTCGGCGCACGTCAAGTACGGCGGTGGGCCGCTCGGCGCGGTGCTGGTGACAAGTGGTCCCGGTGCCATCCACGCGCTCAACGGTCTCTACGACGCGAAACTGGATCATCAGCCGGTGGTCGCCCTGGTCGGGCACACCGCGCTCACCGCCGAGGGCGGCGGCTACTACCAGGAGGTGGACCTGCTCGCCCTCTACAAAGACGTGGCGGCGGCGTTCCTGGCCCAGCTCGACCACCCGTCCCAGGTACGCCACCTGGTGGACCGGGCGTGCCGGACCGCGCTGGCCCGGCGTACCGTCACCGCCCTGGTGCTGCCGCTCGACGTGCAGGACCTGCCGGCGGTGCCCAACCCGCCGCACGCGCACGGCTTCTACCACACCAGCAGTGTGCCGAGCAGCGGCCCGACGGTGCCGCCGGAGCCGGATATCCGGCACGCCGCCGAGGTGCTGAGCAGCGGCGAGCGGGTGGCCATGCTGGTCGGCCAGGGCGCGCTCGGTGCCGAGAACGAGGTACGCGAGATCGCTCATCGCCTGGGCGCGGGGGTGGCGACGGCACTGCTCGGGTTCACCGCCGTGGACCACCGCGAGCCCTGGGTGACCGGCGCCATCGGCCTGCTCGGCACCCGGCCCAGCTGGCAGCTGATGAACCAGTGCGACCGGCTGCTCATCGTCGGCAGCAACATGCCGTACTCGGAGTTCTATCCGCCACCCGGTCAGGCGCGGGCGGTGCAGATCGACCATGACGGCACCCAGCTCGGTCTGCGCTACCCGACGGAGGTGAACCTGACCGGCGACGCCGCACCGACCCTGCGGGCGCTGCTGGCCGCACTCGGCCCCGGACCGGGACCGACCCGCTGGCGGGAGACCATCGCCGGGGCCACCGCCGCGTGGCGGCAGTCGCAGCGGGAACTGGCCGAGCAGGATGCCCGCCCGGTCAACCCGCAGCTGCTCTTCGCCAGCCTCAGCGAACGTCTGCCCGACGACGTGATGCTCGCCGTCGACTGCGGCACGACCACCGCCTGGTACGCCCGGCACGTCAAGGTGCGTCCGGGGATGCTGGCCAGTCTGTCCGGCACCCTGCTCTCCATGGGCGGCGCCATGCCGTACGCGCTGGCGGCCAAGTTCGCCCACCCGGACCGCCCACTGGTGGCCCTGATCGGCGACGGCGCGATGCAGATGAACGGGGTCAACGAGCTGATCACGGTGGCGAAGTACTGGCAGAGCTGGGCCGATCCCCGGTTCGTGGTGCTGGTGCTCAACAACCGGGACCTGGCCTTCGTCAGCTGGGAGCAGCGCTCCGACGAGGGCACCCCGATGTTCCCGGACAGTCAGCAGCTGCCCGACATCGCGTACCACCGGTGGGGTGAGGTGCTGGGGCTGCGCGGTGAGCTGGTCGACCGCCCGGACCAGGTGGCCGACGTCTGGGACCGGGCCCTGCGCGCCGACCGGCCGACGGTGATCAACGCGCTGGTCGACCCCGCCGAGCTGATGATGCCCCCACACTTCACCACCGAACAGGCCCGCAAGACCGCCGCCGCGGTGCTGCGCGGCGACACCGACTGGGCCGGCATCATCCGCCGCGGCATCCCCAGCGTGGTGACCACCTACCGCCCCCGCCGCCCGTGACCCCTCACTCCACCCCACTTCGCCTGTTGATCATGGTTGGCGACACTCAGGGAGAACTTGCCGGCAACCTCATGATCAACGGAGCGGGACCTCGGGGGTGTGGGTGGGGTCAGCCGCGGCCTTGGAGCCAGCGGCGGAGGTCGGACAGGGGGTTGTCGGGGGTGCGGCGGGGGTCCGGGAGCGGATCGCGTTCGACGGGGCGGCGGGGGGTGCCGACGAGTTCGCGGCTGGGCGGGGTGAACGTTTCTTCCGGCTGGCCCTCGACCGCCGTGCCGATGATCCGGGCGACCGCGTCGATCACCCGGGCCTGCACGGCGGCACCGACGTGGTCGGTCGGATCGTCCGGGTTGGCGGCGATACCGGCGACCGCGACCTGCGGGGTGTACCCGACGAAGCTCTCCGTGGCGGCCTGGTCGGAGCTGCCGGTCTTGCCGGCCACCGGGCGCCCGTCGAGAATCCGGCTCACGGCGGTGGCGGTGCCGCCGTTGCACTGCCCGAAGGCGGACTGCTGACCCACCGGGCAGCGCGCCGCGTCGGTTGCGGCGCGGGCCACGTCGGGGTCGAGCACCTCGCGGCAGTCCGGGTCGCCGACCGGCAGCCGCTGGCCGTCCGGCGCGGTCACCGAGACCACCGGCAGCGGCGCGCAGTACGTCCCCTCGGCCGCCACCGTCGCGTACGCGTTGGCCAGGTCGAGTGGGGTGGTGGCGGCCACGCCGAGGGTGAACGCGCCCCAGTCGGCCGCGTCGTTCTCGGCGAAGTCGGCGTCGGACTCGGCGCGGAAGGTGATGCCCAGTCGCTGGGCCATCTCGACCACCTTCTCCGGCCCGACCTGCTCGGCCAGCCAGACGAAGTAGGTGTTCACCGAGCGGCCGAAGCCGTCCCACATCATCCGGTAGCCGTCCATCCACTCCGGGTTGGAGTTGGCCGGGCACCAGCGGCCGTCGCAGCTGCTCTCCCCCTCGGCCGGGTACCGGGTGGGCAGCCGACTCGGCGCGTCGAAGCCGGTGGACAGGGTCCGTCCGGATTCCAGCGCGGCGAGCATGGTGAACAGCTTGAAGGTGGAGCCCGCCTGGTAGCCGGCGACACCGGTGCCGCCGGAGATCAACGGGTTGACGGTGTTCGGGTAGTTGACCTGCCCGTCGGGGTTGCTGTCGAGGCTGTAGTGCCGGTTGACCGCCATCGCCAGGACGCGACCGGTGCCCGGCTCGACGGCGGCGATCGGTACCGCGCGCGGGTTGTCGTACCCGTAGATGTCGGTGGCCTGGCGCTGGGCGGTGGCCTGGGTCTGCGGGTCCAGCGTGGTGACCACGGTGTAGCCGCCACGTCGTAGTGCCTGCTCCCGCTCCTGCACGGTGTCGCCGAACTCCGGCTGGCCGACCCACCAACGGCGCAGGTAGTCGCAGAAGAAGCCCCATTCTTCGCCCCCGCCGGCGGTGGCGGCACAGCCGTTGGCCTGCTCGCTCGGGTCCAGCGTCAACGTCTCGGCCCGGGCGTCGGCGGCCTGCGCAGCGGTGATCGCGCCGGTCTCGACCATGGAGTCCAGCACGTACCCCCGGCGCTCCAACGCCGCGTCGGCGTCGCCGTCGATCGGGCTGTACGCCTCCGGCGACTGCACCAGGCCGGCGAGCAGCGCCGCCTCGGCGAGGGTCAGGTCGGCCGGTGCCTTGGAAAAGTAACGCTGGCTCGCGGCGGCCACCCCGTACGCCCCGGAGCCGAAGTACGCGATGTTCAGGTAGCGGTTGAGGATCTCGTCCTTGCCGAGACGCTGCTCCAGCGCGTTGGCGTACCGAATCTCCTGGAGCTTGCGCCCGATGGTCGGTTCGGTGGCCGCGGCCCGCTCTTCCGCCGTGCGGTTCGGATCGGTCTTGAGCACGTTGCGGACGTACTGCATGGTTAGCGTCGAGCCGCCCTGCCCGCTGCCCTCGGTGACGTTGCTGACCACCGCCCGGAGCATGCCGCGCAGGTCGACCCCGCCGTGCTCGTAGAAGCGCCGGTCCTCGGCAGCCACGATGGCCTGACGCATCACCGGCGCGATCTCCGCCAGCGCCACGTCGGTCCGGTTGACGTCGTAGAACGTGGTGATCAACGTCTTGCCGTCGTTGGCGTAGAGGTAGGACCGTTGCGGGGTGGCCGGGGTCCGCAACGCGTCGGGCAGCGCGGCGTAGTTCCCGAGTGCCGCCTTCGCGGCGAAACCGAGCAACAGGTTGCCCGGCAGCGCGGCGACCGCCAGGACCAGGCCGGCGAGCACGCCGGCCAGTACGACGGTGAACAGCCGCGACAGCGGCGTAGGGGTGGCCATGGTCCCCAGGATTGCCGCGAATGCCACCTTCCGGCCACCACAATTGGCTAGTTGTCAGGCAATTCACCGCTATTTGCCAGCCACTGCTGCCCTGGTCGTGGAGCAGATCGCCGGATTTGGTGCGAGAGGCGACAGGCGGCGCAGCCGGTCGCAGGACAGACAACGGTTCCGACTTGTCGGCAACCTGGCACGTCGACCTTGTCGGCAACCTCGGCACGTCGACCTTGTCGGCAACCTTGGCACGTCGACCTTGTCGGCGACCTTGGCGCGTCGACGCCATCGCCGGTCAACTAACGATGACCGTCACGTACCTGCCGCGCCATGCCGCCCGAGGCGGTCTACTCAAGCCGTTCCGAGTGGGCCCGCGCCGCCGGGGCCCATCGGCGCGGACGGACCGGCGGTGGCGACGCTGGCGCTGGTGGCGTCCCGGAGGATCTCCCGGGGCAGCAGGCGGCCCGAGCGGTAGCAGATGCCGATGCCGGAGATCAACACGAAGATCGCTCCGAAAGTCTGCAACGAACCGATCAACGCCCCGCCGAGGCCGAGCAGCGGGCTAGCGATGATCAGCATCGTCCCGTCCCCGATGCTGAACATCCCCGAGCGGGCCACCGCCCACCCGGTGAGCAGCCAACCCGCGCTGTAACAGGTGGCGCCGACCAGCACCAGCGTTCGGGCGTTGGTGCCAAACACCGGGGTCTGCTCGGACAGCCCCGCGAACGGCAGCATGAGCACCGTGCCGGCGATGCTGACCAGCAGGCCGGCCACCGCGGCGTGCCGGCTGCGGGTGGCGGCGAGCAGCCCGGTCAGCCCGAGCAGGGCCAGCAGGCCGAGCCAGACCGCGGCAACCCAGCCGATCAGGTACAGCGCCCGGCCGTCGGCCGGATACGGGTCGTTGCCCACGCCACCGTCGCTGGCCATCGCGACCGCGCCGTAGAGAATCGCGTACGCCGGCAGCAACCAGACCGCAGCGCGGGCCAGCCGCCGCAGCGACCAGGCCCAGCTGGCGTTGGTGGCGGGTCCGGGTGGTGCCGGCTCGTCGATGAAGGGAAGAACGCCGAACCCCCCACCCGTACGCCGGGTGCCCATCGGCCCCTTCGGGTCATGGGCTCCGGGCACTTCCGGCGTGGACCACAATCGCCGCACCGGCTCCATGCGTCACCTCGCTCACCTGCGGGCGGTGCCGGGACGCGCCGAGGTGCCCCGATGCCTGGTCACCACCCGTACTAGGACCGATGGTGGCAGGCACCGGGACGCCTCATGAGCCTTTCTCGCATTTGTCGCCGGGTCCGAGCCCGGCCGACGGAACCCGGCCCCGCGACTGCGCGAGACCACCTGTCAGCTACCCGGTCGGTGCCCCGCCCTCGCCCGGGTTGCGGCATCCCGCGCCCACCAGCCACGCGGAGACCGCGAGTTGCGGCACCCCGCGCCAACCAGCCACGCGCAGACCACACCTTGCCGCATCCCGGACCGGCCGCATCCCGGACCGACCAGGCACGCGGCAGAGAG
>NZ_BOPD01000057.1:0-17914 GCF_016863575.1 Micromonospora sediminimaris
CGAGTAGATCTGCCCCCGGAAGTGGGAAGCCACCTGGGTGACGTGGTTGATGGCGGCGTTGCGCAGGTCACCGCCGGAGAGGCCCTGCGCCCAACCGGGCTGCTGGGCGTGCCACAGCAGGGTGTGTCCCCGTACCTTCATCCCCCGCGATCGGGCGTGGTTGACGATGCGGTCACCGGCGCTGAAGTTGAACACGCCCCGCTGCGGCTCGGTGGCGTCCCACTTCATCTCGTTCTCGGCGACCAGGCTGTTGAACTCGCGGTTCAGCACCGTCATGTAGGTGTTGTCGTTGAACTTGTACGTGCCGACGGCGGCGCCGAAGTAGCGGCCCTTCTCCGCCGCCGAGGTGCCCAACGTGGTCCCTGCCTGGGCGGCACCGCTGGGCCCGACCAGCGCCATGCCGGCCACCAGCAACCCGACCGCCAGCCCACGCACCGTCGCTCCGGTGCGCCACCGTCGTCGCGGAGAACCGCTCGGATGTACGAGATTCTTCATGTGTCTCAGCACCTTCCAGAGTCGCGTCACTTCGACGGGTTAGCGCTAACATCGCCCGGCGACTCACGTGCTCGTTGGGGCAGACCACAAGAGACGACACAACGCTACGCATCGATGGCAGTGAGATTGCCACAAAGTTACGGGGTGCTCAAGAAGTTCAGCCCAAAGACCGGAAAAAGAGCAGGTAAGACAAGTACGTTGGATCGGCCGGACAGCTCGGCCGCGATGCCTCCCGATCGATGGGAGTCACAGCTTGATGATCCGCAGCGGCGAGCCACACCAGTTGCACCACCACCGTCGCGTGCAATGTGCACGTGAACATCAGCGACACTGAGCGGCCGGCGGCCGGCCGTTGATGTGGCGGCGGACCGACCCCGACCTCCTGACCCGCCCCGGGTCAGGAGGTCGCGGTGGTCGTCAGACGGAGCCCGCCGAGCTGACGTCGCGTTCGCTGGCCGAATCGGCGGCCGGCGCCTTCCCAGCCGCGTCGCCCGCCCCGGTCGCCAGGCCCAGGTCGGCGGGATAGCTGTCGAACCGGCGTAGGCCCAGCTTGCGCACCGCAACCGACCACGGCGTCTCGGTGGCGAGCACGGCGAGATGCCAGATACGACTCCCCGCGGGCCGCCCGCTCGGCGAGGATGTACGACTCCAGGACGCTCCACGCCTCCCGGGCGCGGAAGCCACCTGTGCCGATCAACAGCGCCGGGTCGACGACGTTGAAGGCCAGCATCTGACCCAGGCCGTTGTAGTACAACGCGATCCGGTTCACATGCTTGCGGGCGTCGGACGGAAGATCGCTGACCCGCAGCTCCGGCGAGCACCTGGCCCTCAGCTCGGTGAGCACGAACTGCTGGCTGTCCAGGAAGGCGTCGCTCATCCGGTCGCGGGTGAGCAGCTCGATCGCGACAAGGGTGTGGTTCGCGCTCTGCGACAGCCGCAGTTGCCGGAGCGCAAAGAACACCGAGACCCCGACGGTGATCACCGAGACCGCGGCCACGACCGCGTTCGTCACGATCGCAACATCCATGGCGGTCATCGTACGAAGACCACTCCACCGGGCCGCCGATTCCGCGCTTCCGGTTAATGCATTGATACAAGTTGATGTAGTGTTGGACACGCTCCCAGACTGCGTACTCCATTCCACCTGCTCAAGGAGCTGAGAACATGTCGCGACGGCGATGGCGCCCGATCCCCGCGCTGGCCGGGTTGCTCGTTCTGGTCCTGTCGGCATCGGTCGCCGGCACCGCCACGGCCGGGCCACCCCGCCCCGGCAGGGTGCCCCTCACCGAGCTGACCGTGGTGTCCGAACAGGTGGCCTTCGGACTACAGCGTCCGATCGCACTCACCGGGCTACCGGACGGAAGGATGCTGATCGCGGAGAAGAGAGGCACCGTCCGCGCATACCACCCCGACACCGGCCTGGCGGCCGAGCCGGTGCTGGACCTGACCGCTCGGGTCGACACGTCGGGCAACGAGCGCGGCCTGCTCGGCATCACCCCCGCGCCGAACTTCGCGCGGACCGGGATGCTCTACGTGGCCTACACCAGCCTCCCGGACGGCGAACTGACCCTGGCGCGGCTGCCGATCAACGCGCCCGAACGGCTACAGGTGCTGCTCACCCAGGAGCACGCCGAGTACAACAACCACAACGGCGGGCAGGTGGCGTTCGACCGCGACGGCTACCTCTACTGGTCCCTCGGCGACGGCGGCCACGCCAACGACCCGTACAAGGCCGGTCAGGACCTCGGCACCCTGCTTGGCAAGATCGTGCGGATCGACGTCAACCGCAGCTGCGGCGCGAAGCCCTACTGCGTACCCCGCGACAACCCGTTCGTCCGCACCCCCGGCGCGCGGCCGGAGATCTGGCTCTACGGGCTGCGCAACCCGTGGCGGTTCTCGGTCGACAAGGTCGACAACTCACTCTGGATCGGTGACGTCGGCCAGGGCCTGGTCGAGGAGATCAATCACATCCGCCCGTGGCAGCGTGGCGCGAACCTCGGCTGGTCCTGCCGCGAGGGCACCCCGGTGTTCGACCCGGAGCAGTGCCGGCCAGGCGTGAAGTACACCGACCCGGTCTTCGAGTACGAGCACTACATGACGGAGAGCTGCTCGGTGACCGGCGGTGTGGTGTACCGAGGATCCGCCACCCCGGAAGCCTGGGGCACCTACGTCGCCAGCGACTACTGCTCGACGCTCGCATTCGCCGTACGCCCCAAGCCCTGGGGTGGCTACGAGAGCGCCATCATCGGCAACTTCCCCATCCAGCCGACCGCCATCGACGCCGACGTGCACGGCGAGCTGTACGCACTCAGTGACCTGCCGGGCTGGCTGAGCCGGGTACGGTTCGAGCGCGTCCAGCCGACTCCGACCAGCGAGCCGGCGAACCGCTGAACCCCGGCGTGAGGGGCCGGCGGCGCAGATCGTCGTTCTGTGCCGCCGACCCCGCCGCCGACCTGACCCCTGGTGCGGAAGCTACTCGCCGTGGGTGAGTCGGGCGACCGGCACCGCCTGCTGGTCGCCGTCGCGGCGGCGGCGGCGGCCGAACGCGTCGGCGCGCCCCCACCGCCCCGGTATGTCGAGCAGTTCGATCCGGCCCACCGACGGCGGCAGGTACGGATCGACGGCCAGATGGTCCGGGTACGGGCTGAGCCCCAGCATCGTGCGAAGCAGGAGCAGCGGCGCCCCCGCCGACCAGCCCTGAGGGCTGCACGCCGCCGGGTACTCGACCGGGTAGCTGGTCAGGCTCCGCTCGTAGCCGGCGAACGCCTCGGGCAACCGACCGTCGAAGTACCCAGACGCAGTGATCATGCCATCGGCGATCCGGGCGGCCTCCTCCCGGAAACCGTAGCGCCACAGCCCCCAGGCGATGATCGAGTTGTCGAACGGCCAGACCGCACCGACGTGGTAGCCGACGGGGTTGTATCGGAGGTTGGTGGTGGACAGGGTACGCACGCCCCAACCGGAGAACAGGCTCGGCCCGAGGAGGTGGTCCGCCACACGGCGTGCCCGCTCCGGCTCGACAATGCCGCTCCAGAGCAGGTGCCCCATGTTGGAGGCGAGGGCGTCAACGCGCTTGCCCTCCGGATCGAGCGCAAGCGCGTAGTACCCTTCCTCCTCGATCCAGAAATCGCGGTTGAACTGTTCCCGCAGTTGCGCCGCCTCGCCCTCCAAGCGGTCGGCGTACTCGGGGTCGTTCCAGAAGTCGCGGGCCATCCGCGCCCCGCGTATCTTGGCGTCGTAGGCGTACCCCTGTAGCTCGCAGGTTGCCCTTGGCAGGGCGGGCAGCCGACCGTCCCGGTAGGAGATCGAGTCCCAGGAGTCCTTCCAGCACTGGTTTTCCAGGCCAGTACGGGTGTTGCGCCGACGGTAGTAAATGTAGCCGGTGCCAAGCAGGTCGCCGTACTCGTCGATCCAGTTGAGCGCGGCACGGGCTTGCGGTTCGAAACGACGCACGGCCTCCACGTCGCCGCTCCACCGCTCGTACTCGTCGAGCAGGATGACGAACAGCGGGCTGGCGTCGGCAGATCCGTAGTAGGGGGTGTGCGGCTGTTCCTCGAACGCCGCCGACTCGCCGTACCGGAACTCGTGCAGGATCTTGCCCGGCTCCTCCTCGCGGAAGTCGTCGAAGGTGCTGCCTTGCAGCGTCCCCAACAGGCCCAGCACGGGCGGGGTCAGCGCAGGCACAAACGGCAGCGTCTGCAGGCTGATGAAGATGCTGTCCCGGCCGAAGAGAGCCATGAACCACGGCAGTCCGGCGGTCGGGATCGGGCTGGTCGCGGTCAGCGACGAGTAACGCATAGCGGCCAGGTCGTACAGGCTGCGCTTGTACGCCGCGGCGAGGGGTTCGAAGTCGCAGGCGAGTCGCGGCGCGTTGTCGATCCATTGTTCCAACTCCTCGCGCACCTGTGGCCTGCTCCGCCTGCGGTACGCCTCCCAGACGGTAACGGAACCGCCGACCCCCCGGTTGATGATCGGTTCCACCTGGAGCTCGACGTCCCAGCGGCCGTGCGGTTCGAGACGGATGTCGAAGGTCATGCCGCCGTCGTCCACCTTGGCCGGTCTATCACTGGAGATGATGGTGTCCCGGTAGAACGTCGCCCGCTCGTAGTGCAGACAGAGGCGCCCATCCTCCTGACGCACCGATCGCTTACCGCGCTTTGGCTGACTCTCCTTGACCTCGAAGATGTCGGCGAAGTCGGCGTCCGCGTCTATCCGGATGGAGACGTCCGCCGGCTCGATGTCGTGGTTGAGGACCACGATCCGTTCGACGAGACAAATGCCAATGGTCTGCTTACGGATGACCGAGAGCTTGGCGTTGACGTAGTGCGTGGGCTCCCCGGGGACGAGGAAAAACCGGGTCTCGAAGAAGTGCAGATCGCTGCGGGACATTGGGCTGAGTCGCTCCCCGTTGACGCGCAGCACCCAGGTCGACAGGAAGCGGGTGTCGAACGAGAAGAGCCCAGCCGGTGAACCCGGGGAAGGGGTGACATCGCCACACACATCCGTGAGGAGGAACGTGTTTCCGTCGAGGATGCTGAGCGTCTTCTCGACCATCAGGAGCCGGCTTCCTCATGGACGAAATCCCGTGGGTGATGGCCGGTGGGCGGTCCGGCGAACAGCACCGTGGCGAGCATGTGCACCAGTCCCAGGTGCCCCTCGATCACAAGCGCGTTGCGGAAGAACAGCGGCACGAACCGTTCCTCGCCCCTGACCAGCCGGTCGAACGTCTCGTTGTCGGTGCGCAGAACGGCGTCCGGCTCCGGCCGGGGCGTTTCCGAATTTGGCCTGCGGACCCGGGCAGTCCCGCTCTCCAGGGTGACGAACCACTGTTTCACGACGGTGCCGGCCGACTCTGTCACGTCAAGGCGGACGGTGCCCGTGGGCTCCGGCGGAATACTCTTGACGGTACGGCTCTTCCCACGCTCCAGCATCTGGAGTGCGTCAGCCAGTTGGTCGCCCACTTGGCATCATCATCCTTCCCTCGCGTGCCACCTCAGCATGACCGTGACCAGCCCTCCGTCGGGCCTGCATCACCCGCTGCGCATGCCGCCCCTCAGATTCCGGACAGGGACGGGACGTGCGGCCCGAACGGGTACTGCCGGTCCAACGGCGAGATGGTGATCCACCGCAGGTCGGTGAACTCGGCGAGTGCCGCCCGGGAACCGAACCGACCCCAGCCGCTGGCCTTGACGCCGCCGAATGGCATCTGCGGCTCGTCGTGGACGGAGGTCCCGTTGATGTGGCAGATCCCGGCTTCGATCCGGCGGGCCACCTGCAAGGCGTTGGCCACGTCGCGGCTGAACACCGCGCTGGCCAGACCGAGCTCGGTGTCGTTGGCGACGTCAACGGCCTCGTCGACGCCATCCACCTCGATCACCGCAGCGACCGGCCCGAACGACTCTTCACTGTAGATCCGCATCTTCGGGGTCACGCCGCGCAGTACGGTCGGTGGGTAGAACAAGCCGTCGGCTCGGCCCCCGATGAGCACCTCGGCGCCATTGTTCTGGGCGTCGGCGACGAGCGACGCGACATGGTCGACGGCCCGCTGGTTCACCAGTGGGCCGAGCTCGGTCGACGGTTCATGCGGATCGCCCATGGCCAGCCTGCCGGCGTGGGTCACCAACTGGTCGAGAAACTCGTCGGCGACCTGGCGCTCCACCACAATCCGCTCGGTCGACATGCAGATCTGACCCTGGTTCATGAAGGAGCCGGCGACGGCGGCGCGTACCGCCGCCGGGATGTCCGCATCCGCCAGCACCAGCATCGGCGCCTTGCCGCCGAGTTCGAGGACGGTGCGCTTCAGATGCCGGCCGGCCTTCTCGCCGATCACGCGCCCGACCGAGGTCGAGCCGGTGAAGTTGATGCAGCGGGTCTGCGGATGGCAGATCAACTCGTCGACAACGTCCGCCGCGTCGGCCGGTGCGTTCGTGATCACGTTGATCGCGCCGGGTGGCATGCCGGCGTCATGCAGGGCTGCGGCGATGGCCACATGGGTCGCCGGGGCCTCCTCGCTCGCCTTGAGCACCACCGTGTTGCCATATGCCAGCGGAAGTGCGACGGCTCGCATGCCGAGGATCAGCGGCGCGTTCCACGGGGCAAGGCCGACGACCACTCCTACCGGTTGGCGGATGCCGAGCGCGGTCATGCCGGGCACGTCGGACGGGACGACTTCGCCGACGATGCCGTACGTCTGCGCGGCCGCCTCGATGAGCATGTCGGTGGCGAGCTTCAGGTTGAACTGGCCCCAGCTGAGCACCGCGCCGGTCTCCTGGCACATCGCCCCGACGATGTCGTCGCCGCGTTCGGTCAGCAGACCTGCGGCACGCTGCAACACCTCGCGCCGTTGCCCCGGCGACCAGGTTCCCCAGGTAGCCCTCGCGGATGCCGCCGCATCAACGGCAGCCACCGCATCGGTACGGCCGGCGGCGGCAACCTCCGACAGCGGCTCATTATCGATAGGGCGTACTTTTGTGGTCCTTCGCCCTGATTGGGCGGGCGTCCACCTACCGCCGATCAATAGATCGACAGTAGGGATGGCGTCCGGCATGGCGTCTCCCTCCAGTCGCGCGACACGACCTGTCACTGCCGGACACGGCTCGACCCACCAGCGCGACCATGGCGTCGAAGTCGAACTACTGACCGGAATAACCGAGTTGCACCACTTCCAGGAGAATACTTCCCGAGGCGACAGCGGGCGTGGTTTCGAACGGAACCCACGACCATCAGCCATGACCAACGCGCGTGCCGCAGTTCGTGGGCGGACGACAGGCGTGATCATGCCTGCGGCGTTGATCAATGCCTACCCGGGCCAGTTGGCCAGGTAGTCGTCGAACGGAACATCGTCAGGCCGCTGGCCACCGATCTCGACGTACCCGTCGATGTCCCGTTCGTACGCTGGGCCGGGCGATCACACCGGACACGGCGCTGGTTCGGCCGGCAGAAGGTCGATGGGTTGGCCATGGGCCCAGATGTGGTCGAACTCCCGCAGGTAGTGCCGATACCACTGGGGGCTACCCGCCTGAGTCAGAGCCAGGACCGGCTCAGCACCGGCCGGCCGGTGCGAATAGACGTCAACGTACAACCGTCCCGCTTCCCCCTCCGCGTCGACCATGATCAGGCCGAAGGAAGGCACGAACGGCAACAACCGGACCTCTATCCGCCCCGTCCCGCGAGCCGATTCGGCGACCTCACGCACCAGATCCAGGGTTGGCCGGAGACGGTTGGTGAAGATGCCCCGATCGTCCGGGAGGGTGGCACGTCGCGCCGCCTCGGCCGGCGCGGATGTCGCGGGGTCGATGACGGCGATCCGCACGAGCGCTCCCTCCGCCAATCGTCGGGCGAGTGGTTCGGCGATGTTGCGCAGAGTCCGGCCCAGCGTGACCCCAACCAGCCGGACATCGGCTGCGCCGGCCAGGTCGATGTTGAGACCGGATGTTGACGCGGCCAGTCGCGGTTCGCCCGGCAGCTCGCCGGGCAGGCGGTGCAGCGCCCGGACCACCCGCGTCAGGAGCGGAACCACGTGGGCCAGATCCCGCCGTTCCTCGGCCAGGTCGAAGGCCAACAGCGCGAGCGTGGCCAGGGTGGCGGCCGCCACGGTCGACGGGTCCACGACATCGAATACGCCGAGCACCCCGACGACCATGGCGATGCTGACCGTCAGACCCGTCTGCAGGTGACGGCGGGTCAGCACGGTGGCCGTACGCGGCTTGGGTGGTTGGGACGGCATGACGACTTCACCCTTCTCACTTGTCGGAGCGGCACCAGGGCGGCGGACGGACTTGACTGCCCGCCGCCCTGGCCGCTTGTCGCCTTTTTGGCCGCTTGTCACCCGTGGACGGAGCAACCAATGATCACGTAGGTGAATGTCCCAGGAACGGCAGCAGGCTCTCGAAGGCCACACCCGCGTGCCTGGCCGCCAGGTCGTGATCGCGATGGCCCTTGGCCGCGTCCGCGTGGTCGGAAACGCCACGGACCACGACCCAGCTCACGGCGTCCGCGCTGGTGTCGAGGTCCTCCCGGAACGCTTGGACCAGGCCGCCCGCCTCGGTCTCGACGGCAAGACACTTCTCATGAAACGACTGCAGGTACGCGCGGATGTCGGAAGCCTCGTCCGTGATCACCGCGCCGCCCGATCCGATCGGTCCACGGACAACTTTGAAGAAGGTCCTCGTCTCCACTGACGGGAGCACGAACGGCTCGCCCCGGGTGCTGAACAGGTCACTAAGGCTCAGGCTCATCCGTGCCGGCACCGCCGTGGCCTCCCCCCGCCGGTAGGTGATGTTCGCCGCCTCCCGCCGCTCGTCGTAGTAGATGACCTGATCCGCGATAACCACGTCGCCGACGTCAACGCGCTCGCTGATCCCACCGGCGATGCCGACGAGCGCCACCAGTCTGGGCCGGTGAACTTGCCGCAGGAAGGCGTAGGCGGTGGCCGCGGACCGTTGGTTGCGGTCCATGGTCTGCATCAGCACCGCGTTCAGCCGGCCGTACGGCGTGGTGAACGTCGCTTGATGCACCCGCCGCTGGTCGCTCGGAGCAGGGCGGCGGTAGTCGGTGGCCCGCTGGAACACCTCGGTCATCGCCTGCATCTCCGGTGACAGCACCGTGAGCACCGCGATGTCGACCGGCGGCGTCTGCTCACCCGACCTGCCGGACGCGGCACCGCTGTCCCCGCCGGTACGGGCGTTGGGGTGCGGCGCAGCCGGCCCGCCCGACTTGAAGGAATCCTTGATGTTACTGATGTTTCCGATATTGCCGCCAGCACGGATACCGAAATTCGCACCAGTGTTATCGCTGCCCATAGCCTATCCTTTACCCGCAGTTGGACCACTCGACGTGGCAGGGACGAAGGAATTGCTGATGCCAGAGATGTCACCGATATTGCCCCCGGCATAGATTCCACTGTTGATCAGCACCCGGCTGCTCTGGCGGAATTCCGTCACGTCGACTCCGCGAGTAACGAGAAAGTCGAGAGTGGCCGCGACGATGCGACGCGTGATGATCTTTTTGTGCTTCGCGACGTCCTGCATCTGGAAGTCGTTGCGGACAATGTCGAGGGTGGCCATCTCCCGGACGCTGATCCGCGCTCCCCGGTCGAAGCCCCGGCGAGGATCAGCAGGGACCGACAACCGTCGAGTCAGCGCCCGCCAGCCCGCACGGAAAAGGCTTCGTGGTGCTGCCGCGACGGTGGCGGGTGCGTCCATCAGCGCCCGCCAGCCTACCTTGAGATATGGCACAGCACCGATACTCGACACGTCGTCCACGACACGGAATTCGTCGCGGCAGGGCGCCAGCGCGAAGGTGTCCACTTCGAAATACAGGGCGCGCCCCTGGAGGGCGTAGTGCACGTAGACGGTGGTGACCAATTCGCCGTCCCACGAGTTGACCTGGCAGGCCAGGTAGTGACGGTTGGCGTCCGCCGGTTCGCGAATGAAGCGCTCGACATCCGATGCGCTGGTGCGCGATTTCAACTGGGTGGTTTCGCTGCCGGCCGTGAAGATCCGGCGGGTGACGGTGAGGCCGGCCAACCGGTGCTCCGGATCGGAGGCGAAGGCCAACTCCCCCACGCTGCGCTCGACGTGGGCGATCAGATCAACAGCGGCAAACGGGACTTCCTGATACTCCCGCTCCCCTTCCGGCCGTGGTTCCTCGAAATCCTCCGCACCACCGACCATCCGCAGCGCGAACCCCTCAGTGGACAGCCGCACACCGGAGCCGATGAATGGCGAGTACCCAGAGAATATCGTCGTGTTGCCCTCCTGCTGGTTGCGAAGTTCGTTCATTCGCACCGTCTGGTGGACCAGGGTCGGCTGCCCGCCGGGCCCGTTCTCCGTGGCGTACCGCCACTTCACGAGTTCCGCCACCACGGGCGGACCGAAGACCGCCGCGAAAGTCAAGGTGACACCGACGCCAAACAACGCCAGCACGGCGGAGGCGTCCCCGGGCTCAACACCGGCGCTGACCGCCAGGAGACCCGCTATCGGCAAGGCCGTGAGAAATGCCAGCGCCGACACCAGCGAGCCCAGCACAGCGGCCAGCCCATTACCGATCAGCCTTTTTGGTGACACTTCGTCCGTCAGCTGCCAGCGCGCCACCTCGACCAAGATCCGCCATACGGCAACCAGGGAGTAGCCGGCGGCGGCGACACCAAGACCAAACAACAGGCCGGGAGCACCCAGACAGGCGGCCATCACCAGCAGAACGATGCTGGCGACGTCCCTGATGAGGTTGATCCGATCGGCTCGCAGGCAGTGGCCGAGCACAACGGAGAGGTCAAACCCGAAGGACGGGGCGACCGCTCGCCCGGGCTGGTGGTAGACCTCGTCGAGACTGCGCCGGCAGAAGCGCTCGTCGAGGTAGGCCCCGGCGTTCAGATGCCGGGTCGCGCTGCTGCTGGCGACTGGACTGAGATTTCCGGCGATCGCAATGGGAGCGGTCGGTCCGGGTTGCTGCCCGGGCCCTCGCGCCGGAAGTTCTGAAGGAGCGGTGGTCATCTGGATCTCCTTGGTTGAGAGCGGAACTAATGAGCCGGACGAGGCGACGACCGCGGCGCGGGAACAGGCTCACCAGCGCGACATTTCGTCAGACAGACGAGAAACGGACTGCCACCACGGTATAGCGGAACGTGAGTTCTCGTCAACCTGACGATTGGATACGATCCCTCGATGAACGGTGTGGGGCACGGGCAACATGCGCTACTAACGGTCGACCTTGTGGTACTGACCGTGCGCGACGATCAGTTGCAGGTCGTGCTGATCGAGCGCGGAAAAGATCCGTTCAGGGGACGTCTCGCACTGCCGGGCGGGTTCGTACGGTCGAACGAAGACATCGACGAAGCGGCCGTCCGGGAACTGGCCGAGGAGGCCGGCCTGGACGGCCGCCAGCTACATCTGGAGCAGTTGCGTACGTACGCCACACCGGGGCGCGACCCACGCGGCCGGGTAGCCAGCGTCGCCTATCTCGCGCTCGCGCCCGACCTGCCCATACCCGTCGCCGGCACCGATGCCCGCAACGCCAGGTGGGCCCCCATCGACTCGGTCATTGATCGGCCGAACGCCTTGGCATTCGATCACGACCGCATCCTCGCCGACGGCGTCGAACGGGCACGGGCAAAACTGGAGTACACCACCCTGGCGACAGCCTTCTGCCTCCCAACCTTCACCATCAGCGACCTACGCCGCGTCTACGAGGTCGTCTGGTCCACAACCATCGACGCCCGCAACTTCCACCGGAAGGTCGTGAACGCGGAGAACTTCCTCACCCCTACCGGGGGCAAACGGGCTTCCGAGGTCGGCCGGCCAGCGGCTCTGTACCGAGCCGGAGGGGCCACCGTTCTCTACCCTCCGATGCTCCGCTCGTCCGCCGCGCATGCCGGCGACGTCGCAGGCTGATCCGTCAACAGGCCCCAGGCAGAACCCTCACCTGGCTTTGCCCGTTTGTACCAAACCGATGTATCCCGCTGTCCAGTCTGAGCGAGCCGGTCCATGGCGGCCGAGCACCCCCAGGGAGCACCACCGTGACGCGCCTCGGGTGGGCTGTCGGCGTGGCGCCGTCCGTTGATGCGGAGCGACGTGCCGGGTGAATGCGCCCGGCCTACCCCGGCCAGTTGGCCAGGTAGTTGTCAAATGGAACGTCGTCAGGCCGCTGGCCGCCGATCTCGACGTACCCGTCAATGTCCCGGTCGTACGGTGGGCCGACGATGATCGGCAACTCATGGGTGGAGTGCCGGGCCAGAAACCGCCAGGCCGCCCGGTTGAGCACCGGCTGCCGGGAGTTGGCCGGAGTCTCCAGACCACCACGGTGGAAGAACAACACCCGACCGTCGGCATCGCGCACCGCATGCCCCAGACAGAGCCGTTCCCGACAACGGAAACAGGCCAGGTAGCCGGTCTTCGACACATCCCACCCGTTACTCGGGTAGTCGGCGAAGTCATCCTCTGGCCAATCGGCAAGGTAGTCGTCGAACTCGATGTCACCAGGCTCGTCGCCGCCGATCTTGGCTGGCGGCCCAGGCGGCTCCCACATCTCGTCGTACTCCAACTGAGAGTCGTAAATCACCTGCAACTGGTGGCCGACGTGTTCAGCGAGAATCTTCCACAACGCCCCCGACATCTCCCGCGACTGACTGTGGTTGGGCGCGTTCGGGTGCGCGTAGGCGAAGTAGATGATGTCGTCCCACGAGTTACGCACCGGCTTGCCGAGAAAGAGGCGGACTCGTCGGCAGAGGCAGAACAGGCTGGCGTCAATCCCCACAGGTCGTCCCCCCGTTCAGCCCGGCACGCCCATGCCACGCGCGCCCGGCATCCACAAGCCCAGCGGCCTTCCGTCCGGAGACCGGAACGCCACCCACACGTTCTGGTAGACGGCCAGCCGTGCATCGGAGCGGTTGCCCTAGAAGCTTTTCATCATGCCCTCCACCGCCGACGAATCGACACCGGCCGTCGTCGTCTCGGCTTCGGTCAGACCTCAGCTTGGACGACGATGCGCAGGGTCTCGACGGCCAAACGAGTCAGGTCAGAGAGCTGATCCTCACCGAGAACAACGCCGTGAAGGTTGTCCAACGGCGTCCTCAAGTGGTGCAACCGGCTGCCCCGCAGATCCGCGCCGTCGAGGCGGCAGGATTCCAGCTCCAGGTCGCTCAGATCGCAGGAGCGCAGGGCAACGCCGGACAGGCGGCAGGACGACCAACTGCCGTGGCCAAGGGTGCAGTTGGTGAAGGCCACCGAACCCGCGACGCTGACGCGATTCAGCGTGGCGTAGTCGAACCGGCAACTGTCGAACAGGACGTCTTTGAGGCGGACGTCGATGAACCGGGTGCCCGTGAACCGGGTTCCGGTGACCGAGCATCGCTCGATGCTGATGCCGGTGAAGGTCGCGCCGGACAAGTCCGTCCCAGCGATCTCGCACCCGTAGAGAGCCCCCGCTTCCCAGCTGACCTCACCGAGGTCAGCGCCGGTGATCCGGCAACCTCGGATGCTCTGCTCCGCAAGCTGCTCACCACGCCAGGAGACCCCATCGACGAGGCCGTCGCGGACGTCACCGTCGGACAGATCGCTGACCTGGTCGAGGTCCTCCGGATCGAGGTCGGGCAGGAGAAGGGTCACGTCGCCCACGGTGGTCGTCCGCATGTCTCCTCAACCTGTTCGGGCGCGGGGTGGGCACGCCACCCCACGTCGAATCGCACCGCCGAGTCGGGCTACGACTTCTTCTTGTTCCAGTTGTCCCAGGCGGGGCGGCTGTCGAACTTCCCCTTGTTGTCCCAGGTGGGCCGGTTGTCGAACTTCGCCGCGTCGATCGACGCTACCGCGCGGGCCGGTTCGACGCCGAGCAGGGCGAGACGGTCCGGCGGGGCGTCGAGAAGCGCGGCGAGGGCGTGGGTCATGACGGTCCTCCTTGAGGGGTGAGGTGATCCGCAGCAGCGCGGATCAGGGCTTGCCGGGTCGTGCGGCAGTAGGCGGTCTCCCGCGGGGTGAAGGTGCCGTGTTCGAAGTAGCGATTGCCGGCCTGCGCACCCCGGCAGAAGTCGTAGAAGCCGCAGCGGTCGGCGCAGTCGTTGAGGGCGGTCACGAACTCGGTGACGTATCGCAGCTCGCTGGCATGGGCGAGCATGTCGCCGATCGGCTCGTGGAGCACGTTGCCTGCGATGAAGTCCGCGTAGCGCGGGTCTTTGATGCCGAGCAGTTCCGGTGACAGCAGAACCACCTGGCCGTCGTGGGAGACGGTGGGGATCGGCTCGTACGGGACGTGGTCGACAAGCCCGGCGCGGGTAGTGGCGAGGTAGTCGGCAAGGCGGTCCACGTCGCGGATCCGGAGCGGACTGCCGGCAAGCCGGTACCGCACGATCTGGTGCCAGAACCGGTAGGCGGCTTCCTCGGAGACTGGCAGGCGGTCGGCCCCTTCCTGCTCCTCGATGTTGAAACCCACCGACTCACAGGCCGGCAGACCGGCGAAGAACTCGACGAGGTCGTCGGCATGGTCGATGGTCTCGGGAGTAACGACGCAGATCACTGAGTACGTCAGGCCGTTGTCGGCGAGCGTCTGAATGCCACGCATCGTCTGGGCGGTCGTTGCCCTGCCGCCCCGGTCGAGCCGGTTGCCGTTCAGCGTGCCTGGACCGTCGATGCTGATCCCGATCTCGAAGTCGTGTATGGCGAGCAGGTCGCACCACCGCTGGTCGATGAGGGTGCCATTGGTCTGGATCTCGTGACGCACCCGGCCGTCGCGCCGCAGATCCTCAAACGGAGTCAGCAGCCGCTGAAAAGTCTCGGTGGGGGTAGCAGTCGGCTCGCCGCCGTGCCACACGACGCTGACCGGATGACTGCTGTTCTGCTTGGCGATCGATTCGGCGCAGGCTTGCGCGACGGCATCGCTCATCAGGCGGATGAACCTACGGTCGGGCAGATAGCAGTAGGTGCAGTCGAGGTTGCAGAAGCTGGTGGGCTGCACGACCAGTGTGTGGAACCTGCTGGCGATCGCCGGCTGACCGGTGGGGTTGATCAGGCCGATACCGTTCACGGCGAGGCGTCCTCGCTTCTCGGTGGTGCAGTAGACGTTCGGTAACCGTGGGTGTGGCGGGCGGGCCAGCCGAGGAATCGGTCGTACATGTCAGCCGCGTTGCCCGTCACGCTGGGGTTGAGCCGGTGTAGGTCATCAATTGCGTCGTGCAGGCAGCTGGCCAGATAAAGGATCAGGCTCACCGACATGTCCCGGTACTCGGCCACGAGGGCCAGCTTTGCCGCCCCGCACGGCCATGGCTGCCCACACCGGCGGCAAAGCCACAGCGGACGCATCGGCAGATGCTCCGCCTCAACCGCAAGGTCCCGGTGCACCGACAGGCGGCGAGTCCCGCCGGTCACGGCCTATCGCTCTCTCTGGCCTGCTGCTCGAACAACCGACGCCAAGCATGGGTCAGCAACGGCGGATCCGCCTGCCGCGTCTGCCAGTGCGAAGACGTGGACCCGGGCTCTGGTCGCCGGGGCTGGCCGACAATCGCGTTGTGCGAGATGTAAACCGTCATGCCGGAACACCCCTTCGAGACGGTCGACGGTGGGCTCGCCGGGGGAATGGCGAGCCCACCGCCGTCGCACGGCGGCTTCGGGTATGCCGCCGATCACCCACCCGCGCAGCCCCGATGGCGGTACGCAGGCGGGGAGTCGTATCGACGTGAACGGAAGGATGCGGTGGTGGCTGGCGACAACCAAAACCTGCACTTTCGGTAAAGTCCTCAGTTCTCTCTCGCTTCGGACAGCTCACGTCGCACCCTCCGGCTCAGTAAGTGGGGTTTGATCGCCTGTCTCCCACCCAACCGCTGTTCGCCGGCCGGTCCCAGTGCGGCAATGACGCAGAACCGATGCATTCCCATTGCGATGAACACCGTGAGCTGGATAAATGGATCTGTGATGCGCAGTGGCGGAAGTGGGCGGCGCGCGTCGGGCCTACGCCGGTATCGGCTGGCGCAGCGACGCAAGGCGATTGGGCTCAGCCAGGAGCACCTCGCCGAAGTCCTCGGCGTGGACCGCTCCACAATCGTTCGGTGGGAACGGGCAGAGACGGACCCTCAGCCCTGGCACCGCCCGCACCTGGCCACGGCTCTCAAAGTGTCCGTCGAGGAACTGGCCGATCTATTGGCTGACACCCGTCAGCCGCCCGCCACGCCCGGCGGGCGTCTCGACTACGCGCTGCGGCAGCCCGGTCGCGTCGACCTGATCACGGTGGCGTACCTGCGGGAGCGCGTGCGGCATCTTGACGAACGCTACGACCAGACACCTTCGACCCTTCTCCTGGCCGAAGCGGCGCAGTTGCACGGGCAGGCGGTCTTTCTCCGTCAGTACGCCGACGCCGGCTCAGTTCAGCGTGAACTGGCTGCCGCGATCGCCGAATCGGCCACGCTGATGGGCCAGCTGGTATGGGACGCCACGCAACGACACGACCACGCCGCCAGCGCCGCATACTTCGACCAGGCGATCAACGCCGCGAAGGAAGCCCGCGATCCTGTCGCCGAAGCCAACGCGCTACTTCGCAAGAGCTACCTGGCGCTCTATGGCACCAAGCGGCCAACCGCTGCCATCGCGTTGACCGCAAACGCCACTGAGGTGAGCCGCCGCACCAGCCCTGTACTTGCGGGCCTCGCCCAACTACACCGCGCCGAGGCACACGCGATGCTCGGTCAGATTCGGGACTGCGCTGAGGCCCTCGGAGTCGCCGAGGATTCCTTTGCCTCGGTGGGCCCGCAGGATCCTGCCTCCGTCCTCTACTGTCCCAGCCACCACGCCCGACTCGCGGGCTCGTGCTGGTTGTCGTTGAACAGGTCGGCGGACGCGATCACGGCGTTGGAGAAAGCCCACCAACTGGTCGCCGCACGCCGCAAGTCGACAGCCGTCGTCCTCGGCAACCTCACCCTCGCCAACATCCGTCATCGCGACCTCGATACAGCCATCTCTTACCTGCATCAAGCCATCAGCGTCATTGAGCGGACCCGCGCGGGAGGCGGCCTGAACCTCGCCTTCGCCGCAGCCCGCGAACTGCGGCCCTGGAGCGATCGGCCTGCGGTCCAGGATGTCAACGAACGCCTCCTCACCCTCATGACTCCATAGGAGCAACATCGTGACAAGCACCGACGACGCCAAGCAGGCCGTTCGCCGACGCGTCTGGGATCTCCTCGAACGCGAAGGCATGGCACCGCCAGGGGTGCATGGCCACATTCCTGACTTCACCGGCAAGGACGACGCCGCAGCCAGGCTCGCGGACCTGGATGTCTGGAAGAAGGCAAGGGTCATCAAGTGCAACCCCGACCGGGCCCAGTTGCCTGTCCGGGTGCGCGCCCTCCAAGAGGGCAAGCTGCTCTACATGGCGGTCCCGCGACTCGCCACACCGAAGCCTTTCTACCTGCTCGACCCGGCGGTGCTGACAGTCCCGTTCGAGACTGCCGCCACGAGCAAAGGCGCGCCCGAGATCACCCCCACGGTCGGCCCCGACGAAATGCGGCCGGTAGACATGATCGTGTGCGGCAGCGTCGCGATCAGCCGACGCAACGGCGTACGGGTTGGCAAAGGCGCCGGCTACTCCGACCTGGAGATCGCGCTCCTGACCGAGGCCGGATTAGTAACCCGGGACACCGCCATAGCCACCACCGTCCACCAGAGCCAGCTCCTTGACGAGGAACTTCCGGACGCCGATCACGACTTCAGCGTCGACTATGCGATCACTCCCGAAGAGGTCGTTGCCTGCGCACCTGACCGGGCGCGACCGTCCGGCATCGTCAGGGGGAACCTTCGCCCCGATCAGCTCGACAACATCCCAGCCCTGCGTTGATCAAGCTCCGACCGATCCGCTGTCGTACCCGCGTCCACCGTTAGCCGATCCGGTCCAACGGCTCCCAAGCACCCACCGAGCCACCAGCCACCACCGGCGTACGCGAAAA
>NZ_BOPD01000058.1:0-15415 GCF_016863575.1 Micromonospora sediminimaris
TCGAGAATTGGCCACCTCACCCGGGTCGCCAGCGTGAAACAGCAACACGGCACCTGCGCGATCCCGCAGCGCCCGGCCGAGGGCCAGCCGCTCAGGGCAGCGTTCGCAGGTCAGAAAACCCTTCGTCGGCGCCGTCGAAGCCAGCGGACAACAAACCTGCGAACCCATCCTCCGGCCAGCCGGCAAGGTAGGCCGGAAGGGGTATGTCCAGGTCGCCGTCCGCGTCCAGCATGGCCGGCAGCACACCGCTCTCCATCTGACGATGCAGTTCGGGATCCCAGTCGTGAGCCACCCGAAGCTGGTGACCGACGTGGTCGGCAAGCAGCTTCCACAACGCGCTGGACGGCAGTCGGGACTGCGAGAAGACCGGCTGACCAGGATTGCCGACATACCTGATGACAGTGCCGCCGGGCTGCTCGCTCAATGGCTTACCGAGCCCCCAGCAGATCCGGTTACACGAGCAGTACAGAAACGCCGATCCCCCCACGTCTCACCCTAACCGGGTACGCCCATTCCACGAGCCCCCAGCATCCACAACCCTGCCGGCCGACCATCCGGCGTGTGGAACGCAACGTACACGTCCGCGTATCTCGCCACCGGGGGTGGCGGCCGCCGTCCAGGGTAATTATGCTGCCCCCGGTGAGGGTTCTCGAGTTCGTCGGGAAGGCGGCTCTCTTCTTGGCCGGGTTGAGCGCGATCGTCGATCTCATCGATCAAGCGAAGCTGCGACGCTGGAGTCAACACGCCAACAAGTACGCACAACGCAGATCTGAATACCGGAAAATTGCTCGAATCGTTCGGCTGCGTACGAAAGCCATGGACTTTTTCATCAAGACCAGCGGTTTTAACGTGCCCATGAGCAACATCGCGGTGCTGAACTACAGAATTGTCCACACCCCGCCGCAGACCGCCCCATCCGGCTTGAACAAGGATGCCTTCATCACCTTCTGGCATACCGTGATGGATGAACTCCGGGACACCTACGACCTACGCGACGACAAAAGTCTCCTGGGCAGCCAGACCCTGCCTTTCGGTGGTTCGGTCCCATCCGAGGTCACCCTGGTGGAACGTCGCATCGACGAGTTCCTGTCACGAGAGCTACCCGAGAGCGAACAGCGGCTGGTAAGCAGGGCCGCCGACGCCGAAACACGAAGCGTCTTCATCTTTACCCCGATACTGATGATGCTGGCTCTGGCTGCGGCGGCGGTCGTCACTGACAACATTTTCGGTCCTGGTGGATTGACGACTCAATCACTGGCGGTACAGTTTCTCACGATTACGGGAGTAATCGTGTTCATAGCCGCGATCGTGTCGATCGGCATGCCCGGCGTTTTAGAGGGAGCACTGCTCGGCACAGCAGCGCGCTTCCTCGAATTCCTTGCCGAACCCGTACGCCCGATCCGCAGAATTGCGCTGTCTCTCTTTGTCGGGGGCTCACTGATAGATATTGTGGTCCTGTTCCTCAAATAGGCTCGGGACAGCGCCGCCCTGACGCCTTTGTCAGCTCTTTTTTAGCCTGCTTGTACGAGTGGTACACCGTCGGCACCTGGCGGCGGAGGTCGTGTTCGAGCACGGTGACTGTGACGGCCGGCGGCGGGGCTGGGAACAGGTCCAACGCTCGGCATGTCTGTCACCCGACCAGCCAACTCATCTCCTGGCGCAATCACGAGAACGTCGACGTCATCGGCGAGATCGACGACAGGAACCAACCCTACAGGTAGGCCAACGTCTACTGCGTAGTGAACTTGCCGTAACGTTTACGGTGGGCCAGAGAGGCCTCCGGTGGGTATGGGCGTCAACACCTCACACACAACTGGCGGTCTATTATTCCGATGACACTGCAGCCCACTGACGAGCTCTCTGCTGCGGCGTGGCTGTATGCGACCGATGTCGGTCCGACGCGGGTTGATCACGTTCGGGCCGGCCTCGTTCCCCGCGTACGCGTGCCTTCGCCATCTGCCCGATCCGGTCCTTCCGGATATGCGCGAGTCGGACGTGTGGTTGCCATCTCGCCGATCCACTGAGATCGACATGGCCCGGGCGGCGACCATCGCCGACGACCCGTTGCCGCTGCGAATGCGCAGGTCAGGATCGCCGCTCGGTTGGCCGGCGCAGGATCAGGCGATCTGACGGAGGTCGCTGCCGTAGTCGAAGATGATCCGCATCCGAGCGCCCAGTGCTCGCGCGTACCGACTCAGGGTCGCGACCTCGTTGGCCTCCAGATCGCCGTTCTCGATCTGACTGACCCGGCCGGGGGTGACCCCCATCAGCTCGGCAACCTGCCGCTGGGTGAGCCCGAGACGCTTACGCTCCTCGGCCAGGTGGAACGCGCTGATCCACGCCTCGGTGCGGGCGCGCTCCACATCGAGCGCGTCGTCGTCCCCGTCGTGCAACTCGGCACGGATGTCGTCCCAGTCATGGAAGTCGCTCATCAGCCTTCCCTCCGCTTCCTCTCAAAGGCGAGCCAGCCCTCGTAGGCGACCTCGGCGACCGGGATCGCTTCCTCGTACCATCGAGAGCAGTCTCCGGCCTTGTTGCCGGCCACCAACAGCACCGCCTGCGACCAGGGATCAAAGACGAACAGAACCCGGATCGCGCGTCCCGCCCAGACCTCGGACGCAGCTCCTTGAGATTGCCGATGCTCGACCCTCTGAGCGTGTCGACCAACGGACGTCCCAGGCCCGGACCGGTCTCCGCGAGCATGTCGATCGCCACGTTGACCGACCGGTACGTCGCCGGATCGGTCTGGCGGAGCGAGCGCAACCAGTCGCGGACATCGCTGGTCGTTCTGATCGCTCAGCGACGGGCGGGGCCGTGAGGCATGGGCCAACTATAGCTCGACCTATACCTTGATGCGGCATACGAACCGAGAAGCGCAGGTCGAGCGCCGCCCACACATTGACCGACACCGCATCCGGCATCGCCCGCATCCACAACATCATCCTCACCGGATGACACCCAGCACCGTTACCCGACAATGCCTCCACGGGTTACGAGATATCCCTTAGACAGGACGCCTGCGTCCAGTCGTCCCACCGAGAAGATCAGCCGGCCGAGCGCCGAAGTTCTCCTGACCGACGACGTGGAAGCCGCACCGCTTGAAGAACATGATCCTCGCCGCCGGATCCGATGAGACGTCGATTGTGCCCGCGACGAAGGTGCAGCCACGCTCGGCTGCTTCTGCCGCGTACGCCGCGATCAAGGCACCGCCGACACCCGCGTGCCGCACCGCCGAGTGCACATAAATCCGATCAAGGAAGGCGTGCGGTGCGACTGGCAACTCGTACGACTCGAACGCCCCACTCTCAGCGACGTTGGAATCAAACGATCCGGTCAGCATCCCCTCGATCGCGTCACCTCGCACTGCCACGAACGTCGTGTAGAGGCTGCTCGGACGCCTGTAGCGCAACAGCACGTTGAGCGCTACATCGCCGGAGTCCTCGAGCATCCGACACATTGCCGGGCGATCAGCTTCCTCCAAGAACTCGACGCGAAGGGTCTCCACCCTTCCCATCCAACACGACGCGACGCTCCTCTCAGCATGGCCGTTCCAAGGGGCGTCAGACCGATGATCCTCGGGCGGCCGCCGTCAGGACGCGGCGAGCAGTCGGATCTCGCAGCGGATACCGCTGGCCTTGGCGAGCCGACCATCACCGGTCACGAGTGGGCAGGCCAGCAACTCCGCCGCCGCGACGTAAGCCGCGTCGTACGCCGTGACATTGCCCCGCATCTGCCACATCCGGTCAACCAGCATCGCGACGCCAACCTCGTCGATGACCAACGAAGGCAGGGTGTCGATCGCCTCCTGAGCCCGAGCAAGGCCGAGCTTCCCACCGAGGACCTTGCCTCTGATCACGGACATGACCTCGACCAGAAGGTGGCTCGGCGCGGCCCAGTGTGGATCGCCGGTCAGTTCCGCCCGCGCCGCATCCCCGACCGGCCCATCATCGACCAGAGCGTCGGCCAGAACCGACGCATCCACCACGATCACGCGGCGCTTCCCCACGGTCCGCGCTGCTCCCGCTGG
The DNA here is from genome assembly GCF_016863575.1 of Micromonospora sediminimaris. Classification (NCBI taxonomy): domain Bacteria; kingdom Bacillati; phylum Actinomycetota; class Actinomycetes; order Micromonosporales; family Micromonosporaceae; genus Micromonospora; species Micromonospora sediminimaris. Next base: position 4,028 of record NZ_BOPD01000058.1, read on the forward strand.
TCGTCCAACTCGGCGGCGCTCTCCCCCGGCAGAGAGCGAGCACCGTCGGATCGACCTGCGAAGCGATCAAGGGCCGCCGTGTTGCGCAGCCGTCGAGCCTGCGTCTCCACCAACTCCAGCAGGTACGCCTGCAGTGACTGCCCACGCGCCTTGGCCTGTGCCGCCAGGGCGTCTCGCACTTCCTCCGGAACGTCCCGAATCTGGAGAGCAACCATGCATTCATTATGCATGCAGCTCTCGTGTTGGCCAGGAAAGACTCGAACCCGATGCACGTGCCCTGCTCACTCCGACACCACGCCTTCGAGGACGGTGTGAAGCGAGCGGCGGATTGTGCTGCTGCGGACTCATTGCGGACTGACGGCGATCGGTCCAGATCTTGACGCGGGGCGTCCGGGTCATCGGTAGCCTGGCTGACCAGGGAAAACAACTGGTGGGCCGGAGGTGTCACCATGCGAACCGCGCCGCCACGATCGCAGGCGATCCGCTAACCCTGAACTTGCCCGGCCCACGGGCCTCGGGTCGTGCGCGATGATTCCGACACCACCCACCGAACCGCCGGCCAGTCGCCGTGGTCTAGACCCGTGGACCTCTCTGGACGGCGAACAGGCAGCCCGGATGGCGCCAGGAGCTAGAACCGTAGAACATTTAGTTCTACACTTGTGTCCATGGAACGCATCGGTGTCCGGGAGTTGAACCAGAACACGAGCCAGGTGCTGGCTCGGGTGAGTGGCGGCGAGACCGTCGAGATTACCGATCGCGGACACCCGATTGCCCGACTTGTTCCGGTAGGCGGCGACAGGTCGGTGTTGGCCAAGTTGGTAGCGGCAGGGCGAGCCGTCGCCCCCACCGGCGGCGGCTCTGTTCCACTTCCGCCGAAGCTCGGTGACGAGAGTGTGGACGCGGCCGCCTCACTCGCTGCGATGCGTGACGAGGAGCGCTGGTGATCTATCTCGATTCAGCTGCCGTCGTCAAGCTGGTTCGGCAGGAGATGTGCAGCGCCGACCTTGTCTCCTGGCTCAACAAGCACGACGACGTGCCGCTGGTTTCCTCCGCTCTCGTCGAGGTGGAAGTACCCAGAGCGCTGCACCGATCAGCTCCGCAAGCTTTGATCGGAGTACCGGCTGCCGTCGGACGGCTGTTCCGACTGGAGATCGACAGCACGATCCGTGCGACCGCAGCTGCGTTCGCCGAGCCGATGCTCCGCAGCCTCGACGCCATCCACCTGGCCACCGCCCAAGTGCTGACCAACGAGTCCGGCGCGGCACTCACCGCCTTCGTGACCTACGATCGGCGGCTGCTCGAATGCGCCGAGCAAGCAGGACTACCCGTAGCAAGCCCCGGCCAGAACTGACCCACGAATCCACCACCCTGGTGCGGGGTCCGGCCGCCGTACGGCAGCGCGGCCGGCGACACCGGCTGCGGCCTGCGCTTCTGCGACCTTGCACCCCTTCGTCTGGGTATTCGTTTCGAGTGGGCCGGAGGTACCACCATGCGAACCAACCGGCGACCATTGCCGGTGCCTCGTTACCCCTGCCGCGAGCAGGAACGCTGGCAGGTAGGGCTGCGTCGTGACGAACTATCGCGTGCGGCGCGTCGGAGGACGCCGCTCAGACCGTCCGCCCGCAACACTTCTTGTACTTAGCTGTGGATCCACACCAGCATGGGGAGTTCCGCGGTGGCGGCCACGCGATGGTGTGTTCCTCGGGAAGGGTCTCGCTGTAGCGGACCTTGAGCGCTGGATCGAGAGGCGACTCGCCGGTCCGGTCCGCGAACTCACAGAGATCGGCGACAGTTGCCGGCACCACCCGGATGGCTGGCACACCGCCGTTCGCCAACTCACGCCACCGGCGCTCGGCAGCCTGATAGTGCTCGTCGTCGGTCATGTCGTCTTCTTGCGGCCACCGCCGTCGTGCCTCGGCCCGCTCCTGGCGTGGAAAGATCAGCATCCGCACCTGTCGTGGCACTCGTCCAGAGGCCACGGCGTCCCGTACCCCATCCGCGTCGACAAGCCGCTGCCGCTGTGGCGGCGCCGCCGCCGGAACCAACTCATCGGTGGCATCCGGCACCAAGCTCAACTGGCGACGGACCTCCCGACGGCCGCGGATCATCACCGAGGACATCTGCATCCAACCATTCGGGCCGCGAAGCGCCTGCAACTCCTCAGCCGACAGGCGGGCCACCGCCCGGTCGTACCAGCGCAACGCACCATGCACGTCGCCTCGCTCGGCGAGCAGCTCGGCGACCAAGGTGCAGTGACCGTCATCCACCGCTGCGTCGTGAGCCAGGGCATCCAGCACGACGTACGCCTCATCGACGTCGCCCTGCTCGAATCGCACCTCAGCGAGCTGCGCCATCGCGGAGCAGCCGTCCCCACCGCCGTCAGTGATCAGCCTGGTCAGCAGGTCGGCTGCTCGGTCGAACCGCCCCGACCGGCGCCATGCGTCGGCAGCCTCGAGCAGGATCTCACCTCGCTCGTCCGGATACTGCTCCACCTCAGCCTCAAGGGCCGCAGCCTCGTCTGCCACACTCATCGACACGGCACCTACCGTACTGAATGCCTCGACGCCATCGGGCGCGGAGAGCCAGGGGCGTCAGGAGCGGTACACATCCCTTCGATGATCAATGTCCACAACAGTCACGGTGCGGTTGTCGTCGTCGATGCGGTAGATAATCCGGTAGGTACCTCGCCGGGCGCTGAACCGATCCGACAACGGCGGCAACAAACGCTTTCCGACCCGGTAGGGCTCTCGCACCAACGGCCCGGTCATGAACTCGTACGCGGCGACAGCGACGGCCTCCGGCAACCGTTCGGCGAGCGCTCGACGGACGGTTGGTGTGGTGCGCAGCGTGTGCGTATCTTCCGGCAGCCGAGGGCTCACGCGGCCGAGGCGCGACGGGCGCGAATGGTCTCCGCAATCTGGTCGGCGGACACCTCTTCACCTCGGGCCAGTTCGGCGTCGGAGTCGGCCAGCCGCCGCAGGGTGCCCGCATCCCCGAGAACCGCGACGGTTTCCTCCAGACGCTCCAAGTCCTCCACCGACACCAGCACGGCCGACGGCCGACCATGCACGGTCACGGTCACCCGTTCATGGTGGTCGTGCACCCGCCCCACCAGTTCAGAGAGCCGAGTCTTCACTTCCCCCAACGGCAGCGTCGTCATGGTCATAAGTATGACCAAAATCTGCTGCGGCGTCCACCGTTCCTCCAGACACCATGCCGATGGTTCGCATGGTGAACACACGGCGCCACAAAACGGCAGGTCAGAAAGTTGCGTGGGGCGGGCGGGACTCGAACCCGCGACCGAGGGATTATGAGTCCCCTGCTCTAACCGGCTGAGCTACCGCCCCGGCACCGGGCCGGATCTTATCCCGCCCAGTCGATCACCGGCCAACTAACCTTCCCGACCTCCCTGCGGTCCGCCGGACCGCACGTTCGGACGCTCGATGCGAGCGCCGTGCGGTGCAGGTCGGGAGGGATTCGGCGGCCACGGCCTCTCCTCACCGGCGTCGCCCCCGCGTCAGCAGCACGATGGGCAACGCGAGGATAACAGTGAGCAGCCAGCCGATCACGACCGCACCCCACAGTACGGCGACGTCCTCCTCGGCGGTGGGACTGATCAGCATGCCGATGGTGAGCAGCAGGGTGAAGCCGCCCACCACCAGCGTGGCCAGGCCACTGAGCACCATCAGCAGGACCTCCCACCCGGCCCGCTTCGGCCGGGCCAGGTGCTCGCGGGCCTCGCGGAGGGTACGCGGTTGCGGGATGCTCTCCGGATCGCGGGGCGGCATGGTGATCTGCCGGTCGATCGGCACTCCGCTGTCGATTACCTGCATCGCCGCCGGACGCGTGTCGAACAGGGTCGGCTCGATGTGCAGCACGATCGCGTCATGGCCGATGAGCTGCCGGGCGCCGTCGGGCCAGGCGAGCATCGCGGCGCAGTCGGCGTAGGTGACGGTGAGGGTGCCGCCGGCACTGAGGTGGCTGACCCCCTCGGTGCCGATGAGCAGTCGACTGTCGTCGTCGCGGGCGCGGTAGGTGGTGCCCGCGACGGTCGACTCCGACGAGGTGGGCGCGGCGGTGAAGCCGGCCCAGTCGGCGCTGGTCCCGTTCGGCACCATCAGCAGCGCCGAGGCGTACGCCTCCTGGGCGACCTCGTGCAGGTCGGCGAGGGTGACCGCCTTCAGCTGCGCGAGCTGCTCGTCGATGGTGCGGTTCGGCTCGCCGGTGAGCAGGTTGAAGGCGTACGCGGGCAGCCGCGTGGCGTCGGCCTCGGCGGTGGCGTACATGTCGATCCGCTTGGCCACCACGGCGTCGAGGTCGCTCTGCTCGATCCGGCCCACCCGCAGCTTGGCCAGCACGTCGATGAATCCACCGAGCACGGCGTCCTGCTTCTCGGCCAGCGAGTCGGCCAGGGCCCGCAGGTGGGCCTGGCCGTCGCCACGCGGTTCGTAGCCGCTGCCGATGGTGTAGGAGAGACCGGCGTCCTGGCGCAGCGCCCGGAACAGTTCGCGCTCCAGCACCTCGGCGAAGACGTTCGCCGAGGTGCGGCGGCGCACGACCGCGTCGAGCACCACCGCCCGCGAGCCGTGCACGAAGTACGCCGGGGTGGTCGGCAGCGCCGACGAGGCGGCCGGTACCGGCTGCCGGCTGCCGGCGGGCAGGTCCAGCCGCAGCCCTTCGGGAACCCGGTCACCGGCGATCCAGAGCACCGCGTTCTCCCGGGTGAACCAGCATGCGGCCCACTGGCGCAGTTCCTCGGCGGTGAGCCTGCCCAGTCCCCATTCCGGGTAGCTGCTGAGCCCGTGGTCGCGGGCGCCGTGGCGCCACAGCGGGATGTCGTCGATGGCCGCGCTTCCGCGACTGCTCCACTCGGTGCGCAGGATGTCCTTCTCCACCTCCAACCGCCCGGTCGGCAGGTCGGTCAGGTTGGCGCAGACGGAGGTGAGGAAGGTCGCGATGTCCGGTGCTGAGCCCTGCATGTGGAAGGTGGTGAAGGTCGGTCCGGTGGCGCCGTTGAAGTGGTAGTCGGCGGTGCCCAGCGGGGCGAGAACGAGGTGTTCGAGCAGGTGCGTGATGCCGTGGCGGGCCAGCGTCTCGTCGGCGGTGCCGACCCGGAAGGTCAGCCCGGCGCGCATCGGCCCGCCGGTCGGGGCGAGCAGGGTCGGCACGCCGTCGGTTTCGAGGTGTTGGATCACGGCTGGCCGCCCTTCGCGTACGCCTTGTCGCGGAACCGCTGGAACTGCGCGACCGCGTCGCCGAAGTAGCCGAACATCGACTCGTCGCCGAGGTCACCGAGGGCGGCGAACTGCTGCGCCGCCGACGTCCACTCCTCCATGAGGCAGAAGGCGAGGGCGAAGGTGCTGCGTACCCGGACCCAGCCCCAGCCGTGCCGGAACTCGCGGTGCCAGATGGAGCGCTGGGCCGCATCGTGGATCGCGGCGCGCACCTGCTGGCCGCGCAGGAATGCCCGCGCAGCGGACAGGGTGCCGTGGTCGAAGGCCTGCTCCAGGTGCACCTCGACGATGAGGACCGCGTTCGGCGCGCCGGCCGGTGCGGCGGCGGTGCACTCCCGGGTGAAGTCGTGCGCCTTCTCCCAGGTGCCGCTCCACTTCGGGCAGAACTGCTGCAACAGGGAACTCTGGGCCGGCAGGTGGTGCGGGTGCCTGGCGGCGAGGCGGTCGTAGCGGCGGCGGGCCTCGGCCTGGCCGAGTTGCAGGCCGCGGGCGCTGGTGACCCGCTGGGTCCAGGCTGCCGCGTCCTCCGGGTGGCGGGCGGTGGCCTCGATGAGGATCTGCTCGGCCCGGCGCAGATGTTCGAAGAACTGGGCGAACTGTTCGCGGCTGACGTCCTGCGCCCGTTGGGCGGTCCGGATCCGCCACCCGGCGCGGATCAGGTGCGCCCCCAGCATGGCAGCGGCCACCGGGTCGTCCGGCTGTTCGGCGAGCGCCTTCCGGAGGAACGTCTCGGCGTCCGCCGTGTCGCCGACCTCGCCGACGAGGACCGTCCTGCCGTGGGCGTCCTGGGCGTCGACGAGGGTGCGCATCGCCGGCCAGTCGCCCGCGGCCAGCGCGTCACGGGCGGCGGCCACCTGGGGGTACGCCGCCGCGGCGTCGAACACCGGCGGGGCGAGGGGTCGGGGCATGGCGAGGATCATAGGTGATCATCATCGGGCCTGGTGACCCCGAATTTCAGTGCTGACGCAGGTGCCGCAGGGTGGCTCCGGCGGTGCGCCATCCGCTGGCGAGTGCCCCTTGGATCGATGGGCTGTCGCGGTGGTCACCGGCGACGAACAGCCCGTTTCCCAGCGCCACGGGCTTTCGGAGCCGGCCCTGTGGCGGCGGCGCGGCGGGCAGCGCGGCAGGGATGGTGACCGTGGTCAGGTGCTCCCAGCCGGCGGTGGGCCGCCCGTACAGCCGGGTCAGTTCCAGCCGCACGGCCGACTCGGACGGTACCGACGGGCCGACCACGGAGGTGGCGATCAGGTGCCGGTCGGGTGGCGCGTAGCTGGGCGCGGCCCGGCTGACCACTACCGTGTTGGCGACCATCTCGCGGCGGTCGCCGTCGACGAGCAGGATCGGCTCGCCCACCGGTGGCTCGGCGGTGGCGTGGTAATAGGTGGTGTAGCTGTGCATGCGCACCGGCGGCAGGGCCAGCAGCCGGGTGGCGGTGGGCGGGTCGACGGCGACGACGACGGCCCGGCAGCGCAGCTCACCGGCGCTGGTGCTGACCCGGCCCGGTGCCACCGCGGCGACGGTGGTGTTCACGTCCAGCAGCCCGGCCGGCAGCGCGGCGGCGACGGCCCGGGGCAACGCCGCCATGCCGTCGGCGGGCAGGCCGACCCGGCCTCGGGCGAACGAGCGCAGCACCATGGCCAGGACGTGGCTGGAGGTTGCCAGTTCCCGGTCGAGCAGCACACCGGACAGGAACGGGCGCAGCAGATCCTCGATGATGGCGTGGGAGAGGCCCGCGCGACGCAGCGCCGTATCGGCGGTGGTCTCGGGCCTGGCGAGCAGACGTTCCGCGGGCAGCGTGGCATAGCTCGCGGCGAGGGCGGCGAAGCGCAGCCGGTCGGGCAGCGACCCGACGGAGGCCAGGGCGGTGCCCGGTCCACCGGCGGGATCGCGTAGCGGATTGACCAGCCGCAGCAGCCGGTCGCCCTTGCGTACGAGAACCCCGGGAACGAAGAAGCCGAGGTCGAGACGGTCCACGTCGAGCAGCGCGCCGAGCCGGGGGTATGCCGTGTTGAGGACCTGGAATCCACGATCGAGCAGGAAGCCGTCGACGGTGTCGGTGGCGACCCGGCCACCGAGCCGGTCGGCGGCCTCCACCAACCGCCAGGACACCCCGGCGCGGTGCAGGCGGCGGGCCGCGGCGAGACCGGCGAGGCCGCCGCCCACGATCACGACGTCGGTGTCAGCAGGCACGGGGTACGCCCTGCGCCGGTCGTGCCAGTGCGAGTTGGCCGCGGGCGGGCCGTGCCGCCACGGCGGGGCGCGCAGCGGCCTCGGATGGTCGCGGCTCGGCCGAGCCGATCTTCCAGTTTCCGGACATCCCACCCACCGGCTGTCGTCGCAGGATCGACGCGCACCAGCGTAGACGCGTTGGCCGGGTGCCGCCCGCGGAAGCCCGGCGTCGCGCCGGTCGGCCGGATCTGGGGGGGGGGACGCGAGTGACGCCCACCGGATCCGGCCGGTGGGCGTCGTGGTGAGGAAGGAAGCTCCCCCGTTTGGACTCGAACCAAAAACCTGCCGGTTAACAGCCGGCTGCTCTGCCAATTGAGCTACGGGGGACCGCAACAACGCCCGGAGCGGATCGCTCCGCACCGCGCGCCGGGCACAAGAGTACAGGACGGCGGGGGGTGTTGGTCCAGGGGGTTCATCGGCCACCACCGAGCGACCCGGGGGCGGTTTACCGGACAAATCGTCATCCTGGCACAAGGAGGTATGAGCGGAGAGCAGGATGGGTAGTTAGCTGCCGACGACAGGACGCAGGCGCGAATCGGTCAGTCCCGCCACCCGGGTATCCGGGAGCGGGACGGCGGCGCGTCAGGTACGAAAGGAGCCGCCATGCGCGGAAAGATCATGTTCCTTGGCGGGCTGGCTGCAGGGTTCGTCCTGGGCGCCCGTGCCGGCCGGGAGAAGTACGAGGAGTTGGTGGTCCGGGGCCGCAAGGTGCTCGACCACCCGACCGTCCAGGAGGCGGCCGGGGTCGCGCAGGCCCAGGCGAACCGTCTCTACCACGAGGGCAGGGACAAGCTCGGCAACTCCAAGCTGGGCGAGAAGCTGAACGGCAACGGCAAGGCGGGGATCACCCCCGCCGACGACACGTTCGCCGGTACGCCGGCCACGGCCGGCACCAAGACGGGTTCCGGCTCGTCGAGTTCCAGCTCGACGTCCGCCACCCCCCGCAGCAAGCCGTCCGGCTCTGGAGCCAACGGCAGCACCCTCTGAGCACCCTCGGACGGGCCCGGCCACCGATGTTGGTGGCCGGGCCCGTCCGTGTGCCCGGCCGGCAGCGGGTCACGCCGGGCCGCCGCGGCGACAGGCGTTGACGGGTCCGCTCCCGGCCGGCCACTGGCCTGAAACACCGCCGTGGAACACTCCGCACGGAGGTGGTCGAGATGGCCCTGGTCCGGCCGGAGAATCCGCAGCAGGCACGGTTGGTCCGGCTACTGCGGGACGAGGGTCCCCGCTCCCGGGTGGAGCTGGGTGACCTGCTGGGTCTGTCCCGGACGGCCCTCACCACCGAACTGGACCGGCTCACCGCCCGAGGGCTGGTCGAGACCGCCGGGCCGGCGGCCTCCCGGGGCGGGCGCCGGTCGTCGTTGCTCCGCCTTTCCGGCGGCGTGCGCTTCGCCAGCGTGGTGGTCGCCACCGACCGGGTCACCGTTGCGATCACTGACGGCGAGTTGAACGTGCTGGCCGAGACCGACGAGGTGGCGGACGTGCGCGACGGGCCGGAGCCGGTGACCGGCCGGGCCGTCGAGCTGGTCGACAAACTCCGCGCCGAGCTGGGCGTCACCGAGCTCACCGGGGTCGGTGTCGCCCTTCCCGGGCCGGTCGACGGCGGCACCTCCACCGCACCGGCCGTCCTGCCCCGATGGCAGCGCTTCCCGGTCCGCGACGCGTTCGCCGCAGAACTGGGCTGCCCGGTGCTGGTCGACAACGATGCGAACGTGCTCGCCCTGGGCGAGCGGCACGCCGGCATCGGCCGTACCGTCGAGGATTTCCTCTACCTGAAGCTCGGTACGGCGATCGGCTGCGGGCTGGTGCTCGGCGGGTCGCTCTACCGGGGTGCGACCAGCAGCGCCGGCGACATCGCGCATCTACCGCTCGGCGAGGAGGGCCCGCCCTGCGCCTGCGGGGAGGCCGGTTGCCTTGAGGCGTACTGCGGGGACGTGGGGTTGGTCCGGGCGGCGTTGGCGGTCGCCCGGTCGGATCGCTCCCCGGCACTGGCCGCACGGCTGGCCGAGGCGGGCGGGCTCACCGTCGCGGACGTGGCCGCGGCCGCCACCGCCGGGGACGCGGCCACCCAGTTGCTGGTCCGTGACGCCGCCCGCCGGCTCGGCCGGGTCCTGGTCGGCCTGGTCAGCTTCTTCAACCCCGGCATCGTCGTGATCGGTGGGGCACCCGACGGGTTCGGGCACCTCCTGCTCTCCGAGATCCGTGGCGTGGTCTACCGACGCTCGGCGCCACTGGCCACCGGCACCATGCCGATCGTCCTGTCGGATCTGGCCGGCCGGGCCGCCGTGGTGGGCGCGGCCCACCTGGCCAGCGAGCACGTCTTCAGCGCCGGCTGAGCACGCCGACGCCCGGAAGCCGGCGCGGGCCGGCTCCCGGGCGTCCGTACGGTTCAGTCCTTGCTGCTGAACGCCGCGTCGAAGGCGGCGGACGGTGCGTCGAAGGCGAGTCGGCGGACGAACTGGAGCGCCTCCGGGGCGCCGACCAGCCGGTCCATCCCGGCGTCCTCCCATTCGACGGAGATCGGCCCGGAGTAGCCGATGGCGTTCAGCGCCCGGAAGCAGTCCTCCCAGGGCACGTCGCCGTGGCCGGTGGAGACGAAGTCCCAGCCGCGGCGCAGATCCGCCCAGGGCAGGTGCGAGGCCAGCCGACCGCGACGGCCGTCGCCGGTACGCACCTTCGCGTCCTTGCAGTCGACGTGGTAGATCCGGTCGGCGAAGTCGAAGATGAAGTTGACCGGGTCGAGTTCCTGCCAGACGAAGTGCGACGGGTCCCAGTTCAGCCCGAACGCGGGCCGGTTACCGATCGCCTCCAGGGTCCGCTTCGTCGTCCAGTAGTCGTAAGCGATCTCGCTGGGGTGCACCTCGTGGGCGAAACGCACCCCGACCTCGTCGAAGACGTCGAGGATCGGATTCCACCGGTCGGCGAAGTCCTGGTAGCCGCGCTCGATCATCTCCGGCGGCACCGGCGGGAACATCGCCAGGGTGTGCCAGATCGACGAGCCGGTGAAGCCGACGACGGTGTTCACGCCGAGCTTCGCCGCCGCGCGGGCGGTGTCCTTGATCTCCTCGGCGGCCCGCTGGCGTACTCCTTCGGGCTCGCCGTCGCCCCAGATCCGGGCGGGCAGGATGCCCTGGTGCCGCTCGTCGATCGGGTGGTCGCAGACCGCCTGGCCGACCAGGTGGTTGGAGATCGTGAAGACCTGAAGGTTGTGCTTGGCGAGCGTCTCCCGCTTGCGTTCGACGTACGAGTCGTCGGCCAGGGCCTTGTCGACCTCGAAGTGGTCGCCCCAGCAGGCGATCTCCAGGCCGTCGTAGCCCCACTCGGCGGCGAGCCGGCACACCTCGTCGAACGGAAGGTCGGCCCACTGGCCGGTGAACAGCGTGATCGGTCGCGCCATGTGTCCTTTTCCCCTGTCGTGTTGGGGATTCCGTTACCTGCGGGACCGGGGCGAGGATGGCCGGATGCGGCGGCCCCGACGGTGCACCGGTGGACGCTTGTCGCGTCTGGGGCCGACGGGTTGCGCCTCCCGTCGACTCACCGGCCACCTCGCGGTCGCCGTCTCCCACTCTAGGCGGGCGGCGGGCGGTAGGAAAGTGCCCCGGCGCGACGGGTGAGCGTCGCACCGGGGCACTACCGCTGGTTCGGTTACGGAAGGACCCAGCGCTGGTTGGCACCGGTGTGGCAGGTCCACAGGTGCACGGCCTGCCCGTCGGCGGAGCTGTTGTTCGACACGTCCAGACACTTGCCCGAGTTCGGGTTCCGCAAGGTGCCGTTGGACTGCGCCGACCAGACCTGCGCACCACCGCCGTTGCAGGTCCAGAGCTGGATCTTCGTGCCGTCGGCCGACCCGGCACCGTTGACGTCCAGGCACTTGCCCAACGCCCGGATCGTCGAGTTCGGCGTCACCGTCCAGGTCTGCGCCGCG
>NZ_BOPD01000059.1:0-15389 GCF_016863575.1 Micromonospora sediminimaris
CCCCGTCCACATGGTCGAGGTGATCAACAAGCTGGGTCGGATCCAGCGCGAGCTGCTCCAGGATCTGGGCCGTGAGCCCACGCCGGAGGAGCTGGCCAAGGAGATGGATATCACACCGGAGAAGGTGCTGGAGATCCAGCAGTACGCCCGGGAGCCCATCTCGCTCGACCAGACCATCGGCGACGAGGGCGACAGCCAGCTCGGTGACTTCATCGAGGACTCGGAGGCGGTGGTCGCCGTCGACGCGGTCTCGTTCTCCCTGCTTCAGGACCAACTCCAGCAGGTGCTGCAGACGTTGTCCGAGCGTGAGGCGGGTGTGGTACGTCTGCGGTTCGGGCTCACCGACGGCCAGCCGCGTACCCTGGACGAGATCGGCCAGGTCTACGGAGTGACCCGCGAGCGGATCCGGCAGATCGAGTCCAAAACGATGTCCAAGCTTCGGCATCCCTCCCGATCCCAGGTGCTCCGCGACTACCTCGACTGATCAGCATCCGTCAACCGATCGTGCCGTTTTGATCACCTGGCGTACAACGTCGGATGGTGATCAGGTGGTTGCACGAATGTGATCGTTGACGTGGCACCCTGGGTGCACGGCACACTGTCCGTGCCAGGTGTGACCTCGGTCCCCCGCGGGCACACAGGGAAGGCGAGGCCCGACAAGGGTGTTGCACGATAGGTGACCAAGACCGAAGAGAGTGTTCATCGGTGACGACCAGAGGAGGAAGGCGATGACCCCGACCCTCACGCCGCCGCCCGAGACGGTGAGCCCCCCGGCCGCCGATGAACGGTGCGACCGCTGCAATGCCGCCGGCAAGCTCCGGATCACCCTGGCGGGTGGCAGTGAGCTGGTGTTCTGTGGACACCACGCCAACAAGTACGCCGAGGATCTCGTCAAGATCACCGTACGGTACGCGACGGACCCGGAGTTCACCTGGCGCGGCGCTGACCTGATGGCCAACTGAGGGCTCAGCAAACCCGACATAAAGCCGGCCGGAGACATCCCCAGGATGTCTCCGGCCGGCTTCACCCATACCCATACCCGGACCCCCACCCCACCCACCCCACCCACCCCACCCGACCACCCGCGTTGATCAAGAAGTTTGCGTCACGAAAACCGCACGGCGGCGACCAAAACTTCTTGATCAACGCGCCAATGGCATGGGTGGGCTGTTAGAGGGTTTGGACGGTGGCTATGCGTTCTTCTAGTTGCTCGATGGTGGCCTGGGCGCTGGGGGGACCGCCGCAGATGCGGCGCAGCTCAGCGTGGATCTTTCCGTGTGGCTGGCCGGTGCGGTGGTGCTGGGCGGCGACCAGGGCGTTGAGCTGGCGGCGTAGCGCCACCCGGCGCTGGGCGGCGCTCATCGGTGCCGGCGGAGCGGACGCCGGCGCTGCGGATTCCGTCCGCCGCTCGGTCGCCCGACGTCGCTGGGCGGCGAGCTGATCGGCCTGCCGCTTGGCGAGCAACGACGCCACCTGTTCCGAGGTGAGCAGCCCGGGCAGGCCCAGGTACTCCTCCTCCTCGGGGGTGCCGGCCTGGGCCGCCGTACCGAACGAGGCACCGTCGAAGATCACCTGGTCCAGCTCGGCGGTGGCGGACAGCGCGGCGAAACGCTTCTCCAGTTCGCCGCTGGCCTGCTCGTCGCGCTGGGCCCGGTCCAGCAACTCGTCGTCGAAGCCCTCGCGGTCCTTGGGCTTGCCGAGCACGTGGTCGCGCTCGGCCTCCATCTCGCTGGCCAGCCCGAGCAGGTGCGGCACGCTGGGCAGGAAGACCGACGCGGTCTCCCCCGGGCGCCGGGCCCGGACGAAGCGCCCGATCGCCTGCGCGAAGTACAGCGGAGTGCTGGCACTTGTCGCGTACACGCCGACGGCCAGTCGGGGGATGTCGACGCCTTCGGAGACCATTCGCACCGCGACCAGCCACCGCTGCTCGGACGCCGCGAACGTCGCGATCCGGGCCGAGGCGCCCGCGTCGTCGGAGAGTACGACGGCCGCCCGCTCCCCCGTGACCTGCTCGATGAGTTTGGCGTACGAGCGGGCCGTCTGCTGGTCGCTGGCGATGACGAGGCCGCCCGCGTCCGGCATGCCCGCCTCCCGCAGCACGGTCAGCCGGGCATCCGCCGCCCGCAGCACCTGCGGCATCCAGTCGCCGGCCGGGTCCAGGGCGGTACGCCAAGCCTGGGCGATTAGATCCTGCGTCATCGGCTCGCCCAGTCGAGCCGCCAGTTCCTCCCCGGCGTTGGTCCGCCACCGGGTCTCCCCCGAGTACGCCAGGAACAGCACCGGCCGCACCACGCCGTCGCGCAGCGCGTCGCTGTAGCCGTAGACCGAGTCGGCCCGGGAGCGCAGCAGGCCGTCTCCGCCGCGTTCGTAGCTGACGAACGGGATCGGGTTGTCGTCGGACCGGAAGGGCGTACCGGTCAGCATCAGCCGGCGCACCGCGGGCTCAAAGGCCGCCTTCACCCCGTCACCCCAGGTGCGTGAGTCACCGGCGTGATGGATCTCGTCGAGGACGACCAGGGTCCGACGGGTCATGGTGCGCCGCCGGTGCACCTGCGGTGCCATCCCGACCTGTGCGTAGGTCACCACGGCACCGTGGAAGTCCGCCGAGGAGTGCAGGTCGGCGTTGCGGAACGCGGCGTCGAGTTGGATGCCCACCCGGGCCGCCGCCTCGGCCCACTGCGTCTTCAGGTGCTCGGTCGGCGCGACCACGGTGACCGCCTCGACGCTGCCGTCGGCGAGCAGTTCGGCGGCGATCCGCAGCGCGAATGTGGTCTTTCCGGCCCCCGGGGTGGCGACCGCAGTGAAGTCCTCAGCCCGACGGCGCAGGTACTCCACCAGAGCCTTGCGCTGCCAGGAGCGCAGGGGCGGGAACGTCTCAAGCGCCGGCGTCCGGACTGCCACGCGTTCGCTCCTCTCCGGCCACGGGATGTCCCGGCCGCAGGCCGGCGGACCCGGGCCGAGGGGCACGGCGGTCGCCCCACGAAAATGCCTCCGCGCAGCCGAGCCGCGAAGGCCGACTCAGCATAACCAGCGGCCGCCGGGCCGCCCACGCGACGCCACACCCGTCACCGGGGTGCCGTTCGCCACTGCGGGCTCACCCCGGCGGCGGCCCAGGCAGGCCGGTGCGCGGCGGTCGCACCGTCGCCACCGGCGCCGACCAGCGCCGACGCAGGGCCACCAGGCGTACGCCGAAGACCAGCACCACGGCGGCGGTGAGCGGGATCGGCCCGGTGTGGCCGAGGCCGTACAGGAGCACCACCACGATCGAACCGACGAGCGACGCGACGGCGTAGATCTCCCGCCGCAGCACCACCGGGATCTCGCCGGTGAGCAGGTCGCGGACGAGTCCGCCACCGATCGCGGTGATCATGCCGATCAGGCAGGCGCCGACCGCCGGGACCTGGGCGTCGAGGGCCTTGAGGGTGCCGGCGACGGTGAACAGGCCGAGCCCGGCCGCATCCAGCACCAGGACGGTGGTGCGCAGCCGGGCGAACTGCGGATGCAGCCAGAAGATCGCCGCGGCGGTCACGGCGGCGGTGCCCGCGTAGCGCCAGTCGGCGAAGGCCAGCGGCGGGACCTCGTCGATGACCAGGTCCCGTACGATCCCGCCGCCGAGGGCGGCGACGAAGCCGACAAAGACCACGCCGAAGAGGTCGAGCCGTTTGGCCACCGCCGCGGAGGCCCCCGAGGCGGCGAAGACCGCGACCCCGGCCAGGTCAGCCAGGAGAAGGGCGGTGGAGGTGGTCACCGCCGAAGGTTACGCGGGCCGCCGGGCGGGCCGCGGGTGTCACTCGCGGTACGAGTCGTAGATCTCCTTGCACTTCGGGCAGACCGGCGAACCCGGTTTCGGGGTCTTCGTCACCGGGAACGTCTCCCCGCACAGCGCCACGACGAAGGTGCCCATGACGGCACTTTCGGCGATCTTTTCCTTCCGGACGTAGTGGAACATCTCCGGACCGGTGTCGGCGTCCTTCAGCTCGGGACGCTCGAGGATCTGTGTACTCACGTCTGCACCTCCAACCGACAAGTCTGGCAGGTCACCCTCACCCGGTCCACCTGAGGTGACCCGGGTGGCGGGCGTACGGTGAGCGATTGTGACCGACTTTCATCTTCGCTACGGCACCGAAGTGGCCCGGGCGCTGCGCGAGCAGGGGCCCGTGGTCGCTCTGGAGAGCACCATCGTCTCGCACGGCCTGCCCCGGCCGGACAATCTCCGGGTGGCCCGGCAGATCGAACAGGCCGTTCGGGACGCCGGTGCGGTGCCGGCCACCATCGGCATGGTCGCCGGTGAACTCGTGGTGGGGCTCGACGACGCCGAGCTGACCCGGCTGGCCACTGCCGACGGGGTGACCAAACTCTCCGTACGCGATCTCGCGGTGGCCGCCGCCACCGGCGCGGACGGTGCGACCACCGTGGCCGCGACCAGCGCCGTAGCCGCCGCGGCCGGCATCGGCGTGTTCGCCACCGGCGGGTTGGGCGGGGTGCACCGCGAGGCGGCGCAGACCTTCGACGAGTCCGCCGACCTGGTCACCCTGGCCCGTACGCCGATCGCGGTGGTCTGCGCCGGGGTGAAGTCGATCCTCGACGTCGGCGCCACCCTGGAACGGCTGGAGACCCTCGGGGTGGCTGTGGTGGGCTACCGGGCCCGCCGGTTCCCGGGCTTCTTCATCACCGATGGCGGCTTCGACCTGGACTGGTCGGTCGACTCCCCCGAACTGGTCGCCGATGTGCTGGCCGCCCGCGAGCAGCACCGCGCACACCACGGTGGGCTGATCGTCGCCAACCCGCTGCCCACCGATGAGCAACTCGACCCGGACCTGCACGACCGTACGCTCACCGAGGGTCTCGCCCTGCTGGAGCGCGACGGGGTCACCGGCAAGGCCGTCACGCCGTACCTGCTGGCCCATTTCCACTCCGCGACGCAGGGTGCCAGCCTGGCGGTCAACGTCCGGATCATCCTGCGCAACGCCGACCTGGCCGCCCGGATCGCGGTCGCCGCCGCCCAGCGCCGGGCCGACCCCTCGGCGTGACCGGGGTGACCGAAAACGGCAGCGGGGTGGGCCGAGCCGAGACCGGCCGCGTCCTGGTCGTCGGTGACGTGGTCACGGACGTGGTGGCGGTGCTCGCCGGCCCGTTGGCACCCGGATCCGACACCCCGGCGGCGATCAGGTCCACCGGAGGTGGGCAGGCGGCCAACACCGCGTCCTGGCTGGCCGCCGAGGAAGTAGCGGTGACCCTGGTGGGTGCGGTCGGTGACGATGACGCCGGCCGCGACCGGGTGACGGAGTTGATCAGCGCCGGGGTCGACTGCGCGGTACAGCGGATCGTCGGGGCCGCCACCGGCATGGTGATCGTGCTGGCGGCCGGCGACGAGCGCACCATGGTCACCGAGCGCGGGGCGAACGTACTGCTGCGTCCCGACCACGTGGACGCGGCGTTGGACGGTGCGCCGGACGCCACGCACCTGCACCTGTCCGGGTACACCCTGCTGGACCCGGACTCCCGACCGGCTGGACTGCGGGCGCTAACCGGCGCGCGCGAACGCGGCCTCACCACGAGTGTCGACGCGGCGTCCGCGGCCCCGCTGCGGGCGATCGGAAAGTCGGCCTTCCTGGGCTGGGTACGCGAGGTCGACCTGCTGCTGGTGAACGTCGACGAGGCCACCGTGCTGGCCGGGCGGCTGGAACCGGCGGCACAGGCCAGGGCTCTTGCCGCCGTGGCCCGCCGGGTGGTGGTCAAGCGCGGCGGTGCCGGTGCGGTCTGGGTCGACCGGGACGACGCGATCGTCACCTCGTCGGCGCACCGGGTGGCGGTGCGGGACGTGACCGGGGCGGGTGACGCCTTCGCGGCGGGCCTGCTGAGCGCCTGGCTGGCCGGGGCGAGACCCGACGCCGCCCTGGCCCGGGCCGCCGATCTCGGTGCCGCGGCGGTGGCGCAGGTCGGTGCCCGACCGGCTCGTTGAGCCGCGCGCGGGTCAGGGCTCGGCGTCGATGATCTTGTGTGGCCGCTCCTCGGCGGCGAGGCTCATCGGGGGCGGTGCCGCCTCGGTGGCCGAACGGGCCGAGAAGCGGTTGGCGAGGCGGTGGCGCTCCTTGGGCGGCCGGTCGTTGGCCAGCAGCACCGCGAGCCACGGGATGAGCACCATGCCCAGCGCGACCAGGGGCAGCCAGAGCCAGAGCAGTGGTGCCCCCACGCCGACCAGGATCGCGCCGACGATCACGCAGGCGACCCGGACACCCATCATCACGACGTAACGCCGCTGCCGGCTGGTCAGTTGATCATCCTGGCTGCGGGAGGCGTCGGTGATGAGAATCGGCTGGTAAGCCTGACGCTTCACCCGTGGTACCTCCTCCGGAGGGGTCGCACTCCATCCTGTCACTCTGACCGGGTGAGCGACGAGGTTCGTCACCCCCGAATTTCGTGTTACGCCCGTGGTACGCTCGCCACGTGGGCAGCAGGTTCAGCTTCACCGACGAGGCGCTGGCCAATCTGCGGGTCTACGACGTCACGCCGGGGGAAGTCTGGGAGGCGCTGCACAGCGGCCGGCGGGTGATCCGCCACCTCGGCGACGACGTGATGGTGGTCTACGCCCCCACCGCCCGCGGACGCCGGGTGGCGGTGCTGCTGGCCGAGACCGACGGCGCCGACAACGACTGGGACGTCCTCTCCGCCCGCGAGTTGAGCGACGTCGAGGCCAAACGCTACGACGAGGCCGTGCGGAATTCTCCGGAGACGAGGAGGCGGTGACGATGGACCGTCACGACGCGATCAAGCAGTTCCACGGCGGCGGCGACCGGATCGCCGATCTGATCGACGAGAGCCAGGCGGTGGGGCTGCCCGCCCCCGACACCGAGACCCCGATGGTCAGCCGGTCGGTCCGGCTGCCACTGGAGACGTACGAACGGGTCCGAGCCGCCGCCGACGCCCGGGGCATCGGCGTGACGACGCTGATGCGGCAGTGGATCGAGGCGGGCCTGGCCGACCTGGACGACTCGCCGACCGTCTCGCTGGCCGACGTCCGGCGGGCCATCGCCTCCCTGGCCCATCCGAGCGCCGCCTGACGGAATCCACGACCACCCCGGGCGCCCCGCGCCGAGCCCACCCGGCGGTCCGTGGCGCGCGGGTCAGGTCGGGAAGTTGGCCTCACCCGGATCCGGGCGGTCCAGCGGGGAGGCTGACGGCTCCATCGGCTGGTCACGAGCCCGCAACCCGTCCACGACGGCCACCACGGCCAGCCCACCGGCGACCACGGACAGCGCCAGCATCGGTGTGCCGAGCAGCAGCAGCGGAGCGGACCCGACCAGCACGAGCATCATCAGCACCCGTCGGCGGGAGACCCGGGCGAAGATCTCGTACTCGAAACGGGTCCGCCCCAGCAGAAACAGGACCGGCCCTCCGACGACGAAGATCAGCCAGGCCGGCTCGACCCGGTCGAACGGCTTCACGATGACCAACTCGTAACCCACTCCGGTGAGCAGCACGCCGAGCACCATGACCAGGTGCGTGGTCGAGGCGGAGGCACCGAGCCGACCGGGCGACCGGGCCATCCGCAGCGCCTCGACGAGCAGGTGCCCGGCGCGGTGGAAGTAGATCCGCCAGAGCAGCGCGGTGGTGAGGAAGGCGACCGTGAAGGCCGCCGCCGCCAACCAGCCGAATCCCTCGCCGCTGTAGGTGATCCCGCTGACCAGGATCGTCTCGCCCAACGCGATGAGAAAGATCTGCTGGTAGCGCTCCGCCATGTGCTCGCCGGCGATCCGCCAGGCCGAGACCGGCGCCCGGCCGAGACCGGGCACCGGCCAACCCAGCAGGTATCCGGCCAGGTCGATGGTGATGGCCAGCGCCCACAGCCCGAACCGCAGGTCGGTGGGGCCGAGCGCACCGGCCAGCCAGAACACCCCCGCCACCGCCGCCCAGGCGGCCAGTCGCCACGGCACGGTACGGCGCGGATGTCGACCCAGCATGGCGGCGATCAGCAGCGGGCGGCCGATCACCGTCACCAGGTAGGCCACGACGAACGCCAGCGCTCGCTCCTCGAACCCCCGGGGCAGGGTCACGGCCATCACCAGGCCGCCGAACATCGTCGCGACCACGACGAACTGGATCGTCAGGGCGTCCGGGTCGTACCGGCTGGTGACCCAGGTGAGCAATGTCCAGACGTGCCACAGGGCCAGGAACAGGATCAGGGTCTCCAGGAAATCCAGCACGGTCAGCCCGTGCTCGACCTCGTCGATATAGCGAACCGAGACCCGGGTCAGGGCGAAGACGAAGGCCAGGTCGAGAAAGAGTTCCAGGAAGGTGGCTCGCGTCGTTCCGTTTCCACCACGCAGCAGCGCGCCGCCCCGCTGCGCCATCGACCGCCCCCTGCCATCGTCTCGGAGGCAGCCCGGTCAGTCCGCCCGCGCGCCCGCCTTGGCCGCCGCCTTCACCTGCTGTTTGTACTCCCGAACGAGGCGCAGTGACTCGGCATCGGTCACATCGGCGACGGACCGATGGGCCTCCGGATCGCCGTAGTGGCCAGCCGCCTCCCGCCAGCCCGGTGGCTGCACCCCGAACCGCTTACCGAGCAGCGCGAGGAAGATCTGAGCCTTCTGCCGGCCGAATCCGGGCAGGGCGGTGAGTCGCCCAAGCAGCTCACGACCGTCGGCCGGATCCATCCAGAGCCGGGCGGCATCGCCGTCGTAGCGCTCGACCAACACCCGGCACACCTCCTGCACGCGGGCCGCCATCGCCTTGGGAAAGCGGTGCAGCGCGGGTGGCTGGGCGAAGATGGCCACCAGGGCCTCCGGATCGAAGTCGGCCAGCTCCCGGGCGTCCAGGTCGTGTCCGAGCCGCTGGGCCAGCACGTACGGCGAGGAGAATGCCTTCTCCATCGAGACCTGCTGGTCGAGCACCATGCCGACGAGCAGGGCCAGCGGGTCGCGGGCCAGCAGCTGGTTCGCCTCCGGGTCGATGGGCAGTACGAGCGTCATGCCCTCATCCTGCCCGTACGCGCGGCCGCGACGTGCACTGACACCCAGCTCGACCCGAACCGGGTCCGGGCCGGCGCTGGCGGTGACCGCGGCCAGCGCGGCGAACCGGCCGGCGCACCGAGGACGCGACTCGGCCCGGCGGGTCGGTTCGCACCGTCCGCCGGGCCGGTCGATCAGCCGATGATCAGTTCACCACGAACAGCAGACGGTTCGGGGAACCGCTGCCCGGGCTGGAAACCACGCCGGTGGTGGCGTTGTTGACCAGGTAGCTCTTGACCTGAGCCGGCGAGTAGGACGGGTTGGCGCCGAGCACGAGAGCGGCGGCACCGGCCACGTGCGGCGAGGCCATCGAGGTACCGCTGATGGTGTTGGTCGCGGTGTTGCTGGTGTGCCAGGCCGACGGGATGCTCGACCCCGGCGCGAAGATGTGCACGCACGAGCCGTAGTTGGAGAAGGAGGACCGGGAGTCGCTGCTGGTGGTCGAGCCGACGGTGATCGCGGTCGAGGTCCGGGCCGGCGAGTAGTTGCAGGCGTTGGCGCTGGAGTTGCCCGCCGCGACGGCGTAGCTGACGCCGGAGGCGATCGAGTTGCGCACCGCGTTGTCGATGGAGGTGCTCGCGCCGCCGCCCAGGCTCATGTTCGCCACGGCCGGCTTCACCGCGTTGGCGGTCACCCAGTTCACCCCGTTGACCACGCTGGTGGTGGTGCCGCCGCCGGAGCAGTTGAGCACCTTCACCGCGATCAGGCGAACGCCCTTGGCCACGCCGTACGTCGACCCGCCGACGGTGCCGGCGACGTGGGTGCCGTGACCGTTGCAGTCGGTGTTGTTGCTGTCCACGGTGTTGGTGCCCCAGGTGGCCCGGCCACCGAACTGGCTGTGGCTCGTCCGGATGCCGGTGTCGATGATGTACGCCCGCACGTTCGAGGCGGTGTTCGGGTAGGTGAAGGTGCCGCTCAGCGGCCGGTTCCGCTGGTCGACGCGGTCCAGGCCCCAGGTCGGGTTGGTCTGGGTCGCCTGGATGGTCACCACCTGGTCCTGCTCCACGTAGGCCACCGCCGGGTTGGCGGCGAGGCGGGCCGCCTGGGTGGCGGTCATCTTGGCCGCGAAGCCGGTGAGCGCGGCGCTGTAGGTGTCGGAGACGCTGCCCCCGTACCGCTTGACCAGGGC
Organism: Micromonospora sediminimaris; assembly: GCF_016863575.1. NCBI lineage: Bacteria > Bacillati > Actinomycetota > Actinomycetes > Micromonosporales > Micromonosporaceae > Micromonospora > Micromonospora sediminimaris. Next base: position 10,138 of record NZ_BOPD01000059.1, read on the forward strand.
GCTGGCCCGGTCCGGAACGGCGGACCGAGCCGTCGACGAACCGGCGGCGCCGACCGAGTCGGTGCGCAGGACGACCAGGTAGCTGCCACTGACCGCGTTCGACGCGCCGGCGCCACGGATCTCGCCGGTGGGTGCGGCGACCGCCGCGGTGGTGCCGGCCGCCGAGACGGCCGCCGCGGTGGCGACGACGGCGAGCGCCCGGATGAGCTGCCGTCGCGCGGTGGACCCTGAGGACATCGTGCCTCCCTTACCTGGGCGGCCGACCGGGCTTCTGGCCGGGCGGTCCGCACCCTGGACTGAGTTGGAGGAATGCTAGCCTTAGATCGACGGATATAACAGAGATGCACTTCTATTGATTTGCAATGTCACGGGCGGTGGTCTCCGGACCCGACCTCACCAGGCAGGATGACGGTGTGGACGGACACGACATGCTGCTCTCCCCCGCCGGCGTCGAAGCGCTGCGGGCCGCGTTGACCCGGGCTTCCTTCACCGCCAACGGCATCGCCACACGGCTCGGCCCGCAGGCGACCGGCGGCGTCGCCCGCAACGACTTCCGGGCCGCGCTGCGCGCCACCGCCGACCGTGATCCCCTCGCCACCCTGATCCGGGTGTTCATCTGCGAGCAGACCGAGCCCGAAGCCGCGGTCGCCGCCGCGCTGGCGCCACTGCCGCTCGCCGACGCGCTCGACGCGGGACTTGTCGAACGGCACGGCGACGGGCTGCGGATGGGCATGGACCTGGAGCCGTACGGCGACGACTGGTGGGTTCTCGCGGACGTGCCGGCCAGCGCCCGCCCCGGCCGCCCGCTGCACGCCGAACACGTGCTCGGGATCGGCGGGGCGACGCAGACGATGATCGGCGCAGCCGTACGGCGACCGGTGGACAGCGCGCTGGACCTGGGTACCGGCTCGGGCGTGCAGGCGTTGCACCTGGGCACCCACGCCCGGCGGGTCACCGCCACCGACGTGTCCCGGCGGGCGCTGCGCTTCGCCGCCACCACCGCCGCCCTCAACGGCCAGGACTGGGAGTTGCTGCATGGCGACCTGGTCGCCCCGGTCGCCGGCCGGCAGTTCGACCTCGTGGTGAGCAACCCGCCCTTCGTGGTCGGGCCGGGCACCACCACCCACGTCTACCGCGACTCCGGTCGGGTCGGCGACGCGATCGGCGCCGAGCTGGCTGCCGCCGCCCCGGGCCTGCTCACCGAGGGTGGCACCATGCAGTACCTCGCCAACTGGGTGCACGTGGCCGGCGAGGACTGGGGTGAACGGGTCGCCGGCTGGTTCGCCGGCACCGGCCTGGACGCCTGGGTCATCCAGCGCGAGGTCGCCGACCCGATGGCGTACGTCAACCTGTGGCTTACCGATGTCGGGGAGGCCACCGACCCGCAACGGATGGCGGACTGGCTCGACTGGTTCGACGCGCACAAGGTGGAAGCGATCGGCTTCGGCATCGTCTCGCTGCGCCGCAGCGACCGTGACGACCCGGTGCTGCGGGTGGAGGATCTGCGCCAGCGGGTGCAACCACCGATGGGTGACCGGATCGCCGACTGGTTCGACCGGCAGGACTGGCTGCGCGTACGCGACACCGAGGGCCTGCTGGCCGCCCGCTACCACGCCGCCGACGGGCTTCAGCTGCGCCAGGAGGCGACGATGGGGTCCGAGGGCTGGGCGGTGGACCGACAGGTCCTCGCCCTACCGAACGGGCTGCGGTGGACCGAGGAGATCGACCCGCTGGTGCTGGCCCTGGTGGGCGGGGCCGACGGGCGGATGCCGCTGCGTGACCAGCTCGCACTGCTCGCCGTCGCACACGACGTGGCCGTCGACGAACTGGCCGAGGCGGCCGGGCCGATCGTGGCGCACCTGGTGGAGCGGGGCTTCATCGCGCCGGTGCAGCCGTGATGCGGCCGGTGCCGGCACGGTCGGCAAGCGCTCCCGCGCTGGTGGTCGACTGATGCGGGCGGTGGTGCAGACGGTCGGCCGGGCCAGCGTGACCGTCGATGGCGAGGTGGTCGGCGCGATCGACGACGGGCTGCTGGTGCTGCTCGGGGTGACCCACACCGACACCCCGGAGACCGCCCGGACGATGGCTCGCAAGGTGCACGAGTTACGCATCCTGGATGACGAGCGGTCGGCGGCGGATGCAGCCGCGCCGATCCTCGTGGTGAGCCAGTTCACCCTCTACGGCGACGCGCGCAAGGGCCGTCGGCCGACCTGGACCGCGGCCGCTCCGGCCGAGGTGGCGGAACCGCTCGTCGATGAGACGGTGCGGGCGCTGCGCCAGCGCGGCGCAACGGTCGAGACCGGCCGCTTCCGCGCGCACATGCTGGTGGAGAGCGTCAACGTCGGTCCACGCACCATCCTTCTGGACCTGTAACGCAACCAGTGGTTGCACATGTCGGCCACGGGCCCTAGAGTCAGACGCAACCACAGGTTGCGTTTCTGGAGGAACTCATGGAGTACGGCAGCATCGAGCGGAAGATCCACATCGACGCCACACCAGAGGTGGTCTACGAGGTCGTCACGGCGCCCGAACATCTCCGGCAGTGGTGGCCGGACGACGCCGATCTCGATCCGGTCCCCGGCGCCACCGGGACCATCTCCTTCGGTGAGCCGCCCAACACCGAGGTCATGCCGCTGACCGTGGTGGCGGCCGACCCGCCGCGGCGCTTCTCGTTCCGATGGGTGTACGACGATAGGGCCGTCGCGACGCCGACCAACTCGCTCCTGGTGACCTTCGACCTGGTCCCGTCGGGCAGGGGTACGCTGCTGCGTCTCACCGAGACCGGGTTCCGGGAGCGGGGCTGGGAGGCCGCCGTGCTCGAAGAGCACTACCGCGACCACGTCACCGGCTGGGACCACTTCCTGCCGCGCCTCGTCGACTACGTGGCCCGGCTGGTGTCGGCTCGATGAGTGTCGGTGTCGACGACGACCTCTGGTCCGCCGTCGGGGACCCGACCCGGCGGCGGATGCTCGACCTGCTACTGGCCGACGGCGGCGGTACGGCGACCACGCTGAGCGAGCAGCTGCCGGTCACCCGGCAGGCGGTCGCCAAACACCTCGGCGTACTCGGCCGGGTCGGGCTCGTCCACGGCACACCGGCCGGCCGGGAGCGCCGCTACGAGGTCGACGAGGCACAACTCGCCCGCGCTGTCGCGCAACTGTCGGCGGTCGGCGCGACCTGGGACGCACGGCTGCGACGGATCAAGCGGATCGCCGAGGCGATCCAGCGCGACCAGCAGAGCTGAACCACACCTTACGAATCGCCTTACGAATCGCCGCCGTGCCCGTGGCGGCGCGATTCACCCTGCCCGTAAGCGGGCCGCTCATCAAGAAGAAGAGGTACCAGAATGCTGGACATCCTGCACCGGGTCGGCGTCACGTCGGATCCCGAGGACGTGTACGTGGCCCTGACCACCGTCGACGGGCTCGCGAACTGGTGGACGACGGACACGGACGGCGACGGTGAGGTCGGCGGTGTGCTCCGGTTCCGGTTCATCCCGGGCGGCTTCGACATGAAGGTCCTGGAGAGCCGGCCGGCCGAGCTGGTGCTCTGGGAGGTCGTCGACGGCCCCGAGGAGTGGATCGGCACCCGGGTCCGCTTCGAGCTGAAGCGGGAGGACGACTTCACGATCGTGTTGTTCCGCCACGAGGGTTGGCGGGAGCCGGTGGAGTTCATGTACCACTGCAGCACCAAGTGGGCGATCTACCTGATGAGTCTCAAGCAACTGGTCGAGACCGGTAAGGGCGAGCCCGCGCCGCACGACGTGCAGATCAGCAACTGGCACTGAGGTACGGCGCGGGATCGCGGAGTTCAGCCGAAGAGGCCGCGGCGTTGCAGCGACTGACGCAGCCAGCCGTCGAGCTGGGCGGCATAGTCGGTGTTGGCCGCCGAGGCGTGCTCGACGGCGAAGCGACCGAAGACGTCGCGGCCCTCGGTGAACAACCCACCCCGCTTGTCCAGCTCCAGCACCACCTGCACCTGCCGGGGGTCGGTGACGAAGGTGACCTCCAGCTGCTTCATCGCGCCCGCGTATTGCGGCGGCGGGTAGAACTCGATCTCCTGGTAGAACGGCAACGTCTGGTGGACACCGTAGATGTGCCCGCGCTCCACGTCCGCTCGCGCGAACCGGAAACCGAGCCGCAGCAGCGCATCCAGCAGGCGCTCCTGGGCCGGCAACGGGTGCACCGCCACCGCGTCCAGGTCGCCCTTGTCGACGGCGCGCGCCACCTCCAGTTCGGTACGCAGACCCATCGTCATCCCGTGCAGGTGCTGCCCGTACAGCTCGGTGAGCGGGGTCTCCCACGGCACCTCGAACCGGAACGGGATGTCGTAGCGCTGCCCCGCTTCCAGCCGGAACGGGCCGGTGACCTGCTGCCGCTGGAACTCCTGGTTGGTGGCGTACTCATTGTCGCCGCTCTCCACCTCCACCCGGGTCAGCAGTCCCAGAGCCACGTAGGACACGTCGACTCCATGGTCACCGCCGGTGACCGCGATGCTGCCCTCCAGGTGGCCGCCCGGCCGGCAGTTCGGATTCGACAGCACCGTCTCCACCGACGGACCACCGACTCCCATCGCCTGCATGAGCCGTTTGAACACCACGATTGCCTCCGTCGCTCGATCGCCCGGCACCCGGGCAGGTAGGCCGGCCCGACAGCCGACCGCTGGCACGGTAACCGGCGCCAACAAGCCGAGCCGGCCGAACCGCCGGGCCACCGCGTCGCCGAGTGCCGACTCAGCGACCGTCGGGCAACCCGGGCGATTTCCCGACGGTCGCTCACAGACTGTCGGTTCCCCGATCGCCTCACTCCCGTTTTACGCCCCGACGGCCAAGCTGTTTGTCACCGGCGCATCAGGCCGGCGGACACGGCACGGACGTGGACACGGGGAGACTGAGATGGCTCAGCAGATGACGGAGCACCGCACGCACGCCGGCACCGAGGCGGAGCACGGCGTGGACACCCTGACCGACCTGGACGCCACCGACGAGCGCGGCGTCTCCACCGACCTGGTCCGGGCATACCTCAACGGAATTGGTCGGACCAAGCTACTCACCGCCGTGCAGGAGGTGGACCTGGCGAAGCGGATCGAGGCCGGCCTGTTCGCCGAGGAGAAGCTCAGCACCTGCGTACCGGTCTCGGAGGAACTGCGCGCCGATCTGGAACTGGTCGCGCGGCAGGGCCGGGCCGCCAAGAACCACCTGCTGGAGGCGAACCTGCGGCTGGTGGTGAGCATCGCCAAGCGGTACACCGGTC
>NZ_BOPD01000060.1:0-6686 GCF_016863575.1 Micromonospora sediminimaris
GGGGTGCCGGGGTGCCGGGGTGCCGGGGTGCCGGGGTGCCGGGGTGCCGGGGTGCCGGGGTGCCGGGGTGCCGGGGTGCCGGGGTGCCGGGGTGGGGTCAGGGTCGCAGGGGGGCGTTGCAGGCGGCGACGAGGGCCTGACGGCAGGCGGCGGTGAGGGGGCGCAGGGCGGCGTCGCGCTGCTGGGCCTCGTAGTTGTTGACCGCGCCGCCGGGTGCCGCGTGCCCGGCCAGGGCGAGGACCCGGTCGAGCACGGCGGCCCGGGCGAACAGCCGGCGCGAGCGCGGGTCGAACCCGGGGGGCAGGTCGGTGGTGCCGTCGGGGCGACGCAACGCCTCCAGGGCGCCGGCCAACTCCGGACGCCACTGGGCCACGTCGAGGCGGGTGAGCGCGGCTGTGGTGTCGGCCAGCGCGGCGGCCAGCTCCGCCTCCGCTTCGGCGGCGCCGGGCAGGGTGAGGCAGGCGGCGGGAGCGTCCGCCGGCAGCGGGTGCACTCGCCAGAGCACCGTCTCGAAGGTGTCGCCGGAACCGGAGGTGTGCACGCGTACCTCGGGGATCAGCCCCAGCCCGCCGGCTATCACGGCCTCGCCGGCAACCAGCGCGGCGCCGGCGAAGTCGCCCGGGCCGGGTAGGCCGCGCGGGTCGCCCGGCGCCGGCAGCACCAGCCGGATCTCGTCCGGCGAGAGCTTGGCCAGGGTGGGCAGCGCCTCCCGTAGCGGTACGTCGGTCCAGGTGCCGGGCGCGTCGGCGACCAGGTGCTCCTCGGTGCCGGCGACGGCGTCGGCGACCTCGTCGAAGGGCACCAACCCGGCGCGCCACGCGCGCACCCAGGCAACGAACCGGCTCGACCGGCGCGGCGCGAGGATGGCCGCACCCGCAGCGGGGGTGGACATGCCGAAAGAGTACGTGGTGACGCCGGTCCGTGTCTCGACTGCCGCGCCGCCGCCTCCCCGTCGCGCCGATCATGCAGTTGTGGTGGGCGGTTGGCTCCCCTTCACGGCTTTTGTCAGATGCCACAACTGCATGATCGCGATCGGGAGATAGGGACGGGGTGTGTCGGGGTTGGGGCGTGGTGGCGGCGGGCTTAGCGTGACGGGATGGGGCGGCGGTACGGCGAGGACGTGTTGGCGGGGGACTGGCGGCGGCGGAAGGTGACCCCGGAGGTTGACGCCGAAGCGGACCTCGTGGTCGAGGACGCCGAATCCGGTTTCTGCGGGGCGGTCGTCGGCTTCGAATCCGGTGCGGTGGTGCTGGAGGACCGGCACGGTCGGCGGCGCAACTTTCCGCTGTTGCCGGCGGCGTTTCTGCTCGACGGCCGCCCGGTCACCCTGCGCCGTCCCACCCGGCCGCCGGTGCCGGCGGCCCGGCGGCGTACCGCTTCAGGGTCCGTGGCGGTGGACGGGGTACGCGCCCGGGTCGCCCGGGCAAGCCGGATCTGGGTCGAGGGTGTGCACGACGCCGCCCTCGTCGAGCGGATCTGGGGCGACGACCTGCGCATCGAGGGTGTGGTGGTGCAACCGCTGTCCGGCATCGACGCGCTCGACGCCGAGGTACGCGACTTCGGGCCGGGCCCGGGCCGTCGGCTCGGTGTGCTGGTCGACCACCTCGTGCCCGGCTCCAAGGAGAGCCGCATCGTGGCCCGGGTCAACTCGCCGCACGTCCTGGTCACCGGTCATCCGTACGTCGACGTCTGGCAGGCGGTGAAACCGGCCGCGCTGGGCATCGCGGCGTGGCCGGTGGTGCCACCGGGACGGCCCTGGAAGGAAGGCGTCTGCGCCGCGCTCGGTGCCGCCGAACCGGCCGAACTGTGGCGGCTGATCCTGTCCCGGGTGGACAGCTTCGCTGACGTGGAGACGCCGCTGATCAACGCGATGGAGCGGCTGATCGACTTCGTGACCGAACCGGACTGAGCCGCCGGCCCCACCGGCGAGGACGTCGACCGCTACCGTGAACGGCCTGATCCCTACCACCCCCGGGGGTACGCACGTGAGCCGGTTAGAGCAACTGCGACAGCGGTTGCGTCAGGCGTACGCGACGGGACGCGAGTCGGTGCGTGCCGCCCGCGAGCGGGAGAACGCGCGGCGCATCGAGCGGGCGGCCGAGCGGGACCGGCTGATTCCCGAACCGGTGACGCCGACCGACGACGCGGCCGTCTCCACGACCAGCCGCGACGACGCGGACGTGCCGAGGGGCCTGCGCATCGCCGCCGCCTGGTCGTGGCGGCTCCTGGTCATCGGGATCGTCGGCTGGGCGTTGCTGCGGATCTTCGGCGCCATCCGTGTCGTCATTGTCCCGTTGCTGGTGGCGTTGCTGCTCGCCGCCCTGCTGGCGCCGGCCGTCGGCTGGCTGCTGCGCGCCCGGTTGCCGCGTACGCTGGCCACCGCCGTGGTGCTCATCGGCGGGCTGGCCGCGGTGGTCGGCACACTGACCCTGGTGGTCAACGAGTTCATCGCGGGCCTGCCGGAGCTCAGCGCCAGCGCCGCGGCCGGCATCGGGCAGATCCAGACCTGGCTGCGCGACGGCCCGTTGAACCTCTCCGACACCCAACTCGACAGGTACATCGAGGCCGGGCAGAACTGGATCAACGAGAACTCGCAGGCGTTGACCAGCAACGCGCTCGCGACGGCAGGCACCGTGGTCGAGGTGTTCACCGGCGCGCTGCTGGTGCTGTTCGCCACGTTCTTCTTCCTCCGCGACGGCGACCGGATCTGGCGGTTCCTGGTCGGGACGTTCCCGGTCGCCGCCCGCTGGCGGGTCGACGACGCCGGCCGGGCCTCCTGGCGGACCCTGGTCGCCTACGTACGCGCCACGGTGCTGGTGGCGTTCATCGACGCCGTGGGCATCGGGATCGCCCTGGTGCTGTTCGACGTGCCGTTCGCCTTCCCGCTGACGGCGCTGGTGTTCCTCGGCGCGTTCATCCCGATCGTCGGCGCGACGCTGTCCGGCGCGGTCGCGGTCCTCGTGGCGTTGGTGGACGCCGGCTGGGTCACCGCCCTGATCATCTTCGGTGCGGTGATCGTGGTGCAGCAGGTGGAGGGCAACGTCCTGCAACCGTGGATCATGGGTCGGGCGGTGGCGTTGCATCCGCTGCCCGTGGTGCTGGCGGTGACCGCCGGGGTGGTGCTGGAGGGCATCGTCGGCGCGCTCGTCGCCGTACCGCTGATCGCGGTGCTCAACACCGCCGTGCGCCGCCTGTCCCGGCAACGGCCGACGCCGACGCCGCCGCCAGCGGCGCCGGAGGCCGTGGTGGTTCGCTCCACCCCGGTCTGACGGCCTCGCCGTGTCGGCGGCAGACGCCGCCGACACGTGCTCGATCTGTTGGCCGAGCCGGGTATGCGCGCGGCGAGGTACGTCACGCCGGGTCAGGGTTCGTCGTCCGGGGAACGGGTGAAGACAAAGGTGGCGATGTCCAGCGCGACCGGGCGACCCGTCTCGTCGCGCAACACCGTCAGGACCTCGCCGTTCTCGACGCCGCTGACGCCGCGCCACCGGTCGGGCCCCTCCGGGGCGTAGCGACTGATCCGGTCGCCGCGTGACGCGCCGACCAGTTCCCCGGTGGTGTGGTCCCAGCTGACGTCGAGCGCGGTACCCATCCACCACCAGCGGCCGGTAAGCGGGGCCAGATCGGCCGGCGGTGGGGCCGCGGCCGGCTGCCACGGCCGGGTCGGCACGGGCTCGACGTCGAGCACGTGGGTGAGGACCCGGTGGCCGAGCGGCCCGATCCCACCGGTGCGGAAGCCGTACGAGTTGGCGAAGCCGACGACGCCGGTGCGGCTGGGGCGGTGCACGGCCAGCGTGGCGACGTAACCGGGCATCGAGCCGCCGTGCCCGACGTGGATCCGGTCGCCGTCGCGGGTGAGCTGGATACCGAGGCCGTATCCGCCGCGCCAGGCGTCCAGGTCGCTGAGGATCACCGGTGCGCACATCTCGTCGAGGGTGGCGGGGCTGAGCACGGCCGGATCCGGGTCGGCGAGGAAGGCCGCCCAGCGGGCGAGATCGGTGACGGTGGACCAGAGCTGACCGGCCGGCGCCATCGCCCGGCTGTCGGTTCGTGGCTCCTCCCGTAGCGTGTCGTGCCAGGGGTGCAGCACGTAGCCCCGGGCGAACGGCTCGGTGGCCGCGTAGGTGGTGCGGTGCAGCCCGAGCGGCTCCAGGATCCGCTCCCGCGCCAGTTGGGCCCAGGGCGTACCGGTGACCCGCTCCAGCGCGCCGCCGAGCAGCCCGTACGCCAGGTTGGAATAGTGCCAGACCCGGTGCGGCGGATGCGCGACCTTCGCGGCGGTGAATCCGGTAAGCAGGGCGGTCAGGCCGACGCCCTCGCTGCGTTCCCACCACGGGCCGTCGGGTTCGCGTTGCAGACCGCCGGCGTGCCCGAGCAACTGCCGCAGGGTGACCGCCCCGGCCGCGGCGGCCTCGGGCAGGTGCCGGCGCAGCGGGTCGTCCAGTGCCAGCCGGCCGGCGTCGCGTTCCTGCATCACCAGCACGGCGGTCATCGTCTTGGTGATCGAACCGATCCGGTACTGGAGATCGGCGTCGGGGTGCGGCTGCGTGCCGGCGGCGGCCAGGTGGGCCAGCGTGCCGTCGCGGACCACGCCGATGATCAGCGATGGGACGTGGCCGGCGGACTGCGCGTCGGCCACCAGAGCGTCGACCTGCCGGGCGGTTTCGGGACGCAGGGGCACGAAGTCTCCCTCGATGTCGGTAGGGTCGCCCTATGATCATGACAGTTCGATGACACGTGCACGGACATGTCACGATCGTTACGTGGATGCCGTGTTGTGGATCGTGCTGGGTGTGGTGCTGGCGGTCGCTGAGATCTTCACGGCGACCCTGTTCCTGATCATGTTCGCGGTCGGCGCGTTCGCCGCTGCGGGTGCCGCCGCGCTGGGTGCGCCGGTGGCCGTGCAGGCGGTGGTCTTCGCGGTCGTCTCCGCGCTGACCGTGTTCGCCGCGCGACCGGTCATTCAACGACACAAACAGACCAGCTCCGACAGCGACGACACCACCTTCGGGGTCGAGGCGATCGAGGGCTCGACCGCCCTGGTGCTTGAGCACGTGGACGCCGACCGGGGCATGGTGAAGATCGACGGCGAGGTGTGGAGCGCTCGCGCCTACGACGCCACCCAGGTTTTCGCACCCGGCGAGCGGGTGCAGGTTATCCAGGTCAAGGGAGCGGTAGCCCTGGTCTGGCGGGACGTCACCACTCCCGGTGAGCTACCCGAAGCGGAAAGGTGAACGGATGGAGTTCGTAGTTCCCGCCCTATTGATAGCAGTGGCGCTGATCGCAGTGGTCACCCTGGCGAAGTCGGTGCGGATCGTTCCGCAGCAGCGTCAGGACGTTGTCGAGCGGCTCGGCCGGTACAAGCGCACGCTGAATCCCGGCCTCAACATTCTCGTGCCGTTCATCGACGCGGTACGCACCAAGGTCGACATGCGTGAGCAGGTGGTCAGCTTCCCGCCGCAGCCGGTGATCACCTCGGACAACCTGGTCGTGTCGATCGACACCGTCCTCTACTTCAAGGTGGTGGACTCCGTCCGGGCCACCTACGAGATCTCCAACTTCCTCCAGGCGATCGAGCAGCTGACCGTCACCACGCTGCGTAACGTGATCGGCTCGCTGGACCTGGAGCGGGCGCTCACCAGCCGGGAAGAGATCAACCGACACCTCTCCGGCGTACTGGACGAGACCACCGGTCGCTGGGGCATCAAGGTGACCCGGGTGGAGATCAAGGCGATCGAGCCGCCGCCGAGCATCCGCGACTCCATGGAGAAGCAGATGCGCGCCGAGCGGGACCGCCGGGCGGCGATCCTGAACGCCGAGGGGCACAAGCAGTCGCAGATCCTCTCGGCCGAGGGTGAGAAGCAGGCGGCGGTGCTGCGCGCCGACGGTGACCGGCAGGCCCGGATCCTGCAGGCCGAGGGTCAGGCGAAGGCGATCCGTACCGTGTTCGACGCCATCCACCAGGCCAACCCGAGCCAGAAGGTGCTCGCCTACCAGTACCTCCAGGCCCTGCCGCAGATCGCCAACGGCACGGCCAACAAGGTGTGGATCGTGCCAACCGAGCTCACCAAGGCTCTGGAGGGCATGGGCGGCGCACTCGGCGGCCTGGGTCAGATGGTCGGCGACGCGCCGAGCAAGGAGGCCTCCGACGATGCCAGCGCCGTCGAGCGGGAGGCCGCGGAGGCCGCACAGGCCGCCGCCGCAGCGGCCCAGGAGATCCACAACGAGGTACGCGTAGCCGAGGCGCAGGCCACCGGCGGCAACAGCCCGCAAGGGCTGCCCGCGCCGGAGCCGGTTTCCCCGGCTGCCCTGCTCAACGACACCTCGGATCAGCGCGAGCGCGGCTGACCCGATCCGGTGCCGGCCCGAACCGCTGTAGCGGTTCGGGCCGGTTCGCGTCCTGCCCGGGTTCGCGTCCTGCCCGGGTTCGCGTCCTGCCCGGGTTCGCGTCCTGCCCGGGTTCGCGTCCTGCCCGGGTTCGCGGTCTCCGCCGCCGCCAGACGACCCCGGATGCCGCAAGGTGCGGTCTACGCGCCGCCAGATGGCCCGGGATGCCGCAACTCGTGGGTCTCTGCCGCGTGCCTGGTCGGCCCGGGATGCGGCCGGTCCGGGATGCGGCAAGGTGTGGTCTGCGCGTGGCTGGTTGGCGCGGGATGCCGCAACTCGCGCTCTCCGCGTGCCTGGTC
>NZ_BOPD01000061.1:0-6505 GCF_016863575.1 Micromonospora sediminimaris
GAACCCGGGGCCTCATTTGAGGAACCGCGTCCGGGGCAACCGCTCCAAACTATCCGAACTGCGTTCCGAGGTCAACCTGAGCAATCAGGCTTCTCGCAACTCGCTCGGGGCCCACGCCATCGCCCACCTTGCGGTGTCAGCGACTATCGTGGAGAACCGCAGACCGGCCGATCATCACTCAGGACAACCCGCCCGGCTCCTGCCGGCTCCAGAACCCTACCCGGTCGGCTTCGCGATCGCAACTCCATCTCGCAGAGTCGCTCCACACCGCCCGGCCTCAGCTCCGCGTAGACTGGTCTTCGCGTTGCTGGCGCCCGTTCTCGGCCGGTTTGCCCGGCCTCCCGCGTGCAGAGAGAAAGTTACGCGGACACCCCCGAGAAGGCAAATCATCGTTCATCGATGCGGAGTTTGAGTGCAGTGGACGCTGGTCGGGTGGCATCCCTGTGTTCGGTCCCGGCCGACGGCTCGGCTCACCGAAGTCGGTTCGGGTACGGGCGCGGTCTCCGCTGGTGTCTCCCCGCAGACGGCCATGAGGGGTTCCGACGTGCCAGAGTGTCAGGCATGGATGACGTGTCCCGGCCCGTAAGCCCGGTCCTCGCCGAGGACGCGCTGCTCGGTCTGCTGTTACCGATATGGCAACTGCTCATCGGGGCCTTCGTGCTCTTCGCGGTCCTGGTCTCGATCGGCCGTCTGGCCCGACGTGGCCCCTCCAGGATGAGCACCGCTCTCCTGATCACCGCAGCCGCCATCGCCGGCTTCGCGCTTGTCGGCGTACTACTTCAGGGATAGCGGCGTCAGAGCCGGCGATTCGCCAGGCTCGGCAGCTCGGCACGGATCCGGTCCAGGCAGCTCAGGTCGATGTCGGTCACCGCGAGCCCCGGACCGTCGGGCACCTGGGACAGCACTGTCCCCCAGGGGTCAATCACCATGCTCCGCCCGTAACAGGTGCGGCCGGGTTCGTGGTCACCGGTCTGCCCGGCTGCCGCGACGAAGCACTGGTTCTCGATCGCGCGGGCTCGCAGCAGCACCTCCCAGTGGTCTCTCCCGGTGTGCATCATGAAAGCCGCCGGCACCACCAGCAGATGGGCGGCACCAACGGTGGCCAGTTGCCGGTAAAGCTCCGGGAAGCGCAGGTCGTAGCAGATGGACAGGCCCACCCGTAACCCTTCGACGTCAACCACGACCGGCTGCTCCCCGGGCGCCACAGTCGCCGACTCCCGATAGGAAACGCGGCCGGGAATCTCCACGTCGTACAGGTGGATCTTGCGGTAGGAGGCGGCGAGCGTACCCGAACGGTCGAAGACCAGCGTGGTGTTCCAGGTGCGGTCCGGGTCGGGGCCGGCCTCGTGGAAGGAGCCGGCGATCAGCCAGATCCCGAGCCGGCGCGCCGCGGCAGCGAAGAACCCGCCCACGCGGCCGGCCGCGGACTCCGGCGCGGGCATCCCGGCGCCTGGGCCGAGGTAGTCGACATACTCCGGCAGCAACACCAGGTCCGCGCCGGCGCCGGCAGCGCGTTCGATGAGAGTTTCCGCGGCGGCGAGGTTCGCCTCTCGGTCATCCCGGGAGTTCAGCTGGCAGACGGCGACGCGCATGGCTGCCAGCGTACGGGTGGACGGTGGCCAGCCGCAGTGTGCGGTCGCGGGAAACTCGTCCAGCAGCACGGCGGTCGCCGCCGCCCGCGTCTCGCCGCCGCTGGCGTCGGGTAGACCGAGCCACCGGTCGAGTTCAGGCGGACTTCTCCTCGCGCTCGCGCCGGGCACGGCGCCCCGTGAACTCACGCGGAACGATGGTCGGGTTCACGTTCTCCAGTACCGCCTCACGAGTGATCAGCACCCGGGCGGCATCAGGATTGCTGGGCACCTCGTACATCACAGAGAGCAGCACCTCCTCCATGATGGCGCGCAGCCCACGAGCGCCGGTGCCACGCAGCATCGCCTGGTCGGCGATCGCTTCGAGGGCGGGCCGCTCGAACTCCAACTCGACGCCGTCCAGCTCAAACAGGCGCTGGTACTGCCGGACCAGGGCGTTGCGCGGCTCGGTGAGGATCCTCACCAGCGCCGTGCGGTCCAGGCTCCGGACACTCGTGATCACCGGCAGTCGGCCGATGAACTCGGGAATCAGCCCGAACTTGAGCATGTCCTCCGGCATCACCTGGCTGAAGATGTCATCGGTGGAGCGGTCCGAGACGGCGCGCAGCCGGGCACCGAAGCCGGTGCCCCCATGGCCGGTACGCGCCTCGATGATCTGATCCAGGCCGGCGAAGGCACCACCGCAGATGAACAGCACGTTTGTGGTGTCGATCTGGATGAACTCCTGGTGGGGGTGCTTGCGACCGCCCTGCGGGGGCACGTTCGCGACGGTGCCCTCAAGCATCTTCAGCAGGGCCTGCTGCACGCCCTCACCGGAGACGTCACGGGTGATCGACGGGTTCTCCGACTTGCGGGCGATCTTGTCGACCTCGTCGATGTAGATGATGCCGGTCTCGGCCCGCTTGATGTCGTAGTCCGCTGCCTGGATCAGCTTGAGGAGGATGTTCTCCACGTCCTCACCGACATAGCCGGCCTCGGTGAGGGCGGTGGCATCGGCGATCGCGAAGGGCACGTTCAACATCCGGGCCAGGGTCTGCGCCAGGTGGGTCTTGCCACAACCGGTCGGGCCCAGCAGCAGGATGTTCGACTTGGCCAGTTCCACCCCGTCGTTGCCGGCGCCCGGCGCGCCGGCCGCCTCGGCCTGGATCCGCTTGTAGTGGTTGTAGACCGCGACGGCGAGGGCCTTCTTGGCCCCCTCCTGCCCCACGACGTAGTTGTCGAGGAACTGGCAGATCTCCATCGGCTTGGGAAGCTCTTCCCACTTCACCTCGCCGGACTCGGCCAGCTCCTCTTCGATGATCTCGTTGCAGAGATCGATGCACTCGTCGCAGATGTAGACCCCAGGGCCCGCGATGAGCTTCTTGACCTGCTTCTGCGACTTCCCGCAGAAGGAGCATTTCAGTAGGTCGCCGCCGTCACCGATCCGTGCCACCTACGTTCTCCCTGCACTCATCGGCCGGAGCCCCGGCCACGACCTGCGGACGCTGACGCTCCGCCCGTCTTCTATCGCCCGCCGGTCGCCCGGCGAAGCGGTACGGACCCGACGTTACCCGCTGCCGGAGGTTTCTCCGACCCCCAAAACGGGTGTGTCAGAGGTCGGTCGGCAACGAGCCCGACCGACCTCTGACCCGGTAGGGGTCAGCTGGCCGCGTTCGCGGCCAACAGACCCTTCTTACGACTGGTGAGGATCGTGTCGACCAGCCCGTACTCGCGGGCCTCCTCGGCCGTCATGATCTTGTCGCGGTCGATGTCCTTGCGAACCAGGTCGACCGGGCGGTTGCAGTGCCGGGAGAGCATCTCCTCCAGCTGGGTGCGCATCCGCAGAATCTCCTTGGCCTGGATCTCGATGTCCGAGCCCTGCCCGTAGCCGCCCTCGGTGGCCGGCTGGTGGATGATGATGCGGGAGTTCGGCAGGGCCATCCGCTTGCCCGGAGTGCCCGCCGAGAGCAGCACCGCAGCAGCCGAGGCGGCCTGGCCGAGGCAGACCGTCGAAATGTCCGGCCGGACGTACTGCATGGTGTCGTAGATCGCCGTCATGGCGGTGAACGAACCACCCGGCGAGTTGATGTACATGATGATGTCCCGGTCGGGGTCCGTCCCCTCCAGGGTGAGCAACTGGGCCATCACGTCGTTGGCCGACGCGTCGTCCACCTGCACGCCGAGGAAGATGATGCGGTCCTCGAAGAGCTTGTTGTACGGGTTGGACTCCTTGACCCCGTACGACGTGCGCTCGACGAACGACGGCAGAACATAGCGGTTGTGCACGGCCGCGAACTGGGGCGGCAGGCTGAGGTCGGTCATCGTCTGCTCCTCGATCAGCTCAGGGTCCCGGCGCCCTCGGGAACCTGAGCGGCACCCGTGATCACCTTGTCGATGAAGCCGTAGTCGACGGCCTCCTGGGCGGTGAACCAGCGGTCCCGGTCCGAGTCCGCCTCGATCTGCGCCGGCTGCTGACCGGTGTGGTAGGCGACGCGCTCCTGGAACATCCGCTTGGTGTACAGCATCTGCTCGGCCTGGATCGCGATGTCGGCGGCGGTGCCGCCCATCCCGCCGGAGGGCTGGTGCATCATGATCCGGGCGTGCGGCAGGGCGTAACGCTTGCCCTTCGTGCCCGCGCAGAGCAGCAGCTGGCCCATGGACGCGGCCATGCCCATCGCCACGGTCGACACATCGTTGTCGATGAACTGCATCGTGTCGTAGATGGCCATGCCGGAGTAGACCGAGCCACCGGGCGAGTTGATCCAGAGGTTGATGTCGCGGTCCGGGTCTTCCGCGGCGAGCAGCAGCAGCTGCGCGCAGATGCGGTTGGCGACCTGGTCGGTCACCTCGCTGCCCAGGAAGACGATCCGCTCCTTGAGCAACCGGTTGTAGACCGAGTCGTCGAGGTTGCCAATGGTGTCACCGCCGCGGGCGTCGATCGCCCGTAGCGGCTTCGCTGGGATGTGCATGTCGGTCATGGCAGCCCTTCGCTCTCCGTACCGTCGTGTCCGACACTAACCGCTGGGCCGGTCGCCGGACTCCCGGTCCGGGCACTGTTCGCTCTCAGCGCAGCAGGCCGAAGGCGTACCCGGAAAGGGATTGGGCCACCACCCACCGCGACCGGCGGACGGTGGCCCCATCCGGCGATCAGTGCTCGTGCGAGTGCTCCTGCTCGCTCGCCTCACGCAGCGCGTCCATGGTCACCTCGTTGCCGGCCGAGTCCTTGATCGTGATGCGCTCCATCACCGAGGCGAGGGCCTTGCCCCGCCGGACGTCGCCGTAGACCGCGCCGGCAGTACCGGAGCGAACAAGCTGGTCGTAGTACTGCTGGGGGGCCATACCGGCGCGCTGGGCGCGGTGGACGATCTCGTGACCGAACTCGTCGTCGGAAACCTGCACGTCCTCGGCGTCGGCGAGGGTGTCGAGCAGCAACTGCACCTTCACGCCCTGGGTGGCGGCGTCGGTCAGCTCGGCGTCGATCTGCTCCTCGGTCTTCTCCTCGGCGGCGAGGTAGTCCTCCATCGAGGCGCCGATGCGCTCCAGCTGGTCGGCCATCGCCTCCTTGCGACTCTCCACCTCGTCGCGAATCACGCCTTCCGGCGCCGGCACGTCGGCGGCCGCGACAAGCTGCTCCAGGGCCTTGTCCCGAGCGGCGTAGATCTGCTCGACCCGCTTGCCCCGGGTGACCCGCTCGCGCAGGTCCGCCCGCAGCTCCTCGATGGTGTCGAACTCGCTGGCGAGCTGGGCGAACTCGTCGTCCAGCTCGGGCAGCTCCTTCTCCTTGACGGTACGCACGGTCACCAGCACCTCGGCGTCGCGGCCGGCGAAGTCGCCGCCCACCAGCTGGGTGGTGAAGGTGGTGTCCTCACCGGCGGAGAGACCCACGACCGCCTCGTCAAGCCCCGGCAGGAGCTGCTTGCTGCCCACCTCGTGCGAGATGTTGCTGGCCGAACCGCCCGGCACCTCCTCGCCGTCGACGGTCGCCCGCAGGTCGATCTGGACGTAGTCGCCCTCGGCCGCGGCGCGCTCGACGGTCTTCAGGGTGGCGAAACGCTCACGCAGCCCGTTCACCTGCTCGTCGATCTCGCTGTCGTCGATCTGCAGCTCGTCGACGGTGACCTCGATCGAGGCCAGGTCGGGCACGGTGATCTCCGGCCGGACGTCCACCTCGGCGGTGAAATTGAGGGAGTCACCGTCATTGAACTCGGTGATGTCGACCTCGGGACGGCCCAGCGTCTTCAGGTCGTGCTCCCGGACCGCGGCGAGGATGTTCTGCGGGATCGCCTCCTGCACCGCCTCGTTGAGCACGGTGCCCCGGCCGACCCGCTGATCGATGATCGCCGGCGGCACCTTCCCCTTACGGAAGCCGGGGATCTGGATCTGCTGGCCGATCTCCCGGTACGCCTTCTTGAGGCTCGGCTCGAGCTCGACGAACGGCACCTCGATGGCGAGCCGCACGCGCGTCGGGCTCAGAGTCTCGACGGTGCTCTTCACAGGCGTACTCCTTGACGGATCTCGGTTGAATCTGGGCACACTTTCGGCCCATCGAGTGTAGGCGAACCGACACGGCGGACCAGCAGCACCCGGGGCCGGCTGCGGGCATGCCCCGCGTGCCGGTCGTCCGGGTGCCGCCGTCCGGTGCTTGCGGCAGTCGGGGTGGCGGGATTTGAACCCACGGCCCCTCGCTCCCAAAGCGAGTGCGCTACCAAGCTGCGCCACACCCCGTGGCGACGAGCAGTCTATGCCGTCCCTCCGACAACCGGCTGCCGGGGCGTCCCCCAACGCGCCGAACGAGGACGAACCGGGCACCAGCACTCCGCGCGGGTCGGCGCGGGTCGGCGCGGGTCGGCGCGGGTCGGCGCGGGTCGGCGCGGGTCGGCGCGGGTCGGCGCGGGTCGGCGCGGGTCGGCGGGTCGGCGGGTCGGCGGGTCGGCGGG
>NZ_BOPD01000062.1:0-6215 GCF_016863575.1 Micromonospora sediminimaris
CGCTCCGGCCGATCCGCGCGTCGCCATCGGTGACCGTCGAATCCGACTGACTACGCTGAATCACCCGCTGACGCAGAAGATCTGCAAGAACCTGATTCACGGTTGGCCCTTCGTCAAAACAGTTGGTATCGGTGGGTCAGAACGCGAGCAGCAGCGCGGCGAGCAGGCCCTGCCGTGCCTGGACCGCCGCCAGGAAGTCCGGCCAGGACGGGGACTCGACAATCTGCGCCGCCGCCTTGCCGAGGTCGATGTCATCGCCGCTGATCTCGCGCCAGAGGCGCTCCAGCTCCGTCTGGTCGTCCTGATCGATGAGCCGCATCTCGGAGAGCTTCATGTCGGGGTGGGTGACCAGGAACTCCAGCGCCCGGCCGATCGCAGCCAGGAGCCGATCGATGGTGGCACGGGTGAAGAGCGTCGCGTCGTACTGTGCGGACAGCTCCGGCTCCGGGTCGAACACGAAGCGGAACAGCAGGTCGAACAGCGCGGTCGCCGGTGGCAGCTGCACCAGCCGACCGGTCACCCCGGGCAGCGTGCGTAGGTCGAGCGGGTAGTTGTCGACGGCGACCATGGCCTGAACCAAGGTCGGCATCCCCGCGACCCGAGGCGGCCGCGCCGCCCGCACGATCTCCTGGAACGACAGCTGTTGATGATCCAGCGCGGAGAGGGCGCTGGCAGCTATCGCATCGACCAGGGCAGCGCCGGTGGCCTGTGGCTCCACCCGGTACCGGAAGGGCAGCGTGTCCGCGAAGTAGCCGACCAGGTTCTCCGTCTCGGCAAGGTCGCGGCCGGCGACCGGGGCGGCCAACACGATGTCGGTGTGCTGGGCGAATCGGCTGAGCACGATCGCCGCCGCGCTGTGCAGGAGCATGAAGGTGGTGACCCCGGCCTCCTCCGCGGCCCGCTGCACGCGATCCCGCTGTCCGGTGGGCCACCGCACCGCCACGTAACCGGCCTCCCGACTGCGCTCCTCGGTTCGGGGGAAGTCCGTCACCAGGCCGAGGTCGCCGGAGTAGCCGTCCAGGTAGTCCCGCCAGAAGTCGACGTCCGCGCCGGCCGTGGCCGCCGCCCGCTCGTGCCGCCAGAGGGCATAGTCGGCGTACTGGATCGGCAGCTCCGGCAGTTGGGGCGGCAGCCCCTGCCGGTGCGCCCGGTACGCCTCGGTGATCTCGCTGAAGACCACGTTCGTGGACCAGCCATCCGACACCAGGTGATGACTGCTCCACTGCAGCACATGCTCGGTCGGGGTGAACCGGAACAGGCGGGTGACCACGACCGGGCCGCTGGTCAGGTCCAGCACGAGGTCACTGAGGACCCGGTCCCGTACGTACCTCGTCATCTCCGTCGGATCGGTGAGCTGCTCCCCCGTCGCGTCCACCACGTCGAGCGTCACCACCGCGTCCCGGTCGGGTCGCTGATAGCTGCTGCCCTCCTCGGTGCCGAAGCGCATCGAGAACACCTCGTGCCGGCTGGTCAGAGTCGTGATCGCGGAGCGCAGCGCGGTGATGTCCAGCGCCCCGGACAGGTGCAACAGCACCGTGTTGTCGTAGGAGCGGTCGTCCGGGTCGACCTGACACAGGAACCAGAGGGCGGCCTGGTTGGCGGCCAGCGGGAACCGGTCCGGTCGGGGTTGTGCCGGCCGGATACGCGTTCCGTCGGTCGCCGGCACGACCCCGCGACCGCTGGCGATACGCTGGGCCAGAGCGCGGGGATTCGGATTTTCGAACAGCAGACGGATCGGCAGATCCATCCCGAAGCGATCCCGTAGCCGGGCCATCACCTGCGCCGCGTGCAGCGAGTGACCGCCCAGGCCGAAGAAGTCGGTGAGTGGACCGGGCCGCGTCGGCAGCCGCAGCACGCTGCGCCAGACATCCATCACGACGGCCTCAGTCTCGTTCCCCGGTTCGAGGTCGTCGGTCAGCTCGGGCGGCGGTGCCGGCTGCCATCCGGCGAGGGACCGGGTGTCGACCTTGCCGTGCGGCGTGCGGGGCAGCACGTCGAGGCGGACAAGGTGATCCGGTACCGCGTACCGGGGCAGGATGGCGGCCAGTTGCTCGCGCAGTTCCAGCGGGGACACCTCGGCCCGGGACGGGCCCGATCCGGCAGCGGTCCCACCGTCGCTCGCAACCGTCTGCGGGACGAAGAACGCGACGAGCTGGTTGCCGTGTTCGCCGTCCGAACGCACGATGACCACGCTCTCCTGCAGTGTCGGGATCGCGGCGAGCGCCCCCTCCACCTCAGCCAGCTCGACGCGGTGTCCGCGTATCTTGACCTGCTTGTCGATCCGGCCGAGGAACTCGAGGTTCCCGTCAGGCAGCAGTCGGCCCCGATCACCCGTCCGGTAGGCCACGATCCCGGGCTGCTCGGCAATGGGATCGGGTACGAACGCGGCGGCGGTGCGCTCGACGTCGTTGACGTAGCCGGCACCGACGCAGAGCCCCCCGACGTACAACTCGCCCGGGGTGCCCGTCGGCACCGGTTCCCGGTGTTCGTCGAGGACGTAGACCTTGGCGTTGTCGATGGGACGGCCCACCGGCACCGAGGCGGCCCGCTCGTCGGCCCACCCGATGATCTCGTAGTGGGTACAGTCGTCGGATACCTCCGTGGCCCCCCACATGTTCAGCAGGCGCACCTGCGGCAGGTGCCGACGGAATGCGTTGGCGCTCTTCGGGGTCAACGTCTCCCCGCTGGAAACGACCCAGCGCAGCCGGAACGGCGGGAAGGCGGCCAGTCCGTAGTGGGTCAACTCGGCGCTGAAGACGCTCAACACCGTGGGTGAGACCTCCAGTACGGTGATGCCGTCCTCGGCCACGGCGCGCAGCAACCGTGACGGATCCTGACTGATCTCGTCGGGATAGATCACCGATGTCGCGCCCACCGCCAGCGGCGCGAGCATCTGCCAGATCGAGATGTCGAAGGTGGCGGCGGCGTCCTGGGAGACGAGGTCGCCGGCACTGATTCCCAGCGTGCCGATCTTCGCTTCCAGGTGGTTGAGCATCCCGTCATGCCGGATCGTCGCGCCCTTGGGCTCACCCGTCGAGCCGGAGGTGAAGATGACGTAGGCGGCGGCCCGACCGCCGGGCAGTGGCCCGGCGTATCGATCGTGCTCGTCGCCCGAGGCCACCAGTTCGTCGAGCAGGAGCAACGATGTCCGCCCGACCGCCTCACGGAGCGCCGCCTCGCTCTGCCGGTCGCCGAGGACCAGCGCCGCCTGGCTGGTCCGCAGCATGCTTGCCACCCTGGTCGGTGGCCCCGAGGGCAGGGGCAGGTAGACCGCGCCGATACGCATCACCGCCAGCGCGGTGACGAACGAGTCGATGCCCCGTGCGGCCGACATGCCGACCACGGTTCCGGCCGTGACGTCTCGTCGCGCCAGCCGGGCCGCGATCCGCTCGATGCGCACGGCCAGCTCCGCGTAGGTCAGCGAATCCTCGCCGCAGCGCACGGCCAGCGCCTCCGCGTGGGTCGCGCACGACTGCTCCAGCAGGCTGAAGTAGCCGGGCGCGGACAGTGGCCGGGCGGGCGGTCCGAACGCGGCGACAAGCTCCTGCCAGTACGTCTCACCGAGCAACGTACGCCGGCTGGGCACGGTCTCGGGGTGGGCCACGACATCGGCCAACGCGTGGCGGTACAGGGCGGCGATGAGCCGCACCTGCGGCTCGCTCAACCGATGCAGATCGGCCTCAAGATCGAGAGAGAGCAGCTTGGTGAAGGGGTCCTTGTTGAACTCGGTACGGAGCGCGAAGTGCGTCTGGATGTACGCCTTCGCGTCCACCACGGTCAGGGACGTCGCGGACGCCAGCTGTTCGTAGCTGTGGAAGTGCGTGTAGTTGAAGCTCACGTCGGTGAGCTCCCGGCCGCCGTTGAGCCGCTGCAGTTCGGCGTAGGGAAACCGCCGCACGGGCAACAGTTGCTGTTCCTTGGCGTACGCCGCCCGGATCAGCGCCATCCAGGTGGTGCCGGAGGTGGCCAGCCGGTACGGCAGCAGGTTGAGGTGTACGCCGATCACCTCGGCGCCGCCCTCCTCCTCGACCCGACCGTTCGACTCCACGCCCAGCACCAGGTCGGAGCGTCCGGTGACGGTGGCCAGCACCCGGGCGTGTACCGCCAGCAGCACGTGCTTGAGCGAGACGGCGCAGCGGGCGGCGAGTTCGTCGAGCGCCGCCGAGAGATCGGCGTCGACCTCGACGCTGAGGAAGCCGATCTCGTTACGGGCGGCCGTCCCGGTCGCGACGGCATTCCGGGGCAGCAGGGTCGGCTCCGCCCCGCTCAGCTCCCGCGCCCAGAACTCGTGGACTGACGGATCGCGCAGCGTCTCCTGCTCAAGCGCGATGAAGTCGGCGTAGCGGCGTCGGGGTGGGGCGGCCACCGGCTTGTCCCCCGCCCGCAGCTGCCAGTAGTCGGAGAGGATCTCGGTGATCAGCGATGATTCGCTCCACCCGTCCAACAGCGCGTCGTGGAAACTGACGGAGAACTGGAACTCGTCGGCCGACAGCAGGTGCACCGTGTACCGCATCAACGGGGCGACGCTCCAGTCGTACCCGGTCTGCCGCTCCCCCAGTTGCCACCGGCTCAGCTCGGCATCCTGTTCCTCTCCACCCAGGTGCCGCAGGTCCACCACGGTCACCCGGGACGGCGCGCTGGGGTGCACCAGTTGCAGCGGTTGCGAGTGGTCGGTGAACGTGAAGGAGGTGCGCAGGATCTCGTGGCGGGCCACCGCTCGCGTGACCGCCTGCTCCATCGCCCGATGGTCGTAGCCGGCTCGGAGCCGGAACATGAAGATGTCGCAGTACATGTTGACGTCAGCGTCGTAGGCGCTGTGGAAGAGCAGGCCCCCCTGGAGGGTGCTGACCGGGTAGGCGTCGGTCACGCCGTCCGGTAGCGCCGCGCGGTCCGCTGCGCTGATCAGGCTGAAGGGCGGGGTCGGCGGGCGATTCTCCGACGGCGCCTGCGCAGTTCCGGCGAGGGCGGCGAGTCCGGCGGGTGTCGGAGTGCCGTAGATGTCGACCAGGTTCAGCGTGACGCCGCGCTCCTGGGCGCGGGCACGCAGCCGCAGGGCCGTGATCGAGTCACCGCCGACGCTGAAGAAGGAGTCGTCGCTGCCGACGCTCGGTACGCCCAGCACCTCGGCGAATATCTGGCGGATGAGGGTCACCAGGTTGCCCTGCCCGGCGGCCTCCACCGGGCGGGATTCACGCAGGCTGTTCGCGGGGGTGGCGGTCGGCAGCCGATCCCGGTCGACCTTGCCGTTCTGGGTGAGCGGGATGGCGTCGACGGGCACGATGAACGACGGCATCATGTAGTTCGGAAGCCGTCCCCGAAGGCGGGTGAAAAGCTCGCCGGGGTCGAGGGCGTCGTCGGCGACCAGGTGGGCGACGATCCGTGGGCCGGTGCTCGGCGACGGGGCACGGCGGCTCTCGCCGCGCAGCAGATCCCGCACATCGGTGATCTCCACCGACGCGGTCCGGTTTCGCAGCACCGGATCCGCGGCGGTCTCGGGCCGGACCACGGTGACGACGACCTGCCGTACGCCGGGGATGCCGGCGAAGGCGGCGTGCACCTCGCCGAGTTCGATCCGGAATCCGCGGATCTTGACCTGGTCGTCCTGCCGGCCCCGGTACTCGTACTCGCCAGTCTCCACCAGCACGGCCTGATCGCCGGAGCGGTAGGACCGCGCCGTGCTGCCGGGCAACCGGACGAACCGCTCGGCGTCGAGCTCGGGCCGGCCCAGGTAGCCCGCGCTGACCCCCGGCCCGGTGACGATGATTTCCCCCACCTCGCCGGCCGGCACCTCGTTGAGGTCGGCGTCGACGAGGGTGAACCGCAGGTCCGCCAGCGGCACCCCGATCAACGACCGCCCCTGATCCAGGTCGTCGCGCCGCACCCGCCGGTAGGTGGCGTGCACCGTGGTCTCGGTGATGCCGTACATGTTGATCAGTTGTGGTTGCTCGTCGCCGTACCGGGCCACCCACGGCCGCAGGTCGGCGAAGTGCAGCGCCTCGCCGCCGAATATCACCCACCTCAGGGGCAGTCGACGGCCCCGGGTCGCGTCCTCGGCGATCAGTTGATTGAAGGCGGTGGGCGTCTGACACAGCACACTCACCCGCTCCTGCTCCAGCAGGTCCCACAACGCCCGAGGGTCCTGGGCGGTCTCCCTCGGCACGATCACCAGGCAGCCGCCGTACAACAGCGGCCCCCACATCTCCCACACCGAAAAA
>NZ_BOPD01000063.1:0-5382 GCF_016863575.1 Micromonospora sediminimaris
TGTCCGGCGGTGTCCTACTCTCCCACACCCTCCCGGGTGCAGTACCATCGGCGCTGGAGGGCTTAGCTTCCGGGTTCGGAATGAGACCGGGCGTTTCCCCTCCGCCATGACCGCCGTAACCTTATCAACATGTCAAACAACACCAACACCAACACGCTTGTTGGGGTGTTGTTTGTTTGTTGTGAGTTACACAGTGGACGCGTAGCAACTTTGATAGTCAAGTCCTCGGCCTATTAGTACCGGTCAACTGAACCCGTTACCGGGCTTACATTTCCGGCCTATCAACCCAGTCGTCTAGCTGGGGGCCTTACCCCCACAAAGTGGGGTGGGATACCTCATCTTGAAGCAGGCTTCCCGCTTAGATGCTTTCAGCGGTTATCCCTTCCGAACGTAGCTAACCAGCCGTGCCCCTGGCGGGACAACTGGCACACCAGAGGTTCGTCCGTCCCGGTCCTCTCGTACTAGGGACAGCCCTTCTCAAGTATCCTACGCGCACGGCGGATAGGGACCGAACTGTCTCACGACGTTCTAAACCCAGCTCGCGTACCGCTTTAATGGGCGAACAGCCCAACCCTTGGGACCTGCTACAGCCCCAGGATGCGACGAGCCGACATCGAGGTGCCAAACCATCCCGTCGATATGGACTCTTGGGGAAGATCAGCCTGTTATCCCCGGGGTACCTTTTATCCGTTGAGCGACACCGCTTCCACACGCAAGTGCCGGATCACTAGTCCCGACTTTCGTCCCTGCTCGACCCGTCAGTCTCACAGTCAAGCTCCCTTGTGCACTTGCACTCAACACCTGATTGCCAACCAGGCTGAGGGAACCTTTGGGCGCCTCCGTTACCCTTTAGGAGGCAACCGCCCCAGTTAAACTACCCACCAGACACTGTCCCTGAACCGGATAACGGTCCGAAGTTAGATACCCGAATCAACCAGAGTGGTATTTCAAGATTGCCTCCACCCATACTGGCGTATGAGCTTCACCGGCTCCCACCTATCCTACACAAGCCGACTCAAATACCAATGTCAAGCTATAGTAAAGGTCCCGGGGTCTTTCCGTCCTGCCGCGCGTAACGAGCATCTTTACTCGTACTGCAATTTCGCCGGGCCTGTGGTTGAGACAGTGGGGAAGTCGTTACGCCATTCGTGCAGGTCGGAACTTACCCGACAAGGAATTTCGCTACCTTAGGATGGTTATAGTTACCACCGCCGTTTACTGGCGCTTAAGTTCTCCGCTTCGCCCCGAAGAGCTAACAGGTCCCCTTAACGTTCCAGCACCGGGCAGGCGTCAGTCCATATACATCGAATTACTTCTTCGCATGGACCTGTGTTTTTAGTAAACAGTCGCTTCCCCCTGCTCTCTGCGGCCATACAACGCTCCACCCGCGCGGGGCTTCACGTCTCCGGCCCCCCTTCTCCCTAAGTTACGGGGGCAATTTGCCGAGTTCCTTAACCACAGTTCGCCCGATCGCCTCGGTATTCTCTACCTGACCACCTGTGTCGGTTTGGGGTACGGGCCGCTCGGAACTCGCTAGAGGCTTTTCTCGGCAGCATAGGATCACTGACTTCACCTGAATCGGCTCGGCATCACGTCTCAGCCTTCATGACGTGCGGATTTGCCTACACGTCGGCCTACACGCTTACCCCGGCACAACCACCGGCCGGGCTCAGCTACCTTCCTGCGTCACCCCATCGCTTGACTACTACCCGCCAGGTTCCCACGCTCCCCCAGCTCGGTCCGAAGACCGCACCAGGCTCGGGTGGTTAGCACAACGAGGTTCATCAGGGACGCTCCTTCGCGGGTACGGGAATATCAACCCGTTGTCCATCGACTACGCCTCTCGGCCTCGCCTTAGGTCCCGACTCACCCAGGGCGGATTAACCTGGCCCTGGAACCCTTGGTCATCCGGCGGAAGGGTTTCTCACCCTTCTTTCGCTACTCATGCCTGCATTCTCACTCGTGCCGCGTCCACAACTAGGTCACCCCGCTGCTTCACCCCCGGCACGACGCTCCCCTACCCACCCACACACCTGCACGAAACCCCGAAGGACCTCGCGAAGTCATTGTGTGAGTGCCACAGCTTCGGCGGTGTGCTTGAGCCCCGCTACATTGTCGGCGCGGAACCACTTGACCAGTGAGCTATTACGCACTCTTTAAAGGGTGGCTGCTTCTAAGCCAACCTCCTGGTTGTCTATGCGACCCCACATCCTTTTCCACTTAGCACACGCTTAGGGGCCTTAGCTGGTGATCTGGGCTGTTTCCCTCTCGACTACGAAGCTTATCCCCCGCAGTCTCACTGCCGCGCTCTCACTTACCGGCATTCGGAGTTTGGCTGATTTCGGTAAGCTTGTAGGCCCCCTAGACCATCCAGTGCTCTACCTCCGGCAAGAAACACACGACGCTGCACCTAAATGCATTTCGGGGAGAACCAGCTATCACGGAGTTTGATTGGCCTTTCACCCCTAACCACAGGTCATCCCCCAACTTTTCAACGTTGGTGGGTTCGGCCCTCCACACGGTCTTACCCGCGCTTCAGCCTGCCCATGGCTAGATCACTCCGCTTCGGGTCTAGAACATGCGACTCAAACGCCCTCTTCAGACTCGCTTTCGCTACGGCTCCCCCACACGGGTTAACCTCGCCACATGCCACTAACTCGCAGGCTCATTCTTCAAAAGGCACGCCGTCACCCCGCAAGGCTCCGACGGATTGTAGGCGAACGGTTTCAGGTACTATTTCACTCCCCTCCCGGGGTACTTTTCACCATTCCCTCACGGTACTCGTCCGCTATCGGTCACCAGGAAGTATTTAGGCTTACCAGGTGGTCCTGGCAGATTCACGGCAGATTTCAGGAGTCCGCCGCTACTCGGGAACACCCACAGAAGACCAGCAGCTTTCACCTACCGGACTATCACCGTCTACGGTCGGCCTTTCCAGACCATTCAGCTAACCACTGGCTTTATCACTCCTCACACGAGTGTCAGCTCGTGTAGCAGGGTCCCACAACCCCGACCACGCAACCCCTGACAGGTATCACACGCAACCGGTTTAGCCTCAATCCGCTTTCGCTCGCCACTACTCACGGAATCACATGTTGTTTTCTCTTCCTACGGGTACTGAGATGTTTCACTTCCCCGCGTTCCCTCCACACACCCTATGAGTTCAGGTGCAGGTGACATCACATGACTGATGCCGGGTTACCCCATTCGGACACCCTGGGATCACAGCTCGGTTGACAGCTCCCCCAGGCCTATCGCGGCCTCCCACGTCCTTCATCGGCTCCTGGTGCCAAGGCATCCACCGTTCGCCCTTGACAACTTGACCACAAAGATGCTCGCGTCCACTGTGCAATTCTCAACAAACAACCAACCCACAACCCACCAACCCCACACCAGCAACACCACCCACAAAAAAAGGGGGCAACATCCGGTATGCGAGGCCAGGCCATGCCTGGCGCCTGGACAAGCTCCCGCTCATCCCACGGCTCTGAAAGACAACCACCACGGGTTGTTCCTTCAGGACCCAACAGGGTGCCCTACGCCTCCCCCAGCCGCACCGGAACCCCGTTCCCACCACCCCACAGGGCAGCTGTACTAAGAAAACTCCGGCCGTTGCCAAGAAAAACTCGCCAGTGTCTCCGCCAACGAGCACCCCGACCCGACATCCGCGGGCCGCGGGCTCCATACCAGCCTTCGCTGGATGGTGCTCCTTAGAAAGGAGGTGATCCAGCCGCACCTTCCGGTACGGCTACCTTGTTACGACTTCGTCCCAATCGCCAGCCCCACCTTCGACGGCTCCCTCCACAAGGGTTGGGCCACCGGCTTCGGGTGTTGCCGACTTTCGTGACGTGACGGGCGGTGTGTACAAGGCCCGGGAACGTATTCACCGCAGCGTTGCTGATCTGCGATTACTAGCGACTCCGACTTCACGGGGTCGAGTTGCAGACCCCGATCCGAACTGAGACCGGCTTTTTGGGATTCGCTCCACCTCACGGTATCGCAGCCCATTGTACCGGCCATTGTAGCATGCGTGAAGCCCTGGACATAAGGGGCATGATGACTTGACGTCATCCCCACCTTCCTCCGAGTTGACCCCGGCAGTCTCCCATGAGTCCCCAACCGAATTGCTGGCAACATGGGACGAGGGTTGCGCTCGTTGCGGGACTTAACCCAACATCTCACGACACGAGCTGACGACAGCCATGCACCACCTGTCACCGGCCCCGAAGGACCCCGCATCTCTGCGAGATTTCCGGCGATGTCAAACCCAGGTAAGGTTCTTCGCGTTGCATCGAATTAATCCGCATGCTCCGCCGCTTGTGCGGGCCCCCGTCAATTCCTTTGAGTTTTAGCCTTGCGGCCGTACTCCCCAGGCGGGGCGCTTAATGCGTTAGCTGCGGCACAGAGAACCGGAGAGGCCCCCCACACCTAGCGCCCAACGTTTACAGCGTGGACTACCAGGGTATCTAATCCTGTTCGCTCCCCACGCTTTCGCTCCTCAGCGTCAGTATCGGCCCAGAGACCCGCCTTCGCCACCGGTGTTCCTCCTGATATCTGCGCATTTCACCGCTACACCAGGAATTCCAGTCTCCCCTACCGAACTCTAGCCTGCCCGTATCGACTGCAGGCCCGCAGTTGAGCCACGGGTTTTCACAGTCGACGCGACAAGCCGCCTACGAGCTCTTTACGCCCAATAAATCCGGACAACGCTCGCGCCCTACGTCTTACCGCGGCTGCTGGCACGTAGTTGGCCGGCGCTTCTTCTGCAGGTACCGTCACTTACGCTTCGTCCCTGCTGAAAGAGGTTTACAACCCGAAGGCCGTCATCCCTCACGCGGCGTCGCTGCATCAGGCTTCCGCCCATTGTGCAATATTCCCCACTGCTGCCTCCCGTAGGAGTCTGGGCCGTGTCTCAGTCCCAGTGTGGCCGGTCGCCCTCTCAGGCCGGCTACCCGTCGTCGCCTTGGTAGGCCATCACCCCACCAACAAGCTGATAGGCCGCGAGCCCATCCCAAGCCGAAAAACTTTCCACCCACAAACATGCGTCCGCAAGTGAATATCCGGTATTAGCCCCGGTTTCCCGGGGTTATCCCAAAGCCTAGGGCAGGTTGCTCACGTGTTACTCACCCGTTCGCCGCTCGAGTACCCCGAAGGGCCTTTCCGCTCGACTTGCATGTGTTAAGCACGCCGCCAGCGTTCGTCCTGAGCCAGGATCAAACTCTCCAACAAAAACCTGAAGGAAAATCCATCCCAGCAACAAACAAAATTGTTGCCAAAGGAATCCAAACCAACCAGAAAAACTGGCCAGCCCGGGAATCAAACAAAAATTTGGCACTGGCATATCAAGCACCCTGTTGAGTTCTCAAAGAACAACCACACACC
>NZ_BOPD01000064.1:0-1752 GCF_016863575.1 Micromonospora sediminimaris
GAATACGCGTCCGGTCTCGTGCCATGCCTTGCCGGCGACTGCTCGTGCCTCGTCGCGTTGTTGCTGTCTGAGCTTGAGAGCGGCCAGGCAGATGTCGGGCAGGGGGAGGGTGGCGTCGGATGCCTGGGTCTTGGTGTCGTGGTGCAGGAGCGTTCCGCGTACGCGTTGCAGTTGCCGGCCGATGGTCAGCTCTCCGGCGTCGAGGTCGACGTCGGCCCAGGTGAGACCGAGGGCTTCGCCTTTACGCAGGCCGGTGACGAGGACCAGGGCGTACGCGGCGTAGAGCGGGTCGGCGTCGGCGCGGGCCGATTCGAGGAACCGGCGGGCTTCGTCGCTGGACCAGCTCCTGCCCCGTCGACGACGGACGGTGGCCAGGGTGACCGGCACGGCCGGGTTGCGGGTGATGAGGTCTTCGGCCTGGGCGTAGGTGAGGGCGGCCCGCAGTGCGGCCCGGATGTCGCTGACCGTGCGCGTCGACAGGACCGCCTGGCAGCACCGGCCGACCGCGCAGCAGCGCCGCTTCGGGATGCCGCTGGTGCGGTCTCTATAGTGCTCTTGGTGGCGATTCCATCAGTGTTGCAAGAGTCACTGCACGATCCGGTGTTCTGGGCGCGGTACACCTTTGCCCACGAGGAGGGGCCCGGGGCGGATCGGCTTGGTGACCTCCAAGGCCTGCTCGACGACGATGACGACGATGACGATGAGGACTCCGCCGACTCGTCACTCGACGTGGCCTTCGAGGTCGGCGATGGCCACCACGTCGTACTGAGCATCGACGCCTCCGCCGACTCCTACAGCCTGGGCATCACCACCCCTGACTTGGCCGAGCCAGCCGAGCTCGGATGGGACGACCTCGCACACTGGCACCCGCATGCGTTGCGCTGGCCCGAACTCGACCTGATCTGCCGGGCGATTGCCGCGCGGAATCCGCAGCTGCAGCACCCCGGGGCTCCGTTGGCCCTGCTGTGCCGGTTCGCTGCCGTCTTTGACGATGACGACGTGGACCAGGCCGTCGCCGCCGTCGACGAGGCATACGCCGCATTACGTCCTCCGCAGTGGGAGGGCTACTGGCCGTGCGGCGCTGACTGGCTCGATCGCGCCGACTTCCGTGGTGAGAACGTCATCTGGCAGCGGGACGAGGCCGGCAACCTCTGGGCCCACCAGGACGACGCCGACCGCGACGGCGAACCCTTTTACAGCACGCGGCTAGGGCCGGATTCCGGCACGGGCGACGGGTTTCCACACACCCCGCTCCGGGCCGTGCTGAGCGCTGCCAGGGCGACGGTGGGCGACCCGCAGGTGCCGGCCGGCTTCCAAGCGGGATAGGCAGCGCGGAGGCATCGAAACGACCAGCAGCGGGCGGCAGGAGACGGCACAAGACAGCAGTGAAGCCTTGCTATGCAGTGCAAGACGGCATCGGATGACATCCAACGGTGCCCCGTGCCCGCGTTCACACCGAAGAGGTCACTGGTTCGATCCCAGTATCGCCCACGCAGCTCAGGCCACTTCCCGGCTCTGGGAGGTGGCCTTTCTGCTGCCCGTACAGCAGCGAAGTACAGCAGCCGGTCATTGCGTCAAAGATTCGCCGAGGCGCTTGAGTGCATCCCTGGTCGCCTTGGATGAGACCTGGGTGTAGATCTCCATCGTTATCGAGAAGCGGGCGTGAGGATCTGCATGGCGACTCGCGGGTGGACGTCGAGGTCGGCCAGGAGGGTGGCGCAGGTCCGGCGGGCGTCGTGGACGGTGATCGGC
>NZ_BOPD01000065.1:0-1668 GCF_016863575.1 Micromonospora sediminimaris
CCACCGTTGCAGGACCAGAGCTGGATCTGCGTGCCGTTCGCCGACGAGCCGTTACGCACATCCAGACACTTGCCGGCCAGTCCGGTGATCCGACCGGTCCGGTCACCGTCCGGCGGCGGGTTCGTGCCGCCGAGTTCCCTGATCCGGATGTTGCGGAACGAGACGTCGTCGCCGGTGCCGTGGTTCTGGATGCCGATGTGGCCGGCGAGCGACCGGACCGGGTCGGTGTTGGTGAAGTCGTTGATCTTCGAGCCGTTCAGGAAGACCTGGAGGCGCTCCCCCTCCACCAGCAGCTCGTAGGTGTTCCACTCCCCCGCCGGGTTCAGCGCGGCGTCCCGGGCGGCGAGGTCGGCGGCCTGGAAGCCGTAGACCGCGCCGGTGGTCCGGTCGGCGGCGTCGGTGGGGTCGATCTGCACCTCGTAGCCGTTGTTGATGGCGGAGTTCGGGTCACTCGACGGTGGGAAGCCGATGAAGACGCCGGAGTTGTCGTCGCCGGCCACCCGCCAGTCCAGCTTCAGCGAGTAGTTGGTGAACTGCTTGGCGCTGTGCCAGAACAGCCCCATCCCGCCGACCGAGGTCAGCGTGGCGTCGGAGTTGCTGAAGCTGCCCGGCCCGGCCTGGGACCAGCCGCTGGTCGAGCCGTTGTAGAGGGTGGTGTAGCCGGTCTCCGGCCGGCAGTCGGCCTTGGTGCGGCCGGCTGCGTACCGGATGCCGCCGAGCAGGTGCGCCCGGAAGGCTGGCTCGGCGTACGACGCCTGGGTGTGGCCGCCGCCGGTGTAGAAGGACCGGCCGCCGTTGTACGTCTTGCACCAGGCGATCGGGTGGTCGGCGCCCATCACACCGCCGGAGTACGTCGACTCGTTAAGGTTCGCCAGCACCCGCGCGTTGGCGCGGGGGTTGCTCTGGAAGTCGTACCACTCGTCGGTACGGACCCAGTTCTGCGGCAGGTGGGCGGTGGCCGCGTGGGCGCGGTTCTCCACCCGGACGGTGGCCTGCTGGATTGCCGGGTGGGAGCGGAAGTACGCGCCGACCAGGTTGCCGTAGAAGGACCAGCCGTACTCGGTGTCGGCGGCGGAGTGCACGCCGACGTAGCCTCCGCCGGAGCTGATGTACGACTCGAAGGCGCTCTGCTGGCTGTTGTTGAGCACGTCGCCGGTGGTGTTGAGGAAGATCACTGCCTCGTACTGGGCGAGGTTGCCGGTGGTGAAGACCGCGGCGTCCTCGGTGGCGGTGACGGTGAAGCTGTTCGCCGCGCCCAGGTCCCGGATGGTCTGGGTGCCCACCGCGATGGAGTCGTGCCGGAAGCCGGCCGTCTTGGAGAAGACCAGCACGTCGTACGGGGCGTCGGCGGCGCTGGCCGGGGTGGCCGGTGTGGTGCAGGCGAGTACGGCGAGCGCGGCGGTGGCCAGGCCGACGGTTGTTCGGAGGAGTTTTCGCATCTAGCTCTCCCAACGATCGTTGTGTCAGGAGGGGCCCCTTAGCAACCCTAAGCGACGGCGAGGGGCCCCTCCTCGGATCAGGGCAGGACCCAGCGCTGGTTCGCGTTGGTGTGGCAGGTCCACAGGTGCACGGCCTGCCCGTCGGCGGAGCTGTTGTTCGACACGTCCAGGCACTTCCCCAACGCCCGGATCGTCGAGTTCGGCGTCACCGTCCAGGTCTGCGCCGCGG
>NZ_BOPD01000066.1:0-1607 GCF_016863575.1 Micromonospora sediminimaris
AGCTTGATCTTTAACCTGTGCGGCGTGGCCGGGGATTGGTCGATTTCTTCTTCGAAGAGGTCGTCTTCCCGGTCGCGCTGCTGGTGACGATGTGGACGTCGTAGCGGCGGGTGGGATGGCGGTTGGGTCGTCCGGGTGGGCGGCCGGGTCCTGGTCGGGTGGGTTTCGGTGCACCGGCGGGACAGGGGCTGTTGGCGCGCAGGTGCCGAAATCCGCGGCGGACCCGAGCGGGGGTGAGCCGGTGGGGTGGGGCGGGTCGTTCCCAGGGGCGACGCAGGTCGGCGGCGAGGGGCCGGGCCAGCCGGAGCTGGGTGTAGGCGGCGATGATCAGCCAGGTCCAGCGGTCGGCTGCGTGCGGGTCGCGTAGTTTCGGCACGGTCCAGCCGAGGGTCTGCTTGAGCAGCCGGAAGGTGTGCTCGATGTCGAAGCGGCGTAGGAACGCCTGCCACAGCAGGTCGATGATGGTCGGGTCGGGGTTGTCGCCGGACTGGTGGCCGAGGCCGGTGAACCACCACAGCCAGACCGGCTTCGCGGTCGCGCCGGAGGGCAGTCGTTGCACGTCCAGGCGGATGAGGGTGCCTTCCAGGATGGGCAGCTCGGGGCAGTCGGCCCAGGCGGCGCGGCGGGTCAGGCGGGGGTGCAGCTGGTGCCAGGCACGGACGGTCGCGGTGCCGTAGAGGCGGGTCTCGGTCACGGTGGTGACGTTCGGGGTGCCCCAGCTGGCCGGGTCGCCGAAGATGAACTCGCTGCCATGCCGTGGTGGCCGACCGCACTTGGGGCCCGGTGTCCATGGCCCCGGCGGGCGGCGCAGCACCCGGTCGGATCGCATCCGGGCCAGGACGCGTACCGGCAGGTCGTGTAGCAGCCAGGCCAGCCGGGCGGCGTCGTAGCCGGCATCCATTACCACCCAGATCGCCGGGTCACCGGGCTGCCAGTGCCCGGCGGTAATCAGCCGGTCCACCACCGCGCGCAGCTGCTCGGCGGTGACTGCGGCCAGCTCGGTGCCCGGGGCCAGCCGGATCGCGTCCAGCGGCGCGGTCCACGAACTACGCCCGGACTCCAGGGCCACCACAAACGAGTACGGCCAGCCCGGCACCCCGATGTGCTGGTCTTTGCCACGGCCGTAGGTGTGGCACAGGACCCGCTCCGGCACGGTGTGCGCTTCCGGCCGCAGCCAGCAGGTGACATCCACGGCCAGCACGATCCGCCCGTCAGCTGCCCGTGGGATCGGCATCGAGGCCACCACGGTCCGCAACCGTTGCACATCGATCCGACCGGCGCCAAGCGCGTCGTACAACGCGCCGTGGCCGCGGCGGTGCTCCGCCACCAGGGACAACGCCGGCAGCGACCGCACCGGCCCATCCGCGCACAACACCGCGTCGGCCAACTCGAACAGCGCATCAGCCCTGGCGCTCAGACAACGATGCAGTTCCGCACGGAACGTCGCGAGGTCCCCCACCGCGCTTCCACGCCTGGCGTCATGCACACTGATCATCCCGCAGCCCTTGGTCCTGATCTTCTTCCCTAGACAAGAGGAATGATCGATCAAGGGCTGCGGCCATGATCAGCCGGGGTCGATGGCACCCGACCGCAGGTTAAAAATCAAG
>NZ_BOPD01000067.1:0-1553 GCF_016863575.1 Micromonospora sediminimaris
TTTCGTTGGCGGAGCCGGACGGCGGCGGGGTGGTCGGCGTCGGCGTCGGCGTCGGGGTTGAGGTCGGGGTCGGAGTCGGCGTGCCGGTCGGCGGCGGCGTGGTCGGGTTCGTCGGCAGCAACGGGCAGGTGCTGCGGTAGGTGACCACGCCGCTGCTGTCCAGCAGCGGGCAGAGGAACTGGCTGTACCGAGAGTCGTTGTCGACGAACATCTTCAGGAACGGCAGCATGGTCCGGATCAACACCGGGTTCGACCGCCCGACCATGAACCCGTGGTCCCCGCCGGCGACCTCGAGGTAGACGCTCTCGGTCGAGGCCGGGAGGCTGTTGTACAGGCCGAGGGCGTAGGACGGGGTGACCACCGTGTCCGCCTGCCCGGAGATGACCATAGTGGGTACCCGGTCGTTCGCCAGGTTCTGCGACGGCGAGTACGGCGTGATACCGACCGCCGCCTTCAACGACGAGCGCCGGATGGCTGCGCTCAGCGCCCCGCCGCCGCCCATCGAGTGACCGGAGACGGCCAACCGGTTCGGGTCGACCCGGTCGCGTACCGGGCTCTGCTGCGTCAGGTAGTCGAGCGCGGCGAGCAACTGGGTACCTCGGGCCGTGTCGAAGTCGTTACGGCTGTTGGTCTCGATGCCGATCACGACGAACCCGTGCGACGCCAGCCACGGGCCCATCCAGGCCAGTTCCGCGGAGAACAACGCGGTGTAGCCCGGCGAGATGGCGATGGCACCGAAGGTGCCCTGGCTGGTGTCGGTCGGGTAGTAGATCCTGCCGCCGTTGAAGCCGTACCCGGTCGGGACACTGACCGAGGTGTTGACGAAGGGGCCGTTGACGGCCGCGACGCTCGCCCGGGTGGGGTCCGGGCCCCGCTGGTACGGATTGTCGGCGGCCGACGCCGAGCTGGTGGCCACCGTCACGGTGAACATCCCGACGGCGGCTGCGATCCCAGCCGTGGCGAGCTTGAACAGTCGTCGCCGAATGCCGGGGGACACTCGGCCGGCATGGGCTTCCCCTGGGGGCGGGGGGTGGGGTGCGTGTCCTCGCACTGTCGATACCTCCTGGTGGTGGGGTGGGGTGTCCTGCGGGATGGGCGGGCCCGACGTACGCCGAGCCCGCCCGCGCCGGCTGTGCCCAAGCCGGACCTGCACGCCGTCAGCGCTGCAGGGTCAGTACTCCCGGCCGGTACGGCAGGAGGCCGTAGTCGCCGCCGGAGTTGGGTGAACGGCCCTGGTAGAGCAGTTGCAGGTTGCAGGGGTCGATGGTCATGGTCTGGTCGGCGTTGGTGCGGATGAGCTCGCCGTGGCTGATGTCGTTGGTCCAGGTGGCGCCGCTGTTGGCCTTACCGGCGAAGGGGTTGCTCTCGCTGGTGGCCTGCGGGGTCCAGTTGCCGCCCAGGCTGGTGGCGGTGAACGACCGGAAGTAGCGGCCCTGGGAGCCGATCGCCTCGACGATCATCAGGTACCGCTGCTGGCCCTGGAGCTTGTAGACCTGGACGCCTTCGAACAGGTTGTTCGTGGTGTCGGTCATGATCGTGGTGTAGTTCGATCC
>NZ_BOPD01000068.1:0-1433 GCF_016863575.1 Micromonospora sediminimaris
GGAAGACGAGCTTGGATTTGTCGATGTTCTCCGGGTCGCCTTCGCAGTCGACCACGACGATCTGTCCTGGGGTGAGTTCGTTGAACAGGATCCGTTCGGAGAGGTTGTCCTCGATGTCGCGTTGGATGGTGCGGCGTAGCGGACGTGCGCCGAGTACCGGGTCGAAGCCCTTCTTCGCCAGGTACTTCTTGGCGTTGTCGGTCAGTTCCAGACCCATGTCCTTGTTGCGCAGCTGCGTCTCGATGCGGGAGATCATGATGTCCACGATCGAGAGGATCTCGTTCTCGCGCAGCTGGTGGAAGACGATGGTGTCGTCGATGCGGTTGAGGAACTCGGGCCGGAAGTGCTGCTTGAGTTCGTCGTTGACCTTCTGCTTCATCCGGTCGTAGTTCGACTCGGAGTCCTCCGAGGCCTGGAAGCCCAGCGAGACGGCCTTGGCGACGTCGCGGGTGCCGAGGTTGGTGGTCAGGATGATGACCGTGTTCTTGAAGTCCACGATCCGGCCCTGACCGTCGGTGAGCCTGCCGTCCTCCAGGATCTGCAACAGCGTGTTGAACACGTCCGGGTGGGCCTTCTCGATCTCGTCAAACAGCACCACACTGAACGGCCGACGCCGCACCTTCTCGGTCAGCTGCCCACCCTCGTCGTAGCCGACGTAACCGGGAGGGGCACCCACCAGCCGCGACACCGTGTACCGGTCGTGGAACTCCGACATGTCCAACTGGATCAGCGCGTCCTCGGACCCGAACAGGAACTCCGCGAGCGCCTTGGACAGCTCGGTCTTACCCACACCCGACGGGCCGGCGAAGATGAACGACCCCGACGGACGCTTCGGATCCTTCAACCCCGCCCTCGTACGGCGGATCGCCTTCGACACCGCCTTGACCGCGTCTTCCTGCCCGATGACGCGCTTGTGCAGCTCGTCCTCCATGCGCAGCAGACGCGAGGTCTCCTCCTCGGTCAACTTGTAGACCGGAATACCCGTCCAGTTGCCCAGCACCTCAGCGATCTGCTCGTCATCAACCTCGGACACCACATCGAGGTCGCCGGCCTTCCACTCCTTCTCCCGCTGCGCCTTCTGACCCAACAACTGCTTCTCGGTGTCCCGCAACTGCGCGGCCCGCTCGAAGTCCTGCGCGTCGATCGCGGACTCCTTGTCCCGACGCACCTGCGCGATCCGCTCATCAAAGTCCCGCAGGTCCGGCGGCGCCGTCATCCGACGGATCCGCATCCGCGCACCCGCCTCATCGATCAGGTCGATCGCCTTGTCCGGCAGGAACCGATCAGAGATGTACCGATCGGCCAGCGTCGCCGCCGCCACCAGCGCGGCGTCGGTGATGGAGACGCGGTGGTGCGCCTCGTACCGGTCCCGCAGACCCTTCAAAATCTCGATGGTGTGCGCCAGCGACGGCTCACCCACCTGGATCGGCTGG
>NZ_BOPD01000069.1:0-1329 GCF_016863575.1 Micromonospora sediminimaris
GAGTTTCCCCCGCTTTGATGGAGCGGTGGTTACCTGCTGCCGGCTGGCGCAGGGGTGGCGATAGGTGGTTCGGCTGGCTCGGTTTGGCGGGTGTGCCAGGCGGTCTCGTACTCGTTCGGGCTGAGGTAGTCCAGTTCCTTCTGGATGCGGCGGGTGTTGTACCAGCCATCGATGTAAGCGAAGATCGCATTCTCTGCCTCGTCGCGGGTCCGCCAGGACGTGCGGTAGACGAGTTCGATCTTCAGCGTGGACCAGAAGTTCTCCATGAGCGCGTTGTCGTAGGAGTCACCGACGGAGCCCATCGAGGGCAGAATCCCGTTGTCCTGCAAGCGTTCCGTGAAGCGGAACGACGTGTAGTTCGACCCGCGATCTGAGTGGTGGATCAACTGGCCGTCGCGGACATCCCGGGACCAGATGCCGTATTCGAGGGCGGCGAGGATCAGGTCGGTGTCGCAGCGGTCGGAGGTCTTCCACCCCACGATCCGGCGGGAGAACACATCCCGGACCGCGGCGAGCCAGAACACGCCTTCGCCGCAGGGGACGCGGGTGGCGTCGGCGACCCAGAGCCGGTTCGGCCCGTCGGCGGTGAACTGCCGGTTGACCAGATCCGGCGCCGGCGTGTGCCGCGGATCCCGCCTCGTGGAACCGCCGCGCCAGCCGCGACGCAGGAACGCACCCTGCCAACCCTGCTGCGCCATCAGCCGCTCGACCCGCTTACGGCCCACCCCGATGCCGTCGCGGCGTAGCTGCCGGTGGACCCGGTCCGCGCCGTAGGTGCGCCCGGAGGTCTGCCAGATCTCATGGATGTTCGAGATCAGCCCCAGATCGACCACGTCCCGGTCGCAGGGCTGCTCGGCCTGTCTCACCCACGCGTAGTAGGTCGAGGCGCCGATGTTCAGGACCCGTAGCAGGAGCGCGACCGCGAACTGGTCACGATGTTCACCGATGAACCTCATGACCGTCGCCGGGTCGGGTCGAGCTCCGCCGCGAAATACGCACTCGCGGCCTTCAAGATCTCGTTCGCCCGCCGCAACTCGGCGACCTCCCTGCGCAGCCGGCGGTTCTCCTCCGCCATCTCGCTGGTCGGCCGATCGTGACGCTCACCCGCGTCGGCCTCGGCCTGACGGATCCAATTCCGCAACGCCTCGTGATGCACGCCAAGCTGCTCGGCCAGGCGCCGGATCACCGGCTTCGGGTCCGACTCGCGGTACAAGCGCACAGCACGCTGACGTAGCTCATCGGGGTACTTCTTCGGTGCTGCCACGGACAACTTCCTCCCCACGGCCATCAGACCATGATCAAGAAGCTCCATGAAAGCGGGGGTGGCTC
>NZ_BOPD01000070.1:0-1317 GCF_016863575.1 Micromonospora sediminimaris
CTAGGCGGTTTGGCGCCTAGGCCGGGCCAGCCGGTGACTCATCACGATGAGCACTCCACCCAGGCCGAGCGTGGTCAGTGCGATCGCGGCGTAGATGGAGATCCGGCTACCGGTAACGGGCAAGATGCTCTTACGGACCGTAATGCTTGCCGAGGCAGGAGAGCCTGCACCGCTTTCGATCGAGGTGGCGGCCGTCGTATTGACCTTCTTCCCCGCAGTCTTGCCGGTGACGTTCACCGACACCGTGCAACTCCCGTTGGCCGGCAGGGTCGCTCCGGCCAGGCTGATGCTGCTGCCGCCGGAAGTCGCGGTAATCGTTGCGGAGGCGCAGTTGGTCTGCGCGGCGTTGGGCGTGGCGACCACCAGCCCCGAGGGAAGGTTGTCGACGAAACTGACTCCGGTCAGCGACGTAGCCGGGTTGGGGTTGCGGAGGGTGAAGCGCACTGACGTCGTCCCGTTGAGGGGGATGATGTCATCCCGGAAGGCCTTGACGATCGTCGGTGCCGCGACAGCGCCGACTGTGATGCTTGCCGAGGCGGTAGCACCTGGGCCGCTCTCGTTCGAGTCCACCGGTCCGCTCGTATTTGACTTCGTTCCGCTGGTCGTGCCGGTGACGTTCACCGAGAACGTGCAGCTCTCGCCAGCCGGCAATGTCGCATCGGCCAGCCGAATACTGCTGCTACCGGCGGTCGCGGTGATCGTGCCACCACCGCACGAGCCACTCAAGCCGTTGGGAGTGGCTACCACCAGCCCCGCAGGAAGGTTGTCGACGAAGCTGACCCCCGTCAACGACGTACTCGCGTTGGGGTTGCTGAGGGTGAAAACCAACGAGGTTGTCCCGCCAACCGGAATGGTGGAATCGTCGAAAGCCTTCGAGATCGTCGGCGCCGCGACGACCTCTGCGACGACCGTGACACTCGCCGAGGCGGGCACGCCCGGACCGCTCTGGACCGAGGTGACGGCAGCGGTGGTGTTGACCTTCGTTCCGGTGGTTGTGCCGGTGACATCGACTGAGACGGTGCAGCTTGCGTTGGCCGGCAGGCTAGCGCCGAACAGGCTGATGCTGCTGCCCCCGGCAGTCGCGGCGATCGTGCCGGAGGCGCAGTCGGTTTGCGCGCCATTGGGAGTAGCGACCACCAACCCCGCAGGAAGGTTGTCGACGAAGCTGACACCGGTCAGCGTCGTGTTCGCGTTGGGGTTGGTAAGGGTGAACTCCAGCGTCGTCGTTCCGTTGAGCGGAATGGTCGCGTCGTCGAAGGCCTTGGCGATCGTCGGTGCTTCCGCAACCCTGACGGTGATGCTCGCCGCGGCGGGCGT
>NZ_BOPD01000071.1:0-1291 GCF_016863575.1 Micromonospora sediminimaris
CCGAGAATTGGCCACCTCACCCGTCTCGAGCGTGAAACAGCAACAGGGCACCTGCGCGATCTGCGGACTGAGGGCGTCGGTCCGGACCTCGACGCGGTTCTTCCGGGTCGTCGGCAGCATGGTTGAACAGGGAAGACGGTTGGTGGGGCGGACGTACCACGGTGCGAACACACACCGCCATGATCCCTGGTGATCCGCTGACGCATGCGACCGAGCAGGCTAAACTAATCCCTTAGCTAAGCGAGGAGGTTGCGCCATGTCGGCTGAGGCCGTGCACTACAACATGCATGATGCCAAGACCCACCTGTCGCGCATCATCGAGCGGGTGGAACGCGGCGAGGAGATCATTATCGACCGGGCGGGCACCCCGGTGGCGAAGGTCGTACCGCTGGTCCGGCGGGCTAACCGCACCGCAGTCGGCTCTCTCGCCGGCCAACTAGACCTCTCCGGTGACTGGGACTCACCACAGACCAACGCCGAGATCGCCGACGACTTCGGCATCGGCGCATGAATCTGCTGCTGGACACTCACGTCGCGCTCTGGGCCATCACCGGCGACCCGACCCTCGGCACCGAGTTGCTCGACCGACTACGCCACGAGCCGGACATCTTCCTCTCCCCGGTCACCCTGTGGGAGATCACCATCAAACAGAGCATCGGGAAACTCGCCGGCCCCCCTGACCTTGCAGAGCGGGTACGAGACATGGGCTTCCGGGAACTCCCGGTGACCCACGCCCACGCCATCGCCGCAGGCCGCCTGCCATCGCATCACCGCGATCCCTTCGACCGCATGCTGGTGGCACAGGCAATCACCGAAGGGCTGACCCTCGCCTCCCGCGACGCGTCGATGGCGCTGTACGACGTGGACATTCTCAAGGTGTGATCGGACAGCTCGGCCCACGCCTGACAGTGCCCGGGAGAGGCCCAGGCCCAACTCGCCCACCGGCCGTCCCTCCGCGGGGGATCTATGGCCAGCCACAGTCCGCGTCGAGCAGCCAAGCAGAGCGTCACACAGTGCGACGATCGTCGGTGAGCCGCTTCCACTCAGGTTGGCCGCTCCAAGGGCGTCAGGCCGATGATCATCGGGCGGCCAACGTCAGGAGGCCACGAGTAGTCGGATCTCGCAGCGGACGCCACTGACTTGGCGGGCCGACCATCACCGGTAACGAGTGGGCATGCCATCGACTCCGCCGCCGCGCCCCTGACCGCTTGAAGGTCTGTCCCGAGATCAGCCGGTGAACCCGGCGACGTACGCCGCGAGCGACATGCCGCCCGACCCGCCACCGCCGACT
>NZ_BOPD01000072.1:0-1244 GCF_016863575.1 Micromonospora sediminimaris
AACCCGTTCGAGGCCGGAAAGCTCTACCGGCTCTAGAGCTTCCCCCGGCTCCTGCGAATCGGCACTAATCGGGCGGGTCCGGCATCATGCCGGGCCCGCCCGAACCGCACCGACACCCCCTCCATCGACCTCCCGGCCCGACGACATTAGGCGCTTCATTGACGGTCGTCAGCAAAGTGCTTAACGTTAGGTATCCACCACCATCGATGGAGGTACCATGAGGAAAACCAGGGCGGCGCTGGCCGGCCTAGCCAGCTTCCTGCTCCTCAGCTTGGGTTTTGTGGCGCTGTCGTCGCCGGCTTCCGCCGCGTCGCTGGTCGAGGTGACCAACTTCGGCAACAACCCGGGCGGCATGCGAATGCACATCTACGTGCCCGACAACCGACCCGCCAACCCGGCGATCGTGGTCGCCATGCACGGCTGCGGCGGGTCGGGTCCGGGCTTCTACTCGGGCAGCGAATTCGCCTCGCTGTCGAA
Source organism: Micromonospora sediminimaris (assembly GCF_016863575.1). NCBI lineage: Bacteria > Bacillati > Actinomycetota > Actinomycetes > Micromonosporales > Micromonosporaceae > Micromonospora > Micromonospora sediminimaris. Next base: position 478 of record NZ_BOPD01000072.1, read on the forward strand.
CCAGTACGGGTTCATTGTCATCTACCCGAGCGCCATGCAGGAGGCCGGGTTCGGCAGGTGCTTCGACACCTGGTCGGACGCGTCCAAGCGGCGTGGTGGCGGTAGCGACCCGGTCTCCATCGAGTCGATGGTGAACTACGCCCGGACACAGCACGGCGGAGACATCAACCGGGTCTACGCCACCGGCAGTTCGTCCGGCGGCATGATGACTCAGCACATGCTCGCGGTCTACCCCGACCTGTTCAAGGCGGGTGCGTCCTTCATGGGTGTGCCCTTCAACTGCTTCGCCAACGCGGCCGCCTACCCTCCCGGTGGTCCATGCACCAACGGCTCGATGAACCGGACCCCGCAGCAGTGGGGCGACATGGTCCGAGCGGCGTACCCGGGCTACACCGGCCCTCGCCCGCCGATCCAGCTGTGGCACGGCACCAACGACACCCTGGTGCCGTACTCGCTGCTTCAGGAGTCGATCGAGCAGTGGACCAATGTGCACGGCCTGAGCCAGACGCCCACGTCCACGGACACCCCGCAGGCCAACTGGAACCGCCGCCGCTTCGGCACTCAGGTCGAGGCGTACGCCATCCAGGGTGCCGGGCACAGTCTGCCCTCCAGCGGCATGGCGCGGGTCGCCATCCAGTTCTTCGGCTTGGACGGTTCAACCCCACCCACCACCACTCCGCCGCCGACCGGCACCCCGACCCCGACTCCGACCCCCACGCCGACGCCGACGCCGACCACCCCGCCGCCGTCCGGCTCCGCCAACGAGA
>NZ_BOPD01000073.1:0-1213 GCF_016863575.1 Micromonospora sediminimaris
GGCCCGGTCGACGACCAGCGGTAGCTCGACGGCAGGTTGCAGGTGCCCGACGGGGGCGGCGTGGTCGGCGTCGGGTTTCCGCCGCCATCGATCCGGACCAGCTGCCACTGTTGGTTGGCGCCGTTCCAGTCGTCGTACTGCACGATGTTCCCGCCGTCGGCGGTCGAGGCGCCCTGCACCTCCATCACCTTGTTGCTGTTCCGGTTGATCAACCGAACGTAACCGCCGTCGGAGTCGGCCAACCGGAACTGCTGGTTCGCCCCGTTGTGGTCGGACCACTGCACGATGGCGGCGCCGTTGGCGGTCGACCAGTTGTAGACGTCCAGCACCTTGTTGGACAGCCGCGACTTCAGCCGGTAGTAGCCACCGCCCGAGTCCACGAACTGCCACTGCTGCTGGTTGCCGTTGTTCCGCGACCACTGGGTGATCCGGGCGCCGTCGTTCGTGGCCAGGTTGTACACGTCGAGGGCCTTGCCGCTGTTGCGGTTGACCAACACGTACCACGCGTTCGTGTCGACAGTCGCGGCGGCGGCCGGTGTCGACACCGCCACGGCGGCGGCACTACCGGCGACGACCGCCGTGACACCCGCCGCAGCGGCCCGCAACAACCACCTACGTGGTCGCGAGGGCGGCGGGAGAGCGGGAGATCTACCAAAGGCAGACATGTTCCTCCTTCAATGACCGAGAGCCGAGCGGTCCGCCCGAGGATGGGCACACCGTCGAACATCTGCGCTGCTTTGTTAGCGCTAACATCAACGTTGACGCGTCCCCGCACACGCCTGGTTCACCGGCCGGACGAAGCAGGCTCGCCCGGTAAGCCGTAGGCATCGCCGTCCTTGACCATCGACTGTGGGCGATAACACGTCGTTCGTCAAGACGTAATGTTCCGGAATCACGAGGCCGTGACGTTCCGGAATTATCAGACACCTGACCTGCTATCGCCACGGCACCGCCACTCACCGCCCGCCTGCGACACCCACACCGCCCCGCTCGGCCGAACTTCCCACCGAGCACCCAACACCCGCCGGCATGGTGACGCTAACATTGATGTTCACCCATCTGTTCGGCGACGCGCAAGGGTGCGTACGCCAGCCGGTCGGGCACCCACCAGCACCCGGCCGGGCCGGGCGGGTTCGAGGCCAGGGAGGCGGCCGGGCGGGTTCGAGGCCAGGGAGGCGGCCGGGCGGGTTCGAGGCCAGGGAGGCGGCCGGGC
>NZ_BOPD01000074.1:0-1155 GCF_016863575.1 Micromonospora sediminimaris
TCTGGAGGGCCTGTGGTGGGCCGAGGACATGGCCGCCTTCACCACCTCGCGGGACAAGTCACGCTCGCCGACCGGCTTACCGCGTATCTGACGGGCGGACGGGCTGACGGCACCAGCAGCCCCCGCAATACGATCGGGGCGCACACGCGTCCCAGGCAGGAGGAGTGTCGTGATCCCCCCGACGACGTTCCTACTGGAGTGTCTGCACCGAGCCGGGATACGGGATGTCGTCACCGTGCGGCCGGCGACAGGTGGCGTCGCGGCGCTCGCAGGCATTGCTACCCGCCGGGACGCACCACCGCTGTTCGTCAAGGCCTTCGGCGACGCGCCGACCGACGACGTGTTCCGCGCGGAGGCCGAAGGGCTGGTCGCCTTGCGCGACCTCGGCGGTGTGGCCACGCCCGAGGTGATCCTCGCGGAGCGGGAACTGCTCGTGTTGTCGGTACTACACCCGAGGCCGCACAGCCGGAGCTTCTGGGAGCAGTTCGCGCACGCCCTCGCCCGCCTGCACCTGAACACCACCCACCCGCGCTTCGGATGGCACCGCGACAACTGGCTCGGCCGCTGCCAGCAGGTCAACACCTGGGAAGACGACGGCTTCGCCTTCTTCGCACAGCACCGGCTGCTCCGGTGGCTCGGACAGCCCCGCGTCGACGCGGCACTCGACTCCGCGGACCGGGCAGCGCTGGAGCGACTGTGTCAGCGGCTTCCCGACCTACTGCCGGACCGGCCAGCCTGTTTGACGCACGGCGACCTGTGGGCCCACAACGTGCTGGCGACCCCGGACGGGCAGCCCGCGCTTATCGACCCGGCCGTGTCCTACATGTGGGCCGAGGTCGACCTCGCCCACATGTGGTCCACCTCGCCCCCGCCCGAGGCCCGACGATTCTTCGACGTCTACGCGGAGCTGACCTCCCTCGACGATGACTGGCGGGTACGCATGCCGATCGTTCAACTACGACAACACCTCGCCGTTCTGGCCCAGTTCGACGACGACTGGGGCGCGGGCGATCAGATCCGCGCCACCCTTGCTCCCTTCCGGAGACGGTCCTGACGCCGCAGGCAAGGCCGGAGGCAGCGGCTCGTACTGGGTCCAGGCGGGCTAGCGTGGGCGCATGCCAGTCGACCTCTTCGCCGGGCTTCCGGTCAGCGACT
>NZ_BOPD01000075.1:0-1148 GCF_016863575.1 Micromonospora sediminimaris
GTCACCGATGAGCGCCTGGTCGATCGGACCGGTGTTGGAGTTGGAGATGCTTCCGGTGAACAGCGTCTGGTGCGCCGACCAGCTGTTCACGTTGGTGGGGTCGGTCGAGGTCCGGTAGGAGAACGCCGGCCCGCCCCACTGGTACGCCAGCACCCAGACGTTGCGGGGAGCGAAGTAGAACAGCGACGGCGCGACGGCCGCGAAGGGCATCTGGTTCTGGCTTGCCGAGCCCATCTGGTTCCAGTTCGAGAACAGGCCGAAGTTCATCGAGCCCCAGGTGGTGCCGGTGTCGTGCGTGGTGCCGTAGACCAGGTGCTGACCGTTGTACGGCGCGTGGGTGAAGTCCTTCAACGACACCCAACCCGACCGCGGCTGCGCCAGCGCACCCGTCGACGACCAGCGGTACGACGACGGCAGGTTGCAGGTACCGGTCGGCGGTGGCGAGGTCGGCGGCGTGGTGGTCGGCGGCGGCGTGGTCGGCGGGGTGGTGGGACCGCCGAGGGAGACGAGCCGGAACTGCTGGTTGCTCTGTCCGTGGCAGTCGTACAGCTGAACCTGCGCGCCGTTGGAGGTGCTCCACACGTCCAGGCAGCGCCCGGACTGGACGCCGCTGATGGTGCCGTTGGAGTTGACGTTCCACTGCTGGTTGGTCCCGCTGTGGCAGCTGTAGATCTGGATCGCGGTGCCGTTGCCGGAGCCGCCAGCGTCCAGGCACATGTCGCCGTAGACGCGTAGCTGCTTGTTCGAGGTGTAGGTCCAGGACTGGTTGGTCTGCTTGTTGCAGTCGTAGAGCTGGACGCGGGTGCCGTTGTCGCGGGAGGCGTTGGGTACGTCGATGCAGCGGCCCGACTGGCTGCCGACGATCTCGCTGGCGGAGTCGGAGGGCGGCGGCGTCGTGGGGGTGGGAGTGGGACCCGGCGTGGTGGGAGTGGGAGTGGGGCCGGGGCCGGCGCTGTTCAACGCGTCCAGGGTGGCCGTGTACGCCTGCTTCTTGTTGCCGTTGTTGTCGAACAGCAGCGGGGTGCCGTACGAGCGCCACGAGTCGCTGTCCCGGATGCCCCACACGGTGATGCCGTTGCACCGCGGGACCGCGAGGCAGTCGTTGACCACGTTGCGGTAGGTGTTGGCCTGCTGGGTGCCGGAGCCTT
>NZ_BOPD01000076.1:0-1080 GCF_016863575.1 Micromonospora sediminimaris
ACGACGAAGGGCCGGCCCCGGGTGGGGTCGGCCCTTCGTGGTGTTTCGGTTGGTCAGGAGGTGGCGCTGTAGCCGCGGGTGGCGATCCAGTCGGCGAGGGTGTCGATGCTCATCCGGTAGGAGGCTTGGGCGGGGTCGGCGGAGTCGGCGATGGTGACCGTGTCGCCGCCGTCGCGGTAGCCCACGACGCTGATGTAGTGGCCGCCTTCGAAGCTGTGGGTGGTGCCGTCGGTGTCGGTGGCGGTGCCGGCGATGTTGGCGACTACGGCGCGGCCGTCGTTGACGGTGCGGACGATGTCGTCGCGCAGCTTGTCGGTCTGCTTGTCGTCGGCCTTGGGGTCGGCGATTTCGACGGACTTGTAGACGTTCTTGCCGGTCTCCTTGTTGAGCACGGGGGTGATGTCGTTGATGGAGTTGGTGCCGGCCTCGGTGGTGCGCATCTGCTTGGCCATGGTGTCGACGTCGATGTTCTTGCCCTGCACGCTCAGGGCGTTGCGGGCGGCGGCGGGGCCGCAGTAGTAGAAGTTGGGCTGGGCTTCGTAGCGGACGCCGAGTTCGCGCTCGCCGCCGGGCTTGCGGTCGGCCTGCACGGCGCTCGCCTGGACACCCGGGGTGGCCTGGGCGGCGATGGCGGGGCCGGCGATGCCGCCGGCGGTGGCGGCGGCAGCGGCGATGGTCAGGGCGGTCTTACGCAGGATGGTGGTAGCCATGATGATCTGCACCTTTCGGTCGGGGGTGCGCGCGGCTCCGCCCGCGTGTGGGGGATGCGGGTGAGCCATGCGAGAAGGGGGGAGGCTTTGCGGCGTTCGTCCGGTGTCCCGGGGATGCGGGGTGGCACCGGGGGCTCGCGGCCCGGCCAGGTGTAACGCCGGGTGGGCCGGGGCCATTCCCGGGCCTCGCGGGGAGGCGGATGGCGCTGGCGTTGTCGTCCGGGGGTGTAACGCCCGACGGCGGGGAGCCATTCCGACCCGGGCCGGGGGCGGCGCTCGGAGGCGCCCGTGGTTACCCCATGTACAACCACCGGACCCGGCCCGCGATTCCGCCGGTGGGGTGGCCTCGGCCACCGGCGAACCGGACAAT
>NZ_BOPD01000077.1:0-1042 GCF_016863575.1 Micromonospora sediminimaris
GAGCGGCAGCCGGCAGGTCAGGCAGCGGCACCCGGTAGCCCGGCGGGGTGCCGGCACCTGGCTGGTGGTGGTGCCGGAGGCCCGCTCCGGAGAGCGCTTCTCGCGTTGACGTACGCCGATGCTCCGTGGCACGCTTCGCTCGGAGCCAACACCACAGGGGCAACGCAGATCGACCACGGGAGAGGCAACTCCCGAGCGTCCGGGCGCTTTCGCGAACTGACGATTCCCTTGGGGAGCTCCATGTCGAACGTACTCAGATCACCACGCGCTGCCTGGCTGCTGGCCGTCGCGGCCGTCGCCCTGTTGCTGCTCACCACCGCGCTGACAAACCCCGTCTCCGCGCACGGCGCCACGGTCAACCCCGGGTCCCGCGCCTACGGCTGCTGGGAACGCTGGGGCGGTGACCACATGAACCCGCGGATGGCCACCGAGGACCCGATGTGTTGGCAGGCCTGGCAGGCCAACCCGGCCGCCATGTGGAACTGGAACGGCCAACTCCGCGAGGGGGTGGGCGGCAACCACCAGGCGGCCGTGCCGAACGGCCAGCTCTGCTCGGGCGGGCGTGCCGAGGGCGGTCGCTACAACGCCCTCGACACCCTGGGTGCCTGGCGGACCACCCCGGTCCCCAACAGCTTCCAGTTGAAGTTCTTCGACCAGGCCAGCCACGGTGCCGACTACCTCCGGGTGTACGCCACCCGGCAGGGTGTGGACACGCTCACCAAGCCGCTGGCCTGGTCCGACCTGGAACTGGTCGGCCAGATCGGCTACACGCCGGCGTCGCAGTGGCAGCGGGAGGTCGACGGGGTGTCGATCCAGATTCCGGTGAACGCGCCCGGCCGCACCGGCCGGCACATCATCTTCACCGTCTGGCAGGCCAGCCACTTCGACCAGTCGTACTACCACTGCAGCGACGTGCAGTTCGGTGGCGGCACGACCCCGCCGACCACCACGCCGCCCACGACCACCCCGCCGACCACCACGCCACCCACCACCACTCCGCCGACCACTACCCCGCCCACCACCAACCCGCCGGTGACGGGGG
>NZ_BOPD01000078.1:0-947 GCF_016863575.1 Micromonospora sediminimaris
CGGTCACCCTCGCGGAAGCCACCGTCCCGGCGCTCACCACCACGGAAGCCACCGTCCCGGCGGTCACTGCCACGGAAGCCACCGTCCCGGCGGTCACCCTCGCGGAAACCACCCTCGCGACGCTCGCCGCCACGGAACCCGCCCTCGCGACGCTCCCGGGAATCGCCGTCCCGGCGCTCGCCGCCACGGAAGCCACCTTCACGGCGGTCACCACCACGGAAGCCACCTTCACGGCGGTCACTGCCACGGAAACCACCCTCGCGACGCTCCCCGTCGCGGAAACCACCTTCACGGCGGTCACCACCACGGAAGCCACCCTCGCGGCGGTCACCGCCACGGAAGCCACCCTCGCGACGGTCACCGCCACGGAAGCCACCCTCGCGACGCTCCCCGTCGCGGAAGCCACCCTCGCGACGGTCACCGCCACGGAAGCCACCCTCGCGACGCTCCCCGTCGCGGAAACCACCGGAGCGTTCGCCGCTATCGCGTCGGAACCCTCCGTCGCGACGGTCGCCATCGCGACGGTCGGCGCCACGGAAACCCCCAGTGCCACGGTCCCTGTCGCCGGAGCCGTCGCGACCGCCGAAGCTGCGGTCGCTGCGCTCGCCTCGGAACCCACCGCCAGAGCGGCCGCTGTCGCGGAAGCCGCCCTCGCGACGGTCGCCGTCTCGGCGGAAGCCGCCGGACCTGGGACGGTCGCTGCCGTACCCGCCGGCGTCGCGTCCGCCGTTGCGAGAGCCTCGCTCCTCTCCCCGGTCCTGGCGCGACGGGCGGTCGCTGCGGCGGGGCCCGCCGTCGCGATCCGCCGACCGACCCTCGTACCCCCGGGGGCGGTCCCCGCCCTGAGGTGCTGAACTCACAGGTACATCCTTCCTGAGTACGCCGTATCAACGGCGCAACGCAGTCGAGGGCCGACCCGATTCCGGGTGGCCCTCGACTGTGACGTG
>NZ_BOPD01000079.1:0-839 GCF_016863575.1 Micromonospora sediminimaris
ATGATGTCGCCCCGGGTGCGGATCTCCTTCAGCACCTTCTTCAGACGCTCCTCGAAATCACCGCGGTACCGGGAACCGGCCACCAGGGCGCCCAGGTCGAGGGTGTAGAGCTGCTTGTCCTTCAGCGTCTCCGGCACCTCACCCTTGATGATCTTCTGGGACAACCCCTCGACCACCGCGGTCTTACCGACGCCGGGCTCGCCGATCAGGACCGGGTTGTTCTTCGTGCGGCGGGACAGCACCTGCATGACCCGCTCGATCTCCTTCTCCCGCCCGATCACCGGGTCGAGCTTGCCCTCCCGGGCCGCCTGAGTCAGGTTCCGGCCGAACTGGTCCAGCACCAGGCTGGTCGACGGCGCGGCCTCACCCGGAGCGGCACCCGCCGCGGCCGGCTCCTTGCCCTGGTAGCCCGACAGCAGCTGGATGACCTGCTGACGCACCCGGTTCAAGTCCGCGCCCAGCTTCACCAGCACCTGCGCGGCGACGCCCTCACCCTCACGGATCAAACCCAGCAGGATGTGCTCCGTGCCGATGTAGTTGTGCCCGAGCTGCAGCGCCTCCCGCAACGACAGCTCCAACACCTTCTTGGCCCGCGGCGTGAACGGGATGTGCCCGCTCGGCGCCTGCTGACCCTGACCAATGATCTCCTCCACCTGCTGACGGACGCCCTCCAGGGAGATCCCCAGGCTCTCCAGGGCCTTCGCCGCGACGCCCTCACCCTCGTGGATCAGGCCCAACAGGATGTGCTCCGTACCGATGTAGTTGTGATTGAGCATCCGGGCCTCTTCCTGGGCCAGGACGACAACCCGTCGCGCTCGGTCGGTGAACCGCTCGAACAT
>NZ_BOPD01000080.1:0-820 GCF_016863575.1 Micromonospora sediminimaris
CGGCTGGGACTCGACGATGTTGTCGTAGCGGACCGGGGTGTAGAGAGCTGCGTAGGATGCCGTCCACGTTCTCTCGATGGTGTCGCTGCTACCGGTCTGTTCGATGACCACCGGGGTGGTCTTGGCAGAGTTGCCCCACCGTACGAAAAGCGCCACGTGATTCTCGCTCTGATCACCCGTGTGGCGGAGTAGAGCATCGCCCGGCTCCAGCGCGTTACGGGCGATGGTGTGGGAGCGGGTATGCAGGTTGCCGGTCCAGAAGGCGCTACCGGAGCCGCCCAGCCCCCAGGCCATCGCGACGAAACCCGAACAGTCGGTCCGGTAGTCGCCGTACTGGTTGCGGTAGCACCGTGACTGGCTGTAGGGGACGCCGGGTAGCCAGCTGCGCGCGCGAGTGACCGCATCCGCCCGCGTCATCTGCTTGTCGGCACCGTTGTTGGCGCAGGGCACCGGGGTGGTGCTGGCCGCCGCGAAGGTGCTTGGCTCAGGCGGCAGCCCGGGGTAAGTGGGCAGTGGCGGATCCCCGGGCGTGGACTGTGTGGCCAGCTGCGACGGGCCGACCGGCGGGTGCGCCGCCGCTGGTGACGCGGTGACCATACCCGCGAGCAGGGCCGTTGGCAGCAGCAGGCTGACCGCCCGCCTCCGCTTCCGGCTGATAGGAGAACGCACGACGTGTTTCCTTTCGCTGTGACAATTTTGTGTGGTGCGGTGGCCGAGGCGTGCACGGCGTACCGCTGTGGGCCTCTGCCTCGTGTCGTCGCCGGAGGTCCATTCCGGCGACGACCCCCCGATCCTTGAACTGCGGCAAAGGCTCGATGTC
>NZ_BOPD01000081.1:0-715 GCF_016863575.1 Micromonospora sediminimaris
CCGTGTTCTTCAGCTCCAGGATCTCGCCCTGCGCGTCGACCGTGATCTTCTGCGACAGGTCACCGTTGGCCACCGCGGTGGTGACCGAGGCGATGTTGCGGACCTGGCTGGTCAGGTTCGACGCCATCGAGTTCACGTTGTCGGTCAGATCCCGCCAGGTGCCGGCAACGCCGCGCACCTGGGCCTGGCCGCCCAGCTTGCCCTCGGTACCCACCTCACGGGCCACCCGCGTCACCTCGTCGGCGAACGACGACAGCTGATCCACCATCGTGTTCACCGTCGACTTCAGCTCCAGGATCTCGCCCCGGGCATCCACCGTGATCTTCTGGCTCAGGTCACCCTTGGCGACCGCCGTGGAGACCTGGGCGATGTTCCGTACCTGGGCGGTCAGGTTCGACGCCATCGAGTTCACGTTGTCGGTCAGATCCCGCCAGGTGCCGCTGACGCCCTTGACCTGAGCCTGACCGCCGAGGTTGCCCTCGGTGCCCACCTCACGGGCCACCCGCGTCACCTCGTCGGCGAACGACGACAGCTGATCGACCATCGTGTTCACCGTCGACTTCAGCTCCAGGATCTCGCCCCGGGCATCCACCGTGATCTTCTGCGACAGGTCGCCCCGCGCCACCGCCGTGGTGACCGAGGCGATGTTCCGTACCTGGCTGGTCAGGTTCGACGCCATCGAGTTCACGTTGTCGGTCAGGTCCCGCCACGTACC
>NZ_BOPD01000082.1:0-611 GCF_016863575.1 Micromonospora sediminimaris
CGAACACGGAAGGTACCCACAACGGGTTCTTCTTCTCGTTCTGGAAGGACAGCGGCGACGCCTGCATGGTGTTGCGCGAGAACGGCCGCTACTCCAGCTCGTGGAGCAGGAGCACCAACAACTGGGTTGGTGGCAAGGGCTGGAACCCGGGAACCCGCCGTACGATCAGCTACTCGGGTAGCTACAACCCGGGTAACAACAACAGCTACCTCGCCCTGTACGGCTGGACCCGTAACCCGCTCGTGGAGTACTACATCGTCGAGAACTTCGGCAGCTACAACCCGAGCAGCGGGGCCACCCGGCTGGGCAGCATCACCACCGACGGCGGCACCTACGACATCCTGCGTAGCCAGCGGGTCAACGCCCCGTCGATCGACGGCACCCAGACGTTCTACCAGTACTGGAGCGTCCGGCAGCAGAAGCGCAGCAGCGGGACCATCACCACCGCCAACCACTTCGACGCCTGGGCGCGGGTTGGCCTGAACCTCGGTAACCACTACTACCAGATCATGGCGACCGAGGGTTACCAGAGCCAGGGAAGCTCGGACATCACCCTCTCGGAAGGCGGCACCCCCGGCCCCGGCCCGACCAACCCGACCACCCCGCCGCCC
>NZ_BOPD01000083.1:0-601 GCF_016863575.1 Micromonospora sediminimaris
TGCCGTCGGTGGGGCAGGCGCGGAGTTTGGTGGCGGGGTTTGGGGAGTCGGTTCGGTGTTTTCCGGATCGGGTGGCGGTGCGGTGTGGTGGTCGGGGTGTGACGTTTGCGGAGTTGGATCGTCGGGTGGGGGTGTTGGCGGGGGCGATTCGGGCTGCGGGTGTGGATGTGTCGCGGCCGGTGGGTGTGTTGTTGGATCGTTCTGTTGACATGGTTGCTGCGGTGCTTGCGGTGTTGCGGGTGGGGTCGTCGTATGTGCCGTTGGATGTGGGGACTCCGGCGGGTCGGTTGGAGTTGATTGTGGATGATGCTGATCCGTCGGTGGTGGTGACCAGTGGTGGGTTGGTGGGGTTGTTGCCGGAGGGTGTGCCGGCGGTGCTTGTGGATGATGAGGGTTTGGCCGGCGGTCCGGTGGACGTGGCCGTGGCGGAGTCGGGTGGGGATGATCGGGCGTATGTGATTTTTACGTCGGGGACGACGGGGCGTCCGAAGGGTGTGCAGATTTCGCACGGTAATGTGTTGCGGCTTTTTGGGGTGACGGAGCGTCATTTCGGGTTTGGTCCGGATGATGTGTGGGCGATGTTCCACTCGTTCGCCTTCGA